>NZ_LMGC01000036.1:339490-341644 GCF_001427045.1 Ensifer sp. Root558 | reverse complement strand
ACGGCCTTTATCGCTGCCGTTATCAATCTCGTCTTCGGCGTCATCCTCGCCTGGGTATTGGTGCGCTACCGGTTCCCCGGCAAGCGGGTGATCGACGCCATGGTCGACCTGCCCTTTGCGCTGCCGACCGCGGTTGCCGGCATTGCGCTGACGACGCTCTATGCCCCGAACGGCTGGATCGGCCAGTTCCTGGAACCACTTGGCCTCAAGATCGCCTTCACCCCSGCCGGCATCGTCATYGCCCTGATCTTCGTCGGCCTGCCCTTCGTGGTCAGGACCGTGCAGCCGATCATGGAGGAGATCGACAAGGAAGTGGAGGAAGCYGCCGCCACCCTTGGCGCCAGCCGCTTCCAGACGATCAGCCGGGTATTGCTGCCGGGGTTGCTGCCAGCCGGCCTCACCGGCTTTGCSCTCGCCTTTGCCCGCGGTGTCGGCGAATACGGCTCGGTGATCTTCATCGCCGGCAACCTTCCTTATGTCTCCGAGATCGCGCCGCTGCTGATCGTCATCCGGCTCGAAGAGTTCAACTATGCGGCTGCGACAGCRATTGCCGCGGTCATGCTGGCGATCTCGTTTGCCATGCTGCTCCTCATCAACTCGATCCAGGCCTGGAGCCGGCGGAGATATGTCTATGTCGCATGACCTGACCGCCGCCTCAGCACCCAGTCCCGGCCTCAGTCCGGCCTCCGGCCCTCGCGCCGCCCTGCCGGAACTGGCCGCCGCCACCTCCGAAAGCCGCTTTGCCCGACTGACGCTGACGATCACGGCGCTTGCCTTCGTCGCGCTGTTTTTGCTTTTGCCGCTCGCCGCCGTCTTCACCGAGGCGCTGCGCAAGGGCGTGACGGAATTCGTGCTGGCGCTTGGCGATGCCGAAACCTTTTCSGCCATCCGCCTGACGCTGATCGTCGCCGCCATCGCCGTGCCGCTCAACCTCGTCTTCGGSGTGGCCGCCGCCTGGGCGATCGCCAAGTTCGAGTTCAAGGGCAAGGCCTTCCTGACGACGCTGATCGACCTGCCGTTCTCGGTCTCGCCGGTGATCTCCGGCCTCGTCTTCGTGCTTCTGTTCGGCTCGCACAGTGTCCTTGGTCCCTGGYTGCARAGCCACGGCATCCAGATCCTCTTTGCCGTGCCGGGCCTGGTGCTCGCCACCGTCTTCGTCACCTTCCCCTTCGTCGCCCGCGAGCTGATCCCGTTGATGCAGGAACAGGGCAGTAGCGACGAGGAGGCAGCCTTGTCTCTCGGGGCATCGGGCTGGCAGACCTTCTGGCATGTGACGCTGCCCAACATCAAATGGGGGCTGCTTTACGGCGTGCTTTTGTGCAACGCCCGCGCCATGGGCGAGTTCGGCGCCGTCTCGGTGGTSTCMGGCCATATCCGCGGCGAGACCAACACCATGCCGTTGCAGGTCGAAATCCTCTATAATGAATACAACTTCGTCGCCGCTTTCGCGGTGGCGGCGTTGCTGGCGCTGCTGGCGCTGATCACCCTGATTTTGAAGACGGCGCTGGAGATCCGCTACAGCGCCGAGATCGCCGCCAGCCGCAGGCACTGACCGGGAAAGCCGGCATTCGAAAGGTATTGTCATGGACGTGCGCGTTCACAACATCCGCAAGGAATTCGCGCCGAGATCGCCGCCAGCCGCAGGCACTGACCGGGAAAGCCGGCATTCGAAAGGTATTGTCATGGACGTGCGCGTTCACAACATCCGCAAGGAATTYGGCCGCTTCCCGGCGCTCGACGACGTCTCGCTCGACATCCGCTCCGGCGAGCTGATCGCGCTGCTCGGCCCCTCCGGCTCCGGCAAGACSACRCTTCTGCGTCTCGTTGCCGGGCTCGAAAGCCCGACCGAAGGCACGATCTTCTTCGGCGACGAGGATGCCTCGCAAAAGACCGTGCAGSAGCGCAACATCGGCTTYGTCTTCCAGCACTATGCCCTGTTCCGCCACATGACCGTGCTCGACAACGTCGCCTTCGGGCTGAAGGTGCGGCCCTCCAATCGCCGCCCGCCGTCGGCCGAGATCCGCAAGCGCGCCCTCGATCTGCTCGACCTCGTSCAGCTCTCCGGCCTCGACAAGCGCTATCCGGCGCAGCTCTCGGGCGGCCAGCGCCAGCGTGTGGCGCTCGCCCGCGCCATGGCGGTGGAACCGAACGTGC
>NZ_LMGC01000036.1:0-339457 GCF_001427045.1 Ensifer sp. Root558 | reverse complement strand
ACAGGTCCGGAAAGAACTGCGCAAGTGGCTGCGCGACATTCACGACCGCACCGGCCACACGACGATCTTCGTCACCCATGACCAGGACGAGGCGCTGGAGCTCGCCGACCGCGTCGTCGTCATGAGCAAGGGYGTGATCGAACAGGTCGGCACCCCCGACGAGATCTACGACCATCCGGTCTCGCCCTTCGTCTACGGCTTCATCGGCCAGTCGAACTGCCTCAATGTTACGCTGCAGAACGGCGAGATCTGGTTCGAGGATCGGCCGATCGGGCTGCGYGCSCCGTCCGAGCCCGACGGCCCGGCGAAACTGCACTTCCGCCCGCACGACATCGAGCTGATCGACGGCTGCGGCGGTTGCCTTGCCGGCCTCGTTGCCGCCAGCCGCCGCGTYGCCGGCACCCGCCATCTCGAACTTGACCTTGGCCGCAACCATCCGCATGTCGAGATCGAACTCTCGCCCGAACGCGCCGCTGCCGGCGACCACAGCCGCATCGCCTTCCGACCGACAAAGTGGAAGATCTTCAGGGANCTTGCCGGCCTCGTTGCCGCCAGCCGCCGCGTCGCCGGCACCCGCCATCTCGAACTCGACCTTGGCCGCAACCATCCGCATGTCGAGATCGAACTCTCGCCCGAACGCGCCGCTGCCGGCGACCACAGCCGCATCGCCTTCCGACCGACAAAGTGGAAGATCTTCAGGGAAGGTCGACCGGAGATGAAGATCGCTCCGGCCGGAGCCACGGAATCCCAGCGCCAGACGGCCGATGAGGCGGAATCCGTGCTCGCCGCTCAGGTCTCCTGGGCGACTCCCTAAGGAAGTTCAAGCGGCCAGACTTCGACCACGCCCTGAGCAACGGCGCAGGGTGTCTGCGAAACCAGGGCGATGGCTTCGTCGAGATCGGCCGCTTCGATCACCGCGAAACCGGCCACCGGCAACGGGGATGACAGGAACGGACCATTCTTGGTTTCGACCCGCGCCGCATCCGCATTGCGCACCTGCACGGGCGCGCCGGCAATCCCCATCAACACGCCATCGGCCTGAAGTCGCGCGTCATGCGCATGCGCCGCATCGCGCACCACCGCCGCCGTGCGATCGTAGCCGGCGCGATCGCCGTATCCGATGGTGATGAATTTCGGCATGAACCTCTTCCTTCAAGTTGCTCGATGAGAAACGCGTCTAGCTCTGACGGGCTAATTGACAGCCCGGCCTTCAGGCCGTTCCTTTGAAGGAACGCGGATGCGCCGGGAAAGTTGCGACGCCGGTGCACCGCGTCAAAAGAGGGAGGATCCGATGCCAACCATCATCGCCCATCACAACATTACCAAAGGCGCCGATCACTGGCTGAAATCGCCGAGACGCAAGGAACTCTTCGGCGCGCTCGGCATCACCAACATCCGGACCTTCGTCGATCCAAAGGACCCGACGCGCGTGGCCGTCATGATGGATGTTCCCGATATCGGCGCCCTCTCGCAGGCGATGCAAAGCCAGGCTGCGGCGGACGCCATGGCCTATGACGGGGTTGTGCCTTCGTCGCTTGTGATCCTGGTTGAATCGTAGCGCGCCTTCGCGCGGCGTGCCTCTGTACCTTGCCATGTAGGGTGAAAGACCGCGCTTCGGCCTCTCGCCATGGCGTCGAGATTGAGCCGCTACAATGCGGTACATATTGCGGCGAAGACCAACACATCCGGGATACCTCGCCTGAACAGATTGCGATCGTTGCCTCACGAACAGAAGAAGGAACGATCGCATGAGCCACCGCATCCTCCCGACCATCGCGCTTGCCTTGGCGACAAGCGTCGTCGCCTTCGCAGCGCAAGCAGCCGAGATCAAGAACATCGTCATCGTCCACGGCGCTTTCGCAGACGGTTCCGGCTGGAGAGAAGCCTCCGAAATCCTCGGGCGCCGCGGCTTCAACGTGACCGTCGTCCAGGAGCCGCTGACGTCGCTCGGCGCGGACATCCAGGCGACGAACCGCATCCTCGATCTCCAGGACGGCCCGACCCTGCTCGTCGGCCACAGCTATGGCGGCATGGTCATCACCGAGGCCGGACACCATAGCAAGGTCGAAGGCCTGGTCTATGTGGCCGCCTTTCAGCCCGACAAGGGCGAAAACCTTGCAACGCTCGCCGGATCGAAACCTGCGGCCGCCATGAGCGTGCGCGAAACCCCGGACGGCAAGTATCTCTATCTCGACCCAAAGGCGTTTCCGGCCGACTTCGCCGCCGATTTGCCTGCGGCGGAGGCGGCCTTTGCGGCGAAATCGCAGGTCCTTGCCGCCAAGGAGGTCTTCGCCGCCAAGGTCGGCGACCCCGCCTGGCGCACCAAGAAAAGCTGGTCGATCGTCGCGACCGATGACCGCGCCATCAACCCGGACCTGGAGAGAAGCATGGCCAAGCGCGCCGGCAGCCAGGTGACCGAAATCAAGGCCAGCCACGCTGTCTTTGCGTCGCAACCGGAGAAGGTTGCGGGCGTCATCGAGGCCGCAGCCAACGAGGCCGGCAAATAGCCCGAATGCCGTCCTCCGCGACCTGAGTGTGACCTTCGGCACTCAGGTCGCTTCCTTAACGGTAACCGAGATCTGACGCCAAAGACCTGTAACAATCCTTCGGTAGTTTGCCTCGGATCACGCCTCAGCGCGAAGCGCTTTCGCCATGTCCCGTAAAGTCGCCGCCGAAGCGCGGCTTGACAGCGTGCGGCCAACGGCGGCAAACTTTGCTGATGGGGGTGCGATCACCCCATGAGGCGCCAGCCGAAGCATCGCGTCCATAGAACCGCTCATCCGGAGGACGCGTCATGTCGTCGTATCTCGAAATATCATCCGAAAAACTCGCTCGCCTCATCGGCACGCCGAACTGTCCCGCGCTGATCGACGTTCGCGTCGACGAGGACTTCGACGCCGATCCACGTCTCGTCCCGGGATCCGTCCGGCGCGACTATCGCACTGTGCAGGACTGGACACACGACGTCGACAAAGCGTCGGCGATCGTCATCTGCCAGCAGGGCAAGAAGCTCAGCCACGGCGTTGCCGCCTGGCTGCGCAATGCCGGCATCTCCGCCGATGTGCTCGAAGGCGGGTTCGAGGCGTGGGTCGAAGGCGGCAGCCCCGCCGTGCCGTCTTCGGCTCTACCGGAACGGAACGCCCAAGGGCACACGGTCTGGGTCACCCGGGCGCGGCCGAAGATCGACCGCATCGCCTGCCCCTGGCTGATCCGGCGCTTCGTCGATCCGCATGCCGTTTTCCTTTACGTAGCGCCGTCGGAAGTGGAGATGGTCGGCGAGCGCTTCCGGGCGACACCGTTCGACATCGACGCGTCCGTGCGCTGGAGCCACCGCGGCGAGCGCTGCACCTTCGACGTCATGGTCGAGGAATTCGGGCTTGCCACGGCCCCGTTGCTGCGGCTCGCCACGATCGTGCGTGCTGCCGATACCGCCCGCCTGGAACTCGCGCCGGAGGCATCGGGCCTGCTTGCCGCCTCGCTCGGGCTCTCGCGCATGTATGCGGACGATCTGGAACAACTGGACGCCGGCATGCTGCTCTACGACGCCTTCTATCGCTGGTGCCGGGATGCTACCAACGAGACCCACAACTGGCCCTCGGCCAAGAAGGACGCCTGAGATGACCGACATTGCGGACAAGGCCGCGCCGGGACCGGCGCGGCAACGGGAAAGCCACGGCATCTCCTTCGGCGAAGCGGTCCGGGTCTGGGCGCGGATTGCGGCGCTGAGCTTCGGCGGGCCGGCTGGACAGATCGCCGTCATGCACCGCATCCTGGTCGATGAAAAGCGCTGGATCGGCGAACACCGTTTCCTGCACGCGCTCAACTACTGCATGCTTCTGCCGGGACCCGAGGCGCAACAGCTTGCCGTCTATATCGGCTGGCTCCTGCATCGCACCGCCGGCGGCCTTGTCGCCGGCATCCTCTTCGTGCTTCCGGGGTTCCTCGCGATCCTGGGCCTGAGCTACATCTACGCCGCCTTCGGCAATGTCACGGTCGTCGAGGGCCTTTTCTTCGGTCTGAAGGCCGCGGTGCTCGCGGTCGTCGTTCAGGCCGTCTTCCGCATCGGCGGGCGAGCACTGAAGAACAAGGTGATGATCGGCATTGCCGCAGCCGCCTTCATCGCCATCTTCGTTTTCCGGGTCCCCTTCCCGCTCATCATTCTTGCAGCCGGGGTGCTTGGCTACATCGGTGCACGTTCCGGCTCGGATTTCTTTCGCATCGGCGGAGGCCACAAGGCCGGCACGGGTCCGGTACTCAAGGACGAAGACTCCGCGCTCGGCGACGAAATTCCCGCGCATGCGCGCCCGAACCTCGCCTGGTCGCTGCGGATCTCGGCGATCCTGCTTGCCCTGTGGCTGGTGCCGCTGGCGTTGCTCGTCGCCATTCTCGGCACGGGCAACGTCTTCAGCCAGATTTGCCTCTTCTTCAGCCAGATGGCGGTGGTCACCTTCGGTGGCGCCTATGCCGTACTTGCCTATGTCGCCCAGGAAGCGGTGCAGCACTACGGCTGGCTGAAGCCGGGCGAGATGCTCGACGGGCTCGGCATGGCCGAGACGACGCCTGGGCCGCTGATCATGGTCGTCCAGTTCGTCGGCTTCATGGGTGCCTATCGGGATCCCGGCACGCTTTCGCCCATGGCGGCCGCGACCCTCGGAGCGATGCTGACGACCTGGGTCACCTTCGTTCCCTGCTTTCTCTGGATCTTCCTGGGCGCGCCCTTCATCGAGCGGCTGCGCAACAACGTCGCGCTGACCGGCGCCATGTCGGCGATCACCGCCGCTGTCGTCGGGGTCATCCTCAACCTTGCGGTCTGGTTTGGCCTGCACACGCTGTTTGCCGAAGTCGCCCCCTGGACGCTCGGGCCGTTGGCGCTCGATATTCCGGTCCTAGGGTCGCTGGTATTGCCGTCGCTGCTGCTGACGCTCGCGGCCGGCGTGGCGATCTTCCGCTTCAATGTGTCGGTCATAACCACGCTGCTTGCCTGCGCGCTCGCCGGCATGGCCTGGACGCTGGCAACGAACTGAGGGCGGAGCCGGCGCTCAGTCGTCGTAGACAGATTGCGGCAGGTGAAATCCCTCCGGCAATTGCGATCCGTATTGGCGCTCTTCCGGTGGCGGCGGCGGAGGCTCGCGGTGCTTTATTGCGCGAGCCGCAAGCACGGCCTTCAGCTGCACGGGCCGGTAGTGTTCGACAAGGCTCGGAAGTGTCTCTTGCTTGTCCGTCTGTCGCGACATCGCGGGCTCCTTGGAAAGGTCTCTCGCCACCGAGCGACAGTGCCAGTCAACCGACTGTGTTGCAACAGTTGCCGCGCGATCGACGGTCCCGAGGGGGCCATCGCCTCCGCCATACCAGCCGCGAGCGACCCACAAGATATTCGGGTAAACTGTGGCGCCTGCCCTTGCGTCCGTAACCGCTCACCCTACCTCTGCAGCGCTGCCAGATGGCAGGCAACACGCAGCGAGGACACGACTATGCAGGGCACCCTTTCGAAACTCGGCCTGAGACATCCCCTGATCGTCGCGCCGATGGCCGGAGGTCCTTCGTCGCCGGCGCTCGTGGCAGCCTCTTCCGCCGCCGGCGCGCTCGGCTCGATCGGCGCGGCCTATTCGAGCCCGCTGGCGATCGCAGAGTTCGCCCAGGCCGTGCGTGCCCGGACAGATTGTCCCTTCGCCATAAACCTCTTCATCCAGCATCCGCAACCGAAGATCGACGCCGCGGCGCTCGAGCGCGCCCGGCGCGCGACGGCGGGATACCGCGTCGAACTCGGCCTGCCCACGCCGGAATTTGCAGCGCCCTACGAAGAGGATTTCGACGCGCAGTTCGAGGCGGTGCTGCGGGCAAAGCCTGCGGCGCTGAGCTTCGTCTTCGGCGTTCTGCCCGCCGAGCACATGCGCGCTGCTCGTGACGCAGGAATGCTGATCATCGGCACGGCAACGACGCCCGAGGAAACCCTGGCACTCGAAGAGAGCGGCGTCGATGCCATCACGCTGCAGGGATACGAGGCCGGCGGGCATCGGGGCATCTTCGACCCGTCCGCGGAAGACAGCGAAATCGGCCTTGAAGACCTGCTCGCCTGGAGCCTGGGAAAGGTCAAGGTACCGCTCATCGCCGCGGGGGGGATCATGACGGGTTCCGACATCCAAGCCGTTCTGACAAAAGGCGCCAGCGCCGTGCAGATGGGTACGGCCTTCCTCGCGACCGCCGAAGCTGGGACGTCGGCCCCCTATCGCGCGGCGCTAGAGGGCACGGAGCGGAAGACGCGAACGACGCGGGTCTTTTCCGGCCGGTTTGCGCGCGGCGTCGAAAACCGTTTCATGAACGAGGTGGATGCCGCCGCCGTAATGCCCTTTCCGGCCCAGAACAAGTTCACGCGTGACATCAGAGCGGCGTCCACGGCGAAGGGGTCGCCAGACTTTCTGTCCTTGTGGTCGGGAACCGGCAAGGGCGAGCTTTGGCAGGGCTCCGCGTCCGATTTGATCGCTCGCCTCTTTCCGGCTTAGCTCAGAAGTTACAGCACTCTCCTATGCAGTGCTGTCGGCCCTTTACTTCCGCCGTCTTGCAGACGAATTCTTGCTTATTGACGTCATCTCTTGCGAAAGTCGGCAGAATGGATCGTATCGATGCGATGAAGGTCTTCGTCACGGCGATTGACGAAGGCAGCCTTGCGGGTGCGGCCCGTCGGCTGAAGCGATCGCCAACGGCCGTCAGCCGCGCGCTGAACCTGCTCGAAGCCCATGTCGGTGTCGAACTGCTGCACCGGACGACCCGCTCGCTGAAACTCAGTGAAGCGGGCCAGCGCTATGCAGCAGCCTGCCGGCGGGTGCTGGTCGATCTCGAAGAGGCCGATATGCTCGCAGGCGGCGAGCGCGCGGCTCCGCGCGGCACGGTAACGATCTCCTCGCCGCCGATCCTCGGCGAAGAGATGCTGCGCCCGATCCTCGACGACTTCCTCAATCTCTACCCGGCGGTTTCGGCCAGGTTGCTGCTGCTCGACCGCTTCGTGAACCTTGTCGACGAAGGCGTCGATATCGCGCTGCGCATAGGGCACCTCGCGGATTCTTCGCTGATCTCAACACGCATCGGCGGCGATATCAGGCGCGTCGTCGTCGCTTCCCCACGCTATCTCGCCAGTCATCCCCGCATCGACGAGCCGGCAGACCTCGCCAAGCACCAGATCGTCGCCTTCACCAATTTCGGCCTTGATTCCTGGGCCTTTACGCCGGCCGAAGGTTCGCTGATCCCGCGCACGGTACAGTTCACGCCGCGCTACATCGTCAACAGCGTGCGCGCAGCGGTCGATTCCGCCGTTGCGGGCACCGGCCTTACCCGGCTCTACTCCTACCATGTCGCGCGCCATATCCACGACGGACAGTTGAAGATCGTGCTGGCCGATGCCGAGCATCCGCCGATGCCGGTTCATCTTCTGGCACCGCAGGGCCGCATGTCGGTTCCCAAAGTTCGCGCCTTCGCGGATTTCGCCTTGCCGCGGCTCAGGACCGAGTTCGCACGCATGGCGATGGAAGCTGGTACGCTTGACTGATTATGCCGAATTTCGGTTGATTGACCGCCTATTATCGTCAATTCTCCCACAGCTCGGATGGGTCTAAATCTGATTGCACCAACGCCGAGGGCGAAGGACGGGCTGGACGAACGCCCGTTGCAATCGAAGAAGGATCACATCCATGAGCAACGAACAGAAGGTCGCCATCATCACCGGTGCATCGCAGGGTATCGGCGCCGCGCTGGTGCAGGCCTACCGCGATCGCAGCTACCGTGTCATCGCCACGTCGCGCTCGATTAGGGAGAGCGCGGACGCTGGCATCCTCGCCGTTGCAGGCGATATCGGAAATCCCGAGACCGCCGAGCGCGTCGTGCGCCAGGGCCTCGAACGGTTCGGCCGCATCGACACCCTGGTCAACAATGCCGGCGTCTTCACCGCCAAGCCGTTCACGGACTTCACCCAGGAAGACTACGAGCTGAACATGAGCGTCAATGTCGCCGGCTTCTTCCATATTACCCAGCACGCCGCCCGCGAGATGCTGAAGCAGGGCTCCGGCCACATCGTCAGCATCACTACCAGCCTCGTCAACCAGCCGATCGCCGGCGTGCCCGCCGCGCTCGCCTCCATCACCAAGGGCGGCCTGAATTCGGTAACCCAGGCGCTCGCGATCGAATTCGCGACTTCAGGAATTCGCGTCAACGCGGTTTCGCCCGGCATCATCAAGACGCCGATGCACGCGCCGGAAACGCATGCGGCGCTTTCGACACTTCACCCGGTCGGACGAATGGGCGAGATCCGCGATATCGTCGACGCCGTTCTCTACCTGGAGGGTGCCGGCTTCGTAACGGGCGAGATCCTGCATGTGGACGGCGGCCAGAACGCCGGACGCTGGTAGGCCCGTAACTCTCCAAACAAACGCGGCACCTTGGGTGCCATCAAGTTCCAGAAAGGAGACGGCAATGCCGATCGTAACAGTTCAGGTGACCCGCGAGGGCACCACGCCGGAGCGTCAAACGGTGACGGCGGAGGAAAAGGCCGAGATCATCAAAGGCGTCAGCCAAGTGCTGCTCGACGTGCTCAACAAGCCGCTGGAATCGACCTATGTGGTCATCGAGGAAGTCGACCTCGACAATTGGGGCTGGGGCGGCCTGCCCACCGCCCAGTATCGCGCGCAGATTGCTGCAAAAGCTAAAGCCTGACGCGATCAGCCACAGTTCCTACGACCCGCCGCTTGACAGCAAGCGGCGGGTTTCCTTTGTGAAATTGTGTCGAAATGTGTCTGCAGGCGCTTGCATTACATTCGCATGCAAGTCTGGATGTTGCGAACACACCGACGACATATCCAGAGCGTCAACCAGACGGAGCAAGTGGCACAGCCCCCTCGCCCAGAAGCGGCGGCACCATGCGAAGACCAAACCGACTTGAGGAGTTTGCTCGATGGAGCATATCGACCATGTGCTGATTGTCGACGACGACCGAGAGATCCGGGAACTCGTGTCGAGCTACCTGAAGAAAAACGGCCTGCGCGCGACCGCGGTCGCCGACGGGCGACAGATGCGCAGCTTCCTCGAAGGCGATACCGTCGATCTGATCGTCCTCGACGTGATGATGCCGGGCGACGACGGGTTGGTGCTCAGCCGCGAGCTGCGCGCCGGCAAGCATAAAGCGATCCCGATCATCATGCTGACCGCCCGCTCGGACGAGATGGATCGCATTCTCGGGCTCGAAATGGGTGCCGATGATTATCTCTCCAAGCCATTCTCCGCGCGCGAACTGCTGGCCCGTATCAAGGCCGTGCTTCGGCGCGCGCGCATGCTGCCGCCCAACCTGCAGATTTCGGAGGCCGGGCAGTTGCTGCGCTTCGGCCGATGGAAGCTCGACACGACGGCGCGGCACCTGATCGATGCTGATGGCACCGTGATCGCGCTGAGCGGAGCGGAGTATCGGCTGCTGAAGGTGTTCATCGACCACCCCCAGCGCGTGCTCAACCGCGACCAGCTGCTCAATCTCACGCAAGGCCGCGAGGCCGATCTCTTCGACCGCTCGATCGACCTGCTCGTCAGCCGGGTCCGCCAGCGACTCGGCGACGACGCCCGCGAGCCGGCCTACATCAAGACGGTGCGCAGCGAAGGCTATGTCTTCTCGGTGCCGATCGAGATCGTGGAGGCGCGCGAATGACCGCGAACGCTGCTGAAAGAGGCTTTCGACTATGGCCGCGCACGCTCAGGGCGCGGCTCTTTGTTATTCTGCTGGCCGGCCTCGCCATCGCACATGTGATGTCGTTCACAGTTCTGTTCTTCGAGCGCTACATGTCAGCCAAGTCTGTCATGTTCAACACGCTCGAAAACGACATAGCGACCTCGATCGCAATCCTCGACCGCCTGCCCGCGGACGAGCGTGCCTCCTGGCTCAATCGCCTCAGCCGCGACAACTACGGCTTCATTCTCGGACCGGGCGTGCCCGGCAACGCGTCGGTCGATCCGGCCACCGCGGAGCTCTCCGCCAACATCCAGCGCGCGACCGGCCCGAAATATCCGGTCACCGTCGAGACGATCCCCGGCGATCGCCGCCACGTGCAGGCGCATCTGACATTGAGCGACGGCTCGCCGCTGACGATCGACGTCTATCCCAAGGGGGTAATGCCGCTCGCCGATTGGCTGCCTTACGTGCTGCTGGCGCAACTCGCGCTTCTGCTTTTCTGCAGCTGGTTTGCCATGCGGCAGGCCGTCCGCCCGCTCGTCAACCTTGCCGCAGCCGCCGACACGCTCGACCCGAACCGCAACACGCCGCGGCTCAGTGAAACCGGCCCGATGGAGGTCGCCTATGCGGCAACCGCTTTCAATGCCATGCGCGACCGCATCGCCCAGTATCTTGAAGAACGTGTCCAGATCCTTGCAGCCATTTCCCACGACCTGCAGACGCCGATCACCCGCATGAAACTGCGCGCGGAGATGGCCGAGGATTTCGCCGATCGCGAGAAGCTGATCCAGGATCTCGGCCAGATCGAAAACCTGGTGAAAGAAGGCGTTGCCTATGCCCGCAGCGCCCACGGCAATGTCGAGAAATCGACGCGCGTCGACCTCGCCTCATTTATTGAAAGCCTCGTCTACGATTATCAGGACACCGGCAAGTCCGTCAGCGCCAGCGATATCGATGGCGGCACGGTCACAACCCGGCCGCAGGCGCTCAGGCGCATTCTCACCAACCTCGTCGACAACGCGCTCAAATTCGCAGGCAGCGCCGAGATCGAGGCACGGCGGCTTGCTGACGATACGGTGGTTATCAGCGTGCTCGACCGCGGGCCGGGCATCCCGGATGATCAACTGGGCGCCGTTTTGAAACCCTTCGTCCGGCTGGAGGATTCCCGCAATCGCGAGACCGGCGGGACCGGACTTGGTCTCGCCATCGCCCAGCAGTTGGCAGTCTCCATCAACGCGTCGCTGACCTTGCGCAATCGTGACGGCGGCGGCCTTTTGGGCGAGCTGGTGATCCGCCCTCAGTAGAGAGGAGTTTCATAAAACGCCGTATAATGCGATATAAAACAATCGAATATTTTATTTTCCTAATGTCACGATTGAGATCAAAAGCTCAAGAAGCCAAGGCTTACCGGGCTCGGCCAGCCCATGGCCGATGCAAAGAGCGGCGACCCTGATGGTCGCCGCTCCGGAGGTGACAAGAGGTAGTGCTGATCAGACGAGATTGATCGTCACGTCAATGTTCCCCCGGGTCGCCTTGGAATAGGGGCAGGTCTGGTGCGCGGCATCGACGAGCCGACGCGCGACGTCGGCGTCGATCCCCGGTAGGCTGACATTCAGCCGTGCCTTCAGGAAGTAGCCGCCGTCGCGATTCAGCAGATCCACTTCGGCATCAACGGCGACGTCGGCGGGAAGCGCGACCTTCGACTGGCCGGCCGCCAGACCGATCGCGCCGATGAAACACGCGGACCAACCGGCGGCAAAAAGTTGCTCCGGGTTCGTCCCCGGACGGGAACTGCCGGGCGTGGAAAGCTTGGTGTCCAGACGTCCATCGTCGCTGCGGGCAGCGCCGTCGCGGCCGCCGGTCGTGTGGGTCTTGCCGGTGTAGAGTATCTTTTCAGCGGCGCTCATGGTGTTTTCCTTTCGACAGGTTTGCCGTCCGGGCCCGATTGCCCTGCGACTGTCGAGACGCATCTAGCGCCCTCAAGATGTATCGGATGTTTCACCGACGCCCGAAAATGTATGGAAACCTGCCCAGGTGCCGGCGCCGATACACGCTGATACGAAGTTCATCCGAAAGTGGCTTGTCGCCCATTGCGCCACACCAGCATGACGCGGCGCCGCATCCGGCGGGCCCTGTCTCCAATCACCGCGCACAAAAAAACGCGGGGCCGGCGAACCGGAGCCCCGCGCCTCCACGCAATCTGCGGGAGAAAAACTAGAAACGATCGACGGCGACAATTGCCTCGGCAAAAGCGAGCGGCGCCTCCTGCGGCAGGTTATGGCCGATGCCGCCGGCAAGCAGCCGATGCTCGTATCTGCCGGAAAAACGCTTGGCGTAGGCGGCGGGATCGGGATGCGGCGCGCCATTGGCGTCGCCCTCAAGCGTGATGGTCGGGACGGTAATGGTAGGGAACTGCGCCAGCCGCTTTTCGAGGTCGTCGTACTGTGCTTCCCCCTCGGCCAGGCTGAGCCGCCAACGGTAGTTGTGGATCGAGATATCGACATGATCGGGGTTTTCAAGCGCCTCGGCACTCCTGTCGAAAGTGGCGTCGTCGAAGTTCCACTTGGGCGAGGCAAGCTTCCAGATCAGCCGGGCGAATTCCTTTCGGTTCTGCTTGTAGCCCTCATAGCCCCGCTCGGTGGCGAAGTAGAACTGGTACCACCAGGCAAGCTCGCCCTGCGGCGAAAGCGGCTTCCTGTTCACCTCCTGGCTGCCGATGAGATAGCCGCTGACGGAGACCAGCGCCTTGCAGCGCTCGGGCCACAGGGCCGCGATGATGTTGGCGGTTCGCGCACCCCAGTCGCAGCCGCCGATGACCGCCTTCTCGATCTTGAGCGCGTCCATCAGGGCAATGATATCCGTTGCGATCACAGCCTGCTGGCCGTTCCTTGGAGTCTCGGCGGACAGGAACCGGGTCGTGCCATAGCCGCGCAGATAGGGAACGATGACGCGATAGCCGGCATTGGCGAGCACCGGCGCCACGTCCACATAGGTGTGAACGTCATAGGGCCAGCCGTGCAGCAGGATCACGGCAGGAGCATCGCTGGCGCCAAGTTCGGCGTAGCCGACGTTGAGCACGCCCGCATCGATCTGCTTGAGGACGGGGAAGGACTTGTTCGTGCCCGGGGCGACGGCGGGTAGGCGCGGCGCCTCACCGGCTCCCGCTTGCGCTCTCACCGCGCCAGCCGATGCGAACTGCGTTGCCGCCAGCGAGAGTGCGATTGCGCCGATGAAACGACGGCGCGGGTGGTTGATTTCGTCCGACATTGACTACCCTCCGGGGAACTGAACTGGCATCACGAATGGAGTGCTGGTGTATCTGGGGCGTGTGCTTGGCGGCGTCCTATTGAAAGCACGTGTAGAAACCGCAGGGGCTGGATACACGGCGATACAATCGCATTTTCAAGGCAGGTTATTGCCGTCAGGCAACGCCTTCGCGCGCATTGCGTCGGATCGTCTGGGGCGGCTGCCCGAGCGTGCGCAGGAAGGCCCGGCGCATGCGGTCGCTATCGGAAAAACCGGTCTGCTCGGCAATCACGTCCATCGAGTGACGCCCCTGCTCCATCAAGAGCCGCGCGGCTTCCACCCGCAGATGCTCGACCGCTTTTGCCGGCGACTGGCCGGTCTCCGAACGGAAGGCGCGACTGAACTGGCGCGCACTTAAGCCCGCGGCGTCCGCGAGTTCGTCTACCGAGAGGACGTTTCGCAGGTTGGCCTTGGCGTAATTGACCGACTTCTGAATGCGGTCCGACTTCGGATCGAGTTCCAGCAGGGCGGAAAACTGCGACTGGCCGCCGGCGCGCCGGTGATAGACGACGAGCTTGCGTGCCACCTGACGGGCGACATCCTCGCCATGGTCCTTCTCGATCATCGCCAGCGCGAGATCAATGCTTGCCGTCATGCCGGCCGAGGTCCACACGCTGCCATCGACGATGAAGATACGATCCTCCTCGACCTTGACCTCGGGAAATCGCTCGCGCAGTTGACGGGCGAACACCCAATGGGTCGTGGCGCGACGACCGTCGAGCAGTCCGGACTCGGCGAGGATGAAGGCGCCTGTGCAAGGGGCTGCCACCCGGCGCGAGACCTCCAAGGCATGGCGCGCGAAGGCGGCGAGTCCCGGCGTTACCGGCTCGATCACGGTGCCCGCGCCGAACATGACGGTGTCATAGACCGCGTCGTCGAAGGCCTTCGTGAGCACGCCGAAGCCGGCGGACGCCTTGATCTCGCCGCCGGCCTCCGACAGCAATTCGATCGCATAGGCTGGTTCGCCAAGCGTCAGGTTGGCGATCTCGAAGGCGGTGACCGCCGCGAACCCCATGAGCTGAAATCCCGGAAAGACGACGTAGCCGATCCTGTGCATCTCACACCACCCCTGTCCGACTCTGTCTGGAATGGCCGCTTATAGCAGATTTACGCCATGGAGGAAACGCGACGGTCATGGCCGGCGCTCATTCGGGAAGCGGCTTGCCCGCATGTTCGGCCACCATGTAGGCCGCATACCAATCCGGCCAGTTATGGTCGTGCTCACCACCGTTGCGCTTCTCGTGCTCGCCATGGGCGGCGGCAGCGCGACGCAGGGCCGCCGCAAGGTCACCGACGGAAGCAAAGTCCGTCACCTCGGTATCCACACGCCCGGGCAGACGTTCGGTCACCTCTTGCAGCAGCCAGCCGTTGCCGTCGGGGTCGCTGAAGGTGGCATAGGAGCGGTAGCTGCGGCGCGCGGGATCGCGTCCGCTGATCGCTGGCTTTCCGGGGCCCTCGCGGTGGAAGATGTCGCTGACCTCGGCGCCCCGTTCGACGAGTTCCGCACGCGCGGCTTCGATATCCGAAACGACCAGATAGAGGCCGCTCGCCGAACCGGGCGTAGCCGAGGTCAGCCCGGTGCCGAAGTGGATCGATGCCGGCGAGCCCGGGGGAGTGAACTGCACAACGCGAAACGCATCGCCGACGGGAAAGTCGGCATCGAGCCGCCAACCGAGGCGACCGTAGAAATTTTTGGCGCGATCGACATCCGCGACCGGAATGACGGCGACCTCGAACTTCAGATCGACCGATGGTGCTCTGTTGTTGCTATCTGCACCTGTCATGACACTTCTCCTTTGTTGCGACGGTGGGGCGCGCTTTCGCACGCCTCTTCCTGTCAGCTCGGTTGACGCAGTGACTTGAATGAAGCCCTCAACTCGTCGACTAGGGCTTGCGGCTGTTCCCAGGCTGCAAAGTGCCCGCCCTTGGCGAGACGATTATAATGGATGAGCTTGGGGAATGCCTTCTCCGCCCAGGATTTTGGTGCCTGATAAAGCTCGTCCGGGAAGGCGCTGACGGCCACCGGGATCTGCACGCCCTTCGGCTGGAAGAAGGCAAGCTTGTTTTCCCAATAGAGCCGTGCCGACGACACGGCGGTATTGGTCAGCCAGTAGAGCGTGACATTGTCGAGCACGTCATCGCGCGTCAGCCCTTCCGGCTTGCCATCGAAGACGCGGGCGATCAACTCGTAGCTGCGGGCATCGTGGTCGAGCATCCAGCTCGCAAGCCCGATCGGCGAATCCTCAATCGCATAAAGCGTTTGCGGACGTTTGCTCATCTCCTGCGCATAGGACAGCCCGTTCCGGTAGAAGAAGTCGAGCTGCTCATAGGCGCGGCGCTCGTCGGCCGAAAGGTTCGCTGGTGCCGGCTGGCCGGCATCGAGGCTCTTCTGGATCTCGTCAGGCACGGTCGCCGGCATGTTGGTGTGGATCCCGAGCAAGCCCGCCGGCTGCTGCAGCGCCATCTGCTCGGTAACAGCGTCGCCCCAGTCGCCACCCTGCGCGACGTAATGGGAATAGCCGAGACGCTGCATCAGCACTGCCCAGGCGCGCGCGATCCGGACAGGGTCCCAGCCGCGCTCCGTCGGTTTGCCGGAGAAGCCGTAGCCGGGAAGCGAGGGGATGACCACGTCGAAAGCATCGGCTTCCGTGCCTCCATGCGCGTTCGGATTGGTCAGGGGATCGATGATCTTCAACTGCTCGATGATCGAGCCCGGCCAGCCGTGGGTGACGATGAGTGGCATCGCGTTCTTATGCTTGGAGCGCACGTGAATGAAGTGGATGTCAACGCCGTCGATGTTGGTCACGAACTGCGGCAGGTCGTTGAGTGTCTTCTCCACGCGGCGCCAATCGTAGTTTGTTGCCCAATAGTCGGCGAGCTTCTGCATGGTGGCAAGCCGCACGCCCTGGGTGCCGTCCGCCACCAGTTCGCGATCCGGCCACTTGGTCGCCGCGATGCGCTGCTTGAGGTCGGCAAGTGCGGCATCACTGGCGTGGAATTGGAAAGGGCGGATGGATTCGTCCGTGGCCGGTTTGGCAGCCGACGCGATTTGGACGTCGCCGCCGGCGGAGACGCCCGCCGCTTGAGCGGCGAGCGGAGGAAGCAGGATCGCGATCGCGCCCGACAATGCCAAGGCGGCCAGTCGGCGGTTTTGGACAATGGGCATGGAACGTCTGAACATCATCATTCTCCTGGTTCGATTGGCGAGGCGAGGAACCGCCTCGAAAGTCCGGGTTGGGAGGTTGCCGGAAGGTGAGCGGGCGCTAGCTCCCGATACGGTAGCGAGCGGCCGGCGTTTTCCTGGAAAGGTTCGGCATCAGCTTCTGCCGTGCGGCCTCATAGGCTGCCCAGTCAGCGGCATCCGGCAGCGCTGGGATAGTGATCACTTCGCCCTGGTCGAGGCCGGCAAGTGCCGCGTCCACCATGTCCTCGGCGCGCATGACGATCTCGCTCGGCACGTGTTCGATGGGGGTGCCGGCAATGCCCCAGAAATCGGTGGCGGTCGCACCCGGCAACACGGCCTGGATGCGGATATTCTTCTCGGCAAGTTCCTTTTGCAACGACAGGGTGAAGGCCAGGACGAAGGCCTTGGTGCCGCCATAGACGCCGTTCAGAACTTCCGGCGCCACGCCGACGATTGAGGCGATGTTGATGATCGTGCCAGTGCTGCGCGCCGCAAATCCTGGTGCCACCGCATAGGTCAGCCGCATCAGCGCGCTGACGTTGAGCGTGATCATCTCGTCCATCTTGTCGACATCGGAGGCGAGCAGCGGCGCCGTCGCGCCGACCCCGGCATTGTTGATCAGCATCGTGATGCTCGCATCGCTTTCGAGGATCTTCTCGACCCGCCTGACATCATCCCTGTTGCCGAGGTCCGCGGCGACGACTTCGATGGCGCGGCCGGTTTCGTCCGCCAGCCGGCGGGCTAGATCGTCGAGGCGTACGCGGTTACGCGCGACGAGAATGAGGTCATATCCGCGATGTGCCAGGCGGTCAGCATAGATCGCGCCGATACCGGACGAAGCACCGGTGATCAGTGCAGTGCCTTTTGATTTGCTCATTTCAAGCTCCTTTGCTTGGGTTGGAGCCTCAATGGTACGGCCGAAAGATCGCGTCTCAAATGTCGTAATTCCGTCTTTTCAGGACATAACCCGCCTGGGCGGACGCGAACCAAATTTCGCCGTGACCATGCGTGTGCTGTGTATCCGCGATGTGTTCGGAAGCGGCGTCTGTGTATCGCAATGTTTGAACGGCCGCGGACGGCGGCAAACCGATACGAAATGCCTTGGGGTTTCTGCCACTGCGCCTTAGCGTCAGAAAGCGAAACGGGGCCGACATGACGTCGGCCCCGCTATCGTCTGCAAGCAACTCCTTGAAAATACAGGAGGCTCAGAGATTGTAGAGACTGCGCGCGAACGCGCCGATGCCCTTTGCGTCGAGCAGGTTGAGCGGGGCACGAAACGTTACCCGCGCCACGCCCGGATGGCGGCCGATCTCGATTGCACCTGCGATCGTTGCCCGGTTCATCACTTCGGGAACGCTGAGACCGAGCAGGTCCGCCGCCCGCTCCAGCCCGTTCGTGGTCGCATCGTTGAGGTTCGCGCCCGTGCCGATGAAGGTGACCGGGGCGTCAGCTTCGACCTCTCGGACACCGTGCTTGCGGGCAAGTGCCGCCACCCGCGTTCGTTCCGCCTCGTCAAGCGGACGTGCAAGGAACGGTACATCTTCCAGCACCGGCAGAAGGATCGGCCCGTCGATATTGAGCCCCTTGATGACATGGACCTCCAGCGTCACCGTGCCGGCGACGTCGCAGGTATGGCCGGCAATTTCGCCGTCGCCCTGCAGGGCATGCATGTCCCCCATATAGATGCCACCACCCGGTACCTTGACCGGGCAGATCAGGATCGCGCCTTCCCGCACGGTATTCACGTCCATGTGGCCGTCAGTCTTATGCTGGACGAGTTCGTCCGCGGTCAGGGAATAAGCATGTGGTGCGTCGGTCAGAAACTGGCCGAAATCGCCGGCATTGTGCGAGTCCGGCATCGCCTTCGACGGCGTCGTGCCCAATTGGCCGAGGAATGGCCGAAGCCTTGTGGCAACACCGATGAGGTCCGCTGGCGCGAAGGTCAGGATCGGATGCTGGATCGAGCCGTCCGGCAGGGCCAGCAGCCGTTCCGCATCCGTGGCAAAGGTCTCGGCAGTCGCTTTGCCGACGGTCAGCCCCACCTGGCGCTCATCGTCGAAGGCGATCGTGTAGCCGTTGGTGAAGATGAAGGGCGTCGCGTCCGCGCCGCACTTCTCGCAGCGGATCGCAGTCTGGCCGATGCCCTCCACGCGCGTGCGCGGCCATTCCGTGCCGCAGCCCGGGCAAACGGCCGCGCAGAAGGGATCACCGTTGAAGCGACCAGCCACCACCTCGTCGTTGCCCGAGGCCGTCGCCGCGGACGTGACGATCAGCGATCGGATCCGAATGGCAACGGCGTCGCCGATTTCAGCGCCCGCGACCGCCACAGGGCGCGTCACCTCATGTCCGCCGCGGATCTCCGGCGTGATCATCGGCCCCCAACATCCCGGCGCCGTGTTCGCGATGATGACACCGCCATCGGCGACAGGCCCCAGCATCGGCTCGGCGGGGTCGAGTATCCCGTTGGTCAACTCGTTGACAAATACTGTCCGAGCCCCGGTCGTCTGGCGCTCTCTCGTTTTCTCCAGCATGTCACTTTCCTCCAGGTTGATTGGCATCAAAGGTTCGGGCCGCCCGTCTCGGCGGTACTATCGTCAGTCGAAGAACGGATCGGCAAACTCCTCGTGCGGCGCCTCTTGCAGCAATCCTGCTCCCTTCTCAGCAACCGTTGCAGATCCGGAACCGGAGACGAGTGCGGCAAGAAGCGAGGGTTCTCTCGGGTCGCTATCCCAGGCGCATGGTGCCGCCGCGAGCGCGGCGATGGCGAAAACTGTCGCGAAGATACGCATGATGGCTCCTTCCGTTATTGATGTCAGCAGCGGCGTTTCGTCGCCGAAGGCTCGAAACGTGCTCGCGGCCAGAGTGTCTCTTGGGCGTATCGCGGATGTGTGCAGCAGGCCGCGAAACTGTATCCTTTGTAAAAGGCGGATCTGGCTCGGTCCTCTGGGACGCCTCACGGCGCCTCATCAGCTAAGAAGCGCTGTCCGCCACAAGCACCGGCTTCTGCCGATAGAGGCCCGGAAACAGACGATGCAGCGCGCCGATCTTCGGTTTCTCGTAGATGACCACATAGGGCTGGCCGGGATTGTTGTAGACGTAATCCTGGTGATACGCCTCGGCCGGGTAAAAGGTCTTCCCGTCCTCGATGGTCGTCGCAATCGAGCGGCTGAAAACGCCGCTCGCATCCAGTTGCGCGATATAGTCGGTGGCAACCTTCGCCTGCTTTTCATCGCGCGGAAAAATCGCCGATCGATATTGCGGTCCGCTATCGGGTCCCTGCCCACCAAGCTGCGTCGGATCATGAGCGACGGAGAAGTAGATCTCGAGCAGCTTGCCGTAGCTCACCTGCTTCGGGTCGAACGTGATCTCCACCGCTTCGGCATGCCCTGTGGCGCCGGTCTCCGTCTCTTCGTAGGTCGCCGTCGCGGCGATGCCGCCCGCGTATCCTGACGTGACGCTCGCGACGCCAGCCACGTGCTGGAACACCGCCTGCACGCCCCAGAAGCAACCGCCGGCAAAGACCGCCGTCTGGCGGCCGGCCGTCGGCGCGATATCGTGGAGCGCCTTCGGCACAGGCCTGGTCTCCTGTGCCGCCGACGGCGGCCCGTTGAAAACGAAGGTCAATCCGCCACCGACCATGGTCGCGGCGACGAGAAGGCGTCGCGTGAAGGCGGACCAGGTGCGCCTGCGCCGTTTTTCATTGTCGCTCATGGCAAACTCTCATCCAAAGGTGAAAACGAAGGCTTCTGCGCCGGGTGCGAGAAAGCGGATCTCGAAGGTCCGCTCCCGGGCTGATCCGGACTGGCGGACGAGTTGATAAAGGCGGGTCGCCGTAACGGTACCTTTGCCGGCCGCATCGATATCCGCGCCATGGTCCGCGCCCGGCGCCACCCCATCGATGGTTATCTGAAACGGAACCGGCCTGCCGCCGGCGCCAGTGCCGAGCACCAGGTGCAGGTCCCGCGCGCGGAACCGGTAGGTGATGCCGCCGCCGGCCTCGTTGAGGCGCGCCTCTTCGGCGCCGACCGTCCAGTTGCCGGTCAGCCCCCATTCATTGAGCCCCGGTTTGCCGACCGTGTACCGCGCGGACGTATTGGCCGAGACGCCCTCGGGCGAGACGAAGTTTGCGGCTCGCGCATAACCGACATAGGTCTCGCCGGATCCGAGGCGTGCCAGGTCCGGCGAGGCCTCGGCACCCTTTGCCTCCGGCTTGACCAGATCGCCTTCGGCATTCTTCTTGCCGGCGGCTTCCGCCAGCAGGTCCTGGATCACCCGCTCGGATCCTTCATAGTCGCCCTCGCCGAAATGGGTGTAGCGGATCTGCCCCTCGGCATCGATGAAGTAGTGGGCCGGCCAGTAGCTGTTGGAGAAGGCGCGCCAGATGGCGAAGTTGTTGTCGATCGCCACCGGATAGGTGATCTTGAAGTCGCGCACCGCCTTCTCGACGTTGCCGATCTGCTTTTCGAAGGCGAATTCGGGGGCGTGCACGCCAATGACGACCAAACCTTGGTCGCGGTACTTCTCCGCCCAGGCCCGAACGTAAGGGATGGTGCGGATGCAGTTGATGCAGGAATAGGTCCAGAAGTCGACGAGAACGACCTTGCCGCGAAGCTCGGCCGGCGTCAGCGGCTTCGAATTCAGCCACTGAACCGCGCCGTCGAGCGACGGAAATTGCCCTTCCACCGGAAGATCGCTGCGATAGGCCGCCTGTCGCGTATCCTTTGCGGCAAGGGTCATGCGGGTGCTTGCGACGTCCACGGGCGAAGCACCGCTGCGCAGGCGATCGAGGATCGACTGTTCGACGCCCGACGTGCTGGCATAGGAAAGCTGCGCCAAAAGACCGGTGTCGAGGCCCAGCGCGATCGCGCCAACACCGGCGAGCACCGCAACGCCGAGACCCTGGCGGATGCGGTCGCCAAGGCCGAGGAAGCGCTTCATCGCCGCGAATACTCTGGCACCGGCCAGGACGGCGAGCGCCAGCGAGGTCGCAGCACCGGCCGCATAGGCCACAAGCAGCAGCGTGGTCTGCGCATTCGCGCCGTTCAGCGCCGCCCCGGTCAGCACCAGACCGAGCACCGGTCCGGCGCAGGGCGCCCAGAGCAATCCGGTCGCAACGCCAAGGAGGATCGAGCCGCCGATGCTGCCCTTCTCCCCGGTCGCAGCCTTTCTCGACAATCGGTTGCCGAGTTCCACGAGCGGACCGGTCACAAAGGCGGCAGCCCGCGTCGAGAGCAGCGTCACGCCGAAGACTGCGAGCATCGCGATCGCTGCGTAGCGGCCATAGGCGTTCGCCTGCACCGCCCAGTTGCCGCCTAGGGCTGCAAGCGAGGCGATACCCGCAAAGGTCACGATCTTGGCGAGCAGCATCGGAAGAATGCTGGTGGAAAAGGGTTGGCCGGCGCGGGCAAACACGAATGGCAGCACCGGCAGGATGCACGGGCTGACGATCGTCAGCACGCCGGCAAGATAGGCTACAACAAAGAGGATCATCACCGTCTCTCCGCATGGGATCAATGCCCGAGGCACAGATCGCTTGTCACGTGCGGCAGAGGACCATCGCGACGTATCGCGGATGTTTCCGACAGGAGCGGAATTGTATCTCAGTGCATCAGGGTGGCTCCCGATCGTCGCAAATCGCGCAATCAATATATTCCATGAAATATAACGACATGCCATAGTGCGGCCTGACCGATCCCTCTCGCTATCGTGGCCTTCATGTTGAAATCTCTTGCGATAATCTTCTCAGCCGTGCTCGGCCTTGCCTCAGGCGCAGCCGAGGCGCGTACGATCACCGATGCCGCCGGGCGGACGGTTGAGGTTCCCGATACCATCACCCGCGTGCTTGCTGCCGGCCCGCCGGCCTCGGTGCTCACCTATGTTCTGGCACCGGACAAGCTCGCCGGCTGGGTGCGCGAGCCGACGGAGGAGCAAAAAGCATATCTGCTACCGTCGGTCCGCGACCTGCCGACCTATGGCCAACTCACGGGCAAGGGCGGTAGCGCCAATGTCGAGGCGGTGCTTGCCGCCAAGCCGGACATTATTCTCGACGTTGGAACCGTCAACGACACCTACCGCTCGCTGGCCGATAAGGTGCAGGCGCAGACCGGCATTCCCTACGTGCTGATCGATGGACGCTTCGCCGATAGCGGCAAGACGCTGCGCGACGTCGGCGCGCTGCTTGGCGTGGCCGAACGCGCCGAAACGCTCGCAACCTATGCCGACCAGCGGATCAAGGATCTGAACGACAGTCTCGCCATGATACCGGCCGATCAAAGGCCGCGCGTCTATTATGGCCGCGGCCCGGAAGGGCTAGAAACGGGGCTTTCCGGCTCGATCAATGTCGAGATCCTGGAAGCCGTCGGCGCCGAAAACGTCGCGGCGGCAGCCGGCAAGGGCAGCCTGACCCAGGTGTCGCTCGAACAGATTCTCTCCTGGAACCCGGACGTCGTCATCGCAGCAAGCGGAAAGTTCGCAGCCTCGGCAAAGAAGGACCCGCTCTGGGCCGACGTGAAGGCAATCACGACCGGTCGAGTCTTAACCGCGCCGTCCCTGCCTTACGGCTGGTTCGACTCGCCGCCTGCGATCAACCGAGTGATCGGCGTCGTCTGGCTGCAGAACCTGTTTTATCCCGACCGCTTCAAGGGGGACCTGAAGGCTGAGACCCGCGATTTCTACAAGCTGTTCTACCAGGTCGACCTGACGGACGAACAAGTGGCCACGCTCCTGAAGGGGGCGGTGCCGGCTTCGAAATGAATCGGAGGCAGGAAACATCGGACATGCTAGCCGAAGGGCGCAAAGGCAATCTCTGGCTCCTCGTCGGCCCCCTCCTCCTGCTCGCCCTGGTGTCGATGTCGGTCGGCAAATATGCCGGCCCGTCGGAGATCGCCGGGGCGCTGCACGCGGCCCTATCGGGACAGCCGAGCGACCCCGTTCTTTCAACCGTGCTCTGGAACGTGCGGCTGCCTCGGGTGGGGGGTGCGATCCTGATCGGCGCAGCACTTGCCGCAGCCGGCGCCACCTATCAGGGGCTTTTCCGCAATCCCCTCGTCTCGCCGGATATCCTTGGCGTTTCCGGCGGTGCCAGTCTCGGCGCCGTCATCGGCATCTTTCTGTCGCTGCCGGTCCTGGCAATCCAGGCGATCAGCTTCGCAGGCGGGCTGCTCGCCGTCGCCGCAGTCTATGCCGTCGGCATGGCAATCCGCGGACGCGATCCGGCCCTGACGCTCGTTCTGGCAGGGATCGCCATCGGCGCTCTCGTCGGTGCCGGCATATCGCTGATCAAGATCCTCGCCGATCCCTATGACCAGTTGCCGGCGATCACCTATTGGCTGCTCGGCAGCCTCACTGCGATCACGCGTCTCGACGTCGTTTCGATCCTGCCGTCGCTTTTGATCGGGCTGGTGCCGCTGGTGCTTTTTCGCTGGCGCATGAACCTGATGACGCTCGGCGACGAGGAAGCCCAGACCTTGGGCGTCGACACGCGTCTTACCCGCGCATTGCTGATCGCGGCGGCAACGCTGATCACGGCGGCGGCCGTCTCCGTCAGCGGCGTCATCGGCTGGATCGGCCTCGTGATCCCGCACATCGCGCGCATGCTGGTCGGCCCGGACTTCCGCCGCCTGCTGCCGGCCTCGATGATATCTGGTGCTGCCTATCTGCTTGTTGTCGACATGCTGGCGCGCAGCATTGCGCTCATCGAAGTGCCGCTCGGCATCCTGACCGCTGCCGTTGGCGCGCCCTTCTTCCTGTGGCTGCTCGCCTCCGGCCGGAGGGCCTGGCTATGACGCTGGACATCAAGAATCTCGCCTTCGGCTATGGCGGACGCACGGTAGGCGAGAATGCCTCCCTGTCGCTTGAGTCCGGCGAGGTTCTGGCCCTGCTTGGCCCCAACGGCGCCGGCAAGACGACGCTGTTCAAGACCGTCCTCGGTCTCCTGCCGGTCAAGGCCGGCGATATTATCCTGGACGGTCGACCGCTTTCCGCCTGGTCGCGGCGCGAACGCGCCAGGCAGATCGCCTATGTTCCGCAGGCGCATGCGGCACTTTTCCCGTTTACAGTGCTGGAGGTGGTGTTGATGGGGCGAGCCCCTCACCTCGCGCCGTTCTCATCGCCTGGCGCTCGCGACCGTCGGATTGCCATGGAAGCGCTTGGCGGCCTCGGCATGGCCCACCTTGCCATGCGCCCCTATACCGAGACCAGCGGTGGCGAACGCCAGATGGCGTTGATCGCCCGCGCACTGACGCAGGAACCCGCCATCCTCGTCATGGACGAGCCGACCGCCAATCTCGACTATGGCAACCAGATGCGGGTGCTTTCGCATCTCCGAGCGCTGGCGGCACGCGGGCTTTCAGTCGTGCTTTCGACGCACAATCCGGATCACGCCTTCCTGGTCGCGGACCGCGTCGCCCTTCTCCACGCCTCGAAACTCATCGGGCTCGGCTTACCCAAGGACGTGTTGACGCCCGCCGCTCTCAAACAACTCTACGACATCGATGTGGTGATCGGCTCGATCGACGGCAGCGACGCCCGTCTCTGTGCGCCGCGCCTCACGACCCCCTCTATAAGGAAAGGAACTGACCATGGTCCGCCAGAACGAAATCCGTGAGAACGAGGTGGCCGTGGTACCGCCCGCGGCAACCGACGCCGGTCTCGTCTTTATCGGCCGCATTTCCACGCCCTGGACCTCGCGCATGGAAACCCCTCGCCAGGGTCGGCATGACGGCCCGGTCTGCCGTATCGAAATCTTCGAACCCTGGGTCCTGGCGCTGAAAGGCGTGGAGGCGTTCGAGCGGCTGGAAATCCTCTACTGGCTCGACCGTTCGCGGCGCGATCTGGTGTTGCAAAGCCCAGCCAGCAACGGCGAAGTGCACGGAACATTTTCACTGCGCTCGCCGGTTCGGCCGAACCCGATCGGCACCTCGATCTTCAAGCTCGAAGCCGTGGAAGGCTCGAGCCTTCTCGTGCGCGGCCTTGATTGCCTCGACGGTACGCCACTCATCGATCTGAAGCCCGACCGGACGCTGTTCAAGCCGATTGCGCCGCCGCAACGCGGCGACTTCGAGACCGGCGACGGCAAAGCGCATTACTGCCAGAAGGCGTGATCCGGTCGCGATTTGGCAGGGCGCGACGGTCGATCCACGCGCCCTTGCCGCAAGCGTATCAGTCGATGCCGACCATGACATCCGAGGCCTTGATGACCGCATAGGCTTCGCCACCGACCTTCAGGCCAAGTTCGTCGACCGACTCGTTGGTGATCGCTGCAGTCACGATCGAGCCGCCGACGTCGATCCGGACATGGGCGGTGGTGGCGCCCTTGATGACTTCGACAATCTTGCCCTTGAGGCGGTTGCGCGCGCTGATTTTCATGCGGTTCTCCTTCGTGTTGACCAGGCTGAATGTCGCGGTCACCGCATTCAGCCGCTAGGCCGGACGGGGTTTACCCCGGATCGCGGCTGCGAATAGCGGCGTTCGAGGCGAAACAGTATCACCGTCGCGCATGGACGTGCAGTCTCCCCGCAGCATTGTCAGGTCAATCGCGGAGCGTGATCCACACCGGCGCATGATCGCTCGCACCCTCCATGCCACGAACCTCCCGGTCGATGCCGGCACCGGTAAGCTTGCGAGAAAGCTTGCGGCTGAGCAGCATATGATCGAGCCGAAGCCCCGCGTTGCGCTGCCAACGGTTCCGGCGATAGTCCCAGAAGGTGAAAAGCTGGTCCTTCGGGTGGATCTTGCGCAGCGCATCGAGCCAGCCCTGGTCGAGAAGTTCGCCGAATGCGGCGCGGCTTTCGGGCTGGACCAGCGCATTGTCGTCGTAGGAGGTTGTCGGGTAGATGTCGCGCGGCTCCGGAACTATGTTGTAGTCGCCGGCAAGCACGACAGGCAGATCTAGGGCGAAGAGTTCGGCGGCATGTTTGGCCAGACGCTCGTGCCAGGCAAGCTTGTAGACGAACTTGGGGCCTGGCTGTGGGTTGCCGTTGGGCGCGTAGAGACAGGCGACCAGGATGCCGCTGACGGCAGCCTCGATATAGCGCGCCTCGGCATCCGACGGGTCGCCGTCGAGCCCGACACGGGTCAGCACCGGCTCGCTGTCTCGGGCGAGGATCGCCACACCATTCCACGCGGATTGTCCCTGCCGCACGGCGCCGTAGCCGGCCGCTTCGATCGCCGAGCGCGGGAACTGCCGATCGGGCGCCTTCAACTCTTGCAGACAGACGATGTCCGGCTCCGCCTCGCCCAGCCAGGCGATCAGGTTGTCGAGCCGCCTGTTGATGCCGTTGATATTGAAGGTGGCGATCTTCATTCCGGCGATCGGATCAGCGTGTCAGCCGGGCAGCCCAGGCTGCCACCGCATCGGCCAAGGTCCTTAAATGATCGGCGGTCGAAAAGCCGGAAATGCTCTTGCGCGGTTTGAGATCATGGTCTCCGTCCTCGAGCCACAGGACTTCGATCGCATCGGAAAGCCCGTAGTTCTGCACTTCCTCGCGCGTGCCGAATTCGTCGCGGGTTCCCTGGCAGATCAGCGTCGGCGTCTTGAGGCCGGCCAGGTGCTTGGTGCGCAGTTGCTCGGGCTTGGCTGGCGGATGGAAGGGATAACCGAGGCAGAGCAGCCCGGTGATCCTGCCGGCCGCATGCAGCGGATCGGCGATCATGCTCGCGACGCGTCCCCCCATCGACTTGCCGCCGATGATAAGTGGGCCTTTGACGTCCAGATCCTCGATGGCGGCGAGATATTCCGGATTGAGCGTGTCGGCGCGAGGCGGCGGCTTGCGCCCCTCAACGGTGCGCCTTGCCGCCATATAGCCGAACTCGAAGCGTGCAACGCGAAAGCCTGCCGTCGCAAGCGCCCCTGCGGTCGCGGTCATCGAAGCCGAATCCATCGGCGCGCCGGCGCCATGGGCAAGAAGGATGGTGACCGCGGCATCGTCGGGTCCGTCGAAGAGAAATTTGTCGCCCATATCAGCCTGTTCTCGGGCGGCTCTGCAGGTCGACATATTGCACGCCGCGCTCCGCCGTTCGCGCCCATTCGCTATCGCTATCGAGTTCGAGATAGCGGGTCCACCAACGCTTCGCCTCCGCGAGATCGCCGGCATCGAATTCGAGTTTCGCCAAGTTGAAGACGGCGTCGGCATAGTCGCCGTCGATCTCGATCGCCTTCCCGAGATGCCTGCGCGCGGCGTCGATCCGCCCCCGTTCGTTCATCAGCCCCGCGAGGTTGAACCAGGCCTCGACGAAGGATGGATCGAGCTTGATGGCGCGGGCGTAATCATGGGCCGCATCTAGCTCCCGTCCGGCTGCCTTCAGGCAATTGGCGCGGTTGAAGGCCGCGACCGAATCCGTCCGGTCCATGGCAAGATAGCGTTGATAGAAGGCCGCAGCCTCCAGGTAGTCGCCATTGGCTTCCGCCTCCTCGGCCAGATCGAAGAGATCTTCCAGGGCGGCATCGTCGGGTGTGTCGAGATCGAAGAGCAATTGCCCATTCAGCTCGCTCAGGCCCTCGGCGCTGCGGGCATAGATCGCATCGGTGCCACCGTGGTGCAGCGAAAGCGCCGTCAACGAGGCGACCGGTCCGGAGCGATGAACGGACCGGGCGATCGCGCTCCAACTCGCGCCGCTGGCAATCAGCTCGGCATATTTCCTGGCGAGGATGAGGTCGCGGAACGAGTAGGGCTCGCTGTCATGCTCGAAAGCGTCGAACAGCGAGAGCAGGTCGAAGATGCGCGGCGAGAGCCTCGCCTGATCGATCAGCGACTGGCGACTAAGCGCGGACGCAGCCGGCACCGACATCAACCCCAATAGGCGAAGAAAGCCGTTCTCGCTGATAAGCCACCGCCCGGACGAATGTTCGGCATCGAAGCGGGCTTCGATCTCCGCCTCGCTCGATTTGGCAAGCAGGCTGCGGCCGAACACCAGATAGGTCGTCTGGCGCGTCACGCCGCGACGCACGTGGCCGTGCTGGCGCTCGACCTCGCGCGCCACAAGCCGGCGCGGGAAGGCCGACAACGCCCCGACGATACCGAATGTCTGGCCTGCAACAGCCATCAGGCTTTCTTCTTCGCGGCCGGCTTTGCCGCCGTCCGCTTGGCTGGCGCTGCCGCCTTGGTGGTTTGCTTGGCTGCCGGCTCGGCCTTGGGCTTGCTCTTTGCAGGCGGCTTCGACTGCGACAGGCTCGCCTTCAGCGCATCCATAAGGTTGATGACATTGCCGCGCTCAGGGGCTGCCGCAATGATCGGCTTATGACCTTTGAGCTTCTCGCGGATCATCTTCATCAGCGCGATCTCATAACGATCCTCATAGTTCTTCGGGTCGAAGACCGTCATCTTCTGCTGGATCAAGGCTTCGGCAAGCTGCAGCATTTCAGGGTCCGGATGACCAACGGGTACATTGCCGAAATATTCAGCGGTTCCGCGCACTTCGCTCGGGTTTCTCAGCGTACAGACGAACATTCCGGTTTCGCGCGCGCCGATGGTCACGACGCGTTCACGGCTCGAAAGCACCAGGCGCGCGATCGCCACCTTGCCGCTCTTTTTCAGCGCTTCGCGCAGGACGACGAAGGTTTCCTCGGCCATCGCGCCGTCGGGCGCGAGATAATAGGGTGCGTCCTGGTAGATCACGTCGACGGAGCCTTCATCGACGAAGGCCTCGATGTTCATCGTGTGATTGGATTCGATCCTGACGCTGTCGAGATCGCTGTCCTCGATGATGATGTACTTCTTGTCCTCGTACTCGTAGCCCTTGACCAGATCCGAGCGCTCGACGAGCCCGAGTTCTGGATCGACCGGCTTCATGTTGATCCGGTTGTGGGTGTCCTTGTGCAGCTGGTTGAAGCTGATGCGCTCGCTCGAACTGGTCGCCGGATAGAGCCTGACGGGGCAACTGACGAGACTGAGTTTGAGATAACCTTTCCAACTTGCCCTGGGCGCCATTGATGTCTCCTACGCGGCCAAACGCATTACGTCCTCGTTTCGGACAGAAGCGGCAGATCCTTGGCAAAGTCGTCGATATCCGCCCAGGGATCGCCGAAAGTATCCAGAAGTCCAGGCAGCGAAGAATAGTTCAAATCCTCCGGAGCGTCGATAGTCTCCAGATCCGCCCACTGAAGCGGGGCCGAAGCCGGCAGATTGGTGCGTGCCCGCAGCGAATAGGGAGCGGCCGCCGTATGGCTGCGCGCATTGCGATGGAAGTCGATGAAGATGCGCTTTTTGCGGTTTTCCTTGCCCATGGTCGTGGTGAAGGTCTGGGGTGCGGTCGCCGCCAGCCGCGTCGCTATCGCGCTCGTTGCCTGGTGTGTCTTCTTCCAGTCCAGCTTCGGTTTGACCGGCACCACGACGTGGATGCCGCTGCCGCCAGACGTCTTGACGAAAGGAACGAGGTCGATTGCTTCTAGCTCGCCGCGAATATGGACCGCTGCCTCGACCACGTCGCGCCATGAGATCCCCTCGCCGGGATCAAGATCGAAGACGACGCGATCGGGCTTCTCCAAGCGCGTGCGCCGCGAACCCCAGCTATGAAGCTCGATCACGCCGAACTGAGCGAGCGCCAGATAACCCTTCGTGCCCTCGATCGAGAGGAAGGACTTGCTCTCGCCCTCGGAATTGGTCGCGTTGAAGCTGACGATGGAGGGCGGCATGCCGGTGAAGGGATGGCGCTGGAAGAAACAATCGGCCCGCTTCCCCGTCGGGCAGCGGAAAAGCGACACCGGGCGACCGAGGATATGCGGCAGCATGAAATCGCCGACGAGCGCATAGTAGACGGCAATGTCGAGTTTGGTCGGTCCGGATCTTCCGAACACCCGGCGGTCGGCATTGGTCACCTGGATCGTCGCCAGGTCGGCGTCCGTGATCAGCCGCTTGCGCGGCGCCGTCGCCGTCGCCGGGGCCGAAAGCTCGACATCGCGAAGCCCCTTGAACACCGCATGCCGCAAGACATTGTCGGTCGTGCGGTTGGAGTAGTGGATGCGGGCGGATAGCACCGGCCGCACCCAGAGGATTTCCTTGGGCGCACCGTCCAGCGCGGTCTCACCCCCGCGCAAGGCTTGCAGCCGGGCGAGTAATTGCTTGGCTGTCGCCGCATCGAAGCCGGTGCCGACCTTGCCGCGGTAGTGCAGCTCGCCGCCCACCCACTCCCCGAGCGCCAGTGCCGCCAGCCCCTCGGCAGCCTCGGAGACGGTGTAGCCTGCGATCACGAAGTCTTCGCTTTTGAGCGCTTTGGTCTTGGTCCAGGTCTGGGTGCGTCCGCTGCGGTAGGGTGCGGAGGCACGCTTTGATACGATCCCTTCCAGCCCCAGCTCGGCGGCCTGATCGTAGAGCCCGCGCCCGTCACCTTCCACATGGTCGCTGAACTGAATGGCGGAACGGCTCGATATCTGCTCTTCAAGCAGCTGCGCCAGCAGACCCTTGCGCTCTTCCAATGGAACTTCGGCGAGATTCCAGCCGTCGAGATGGAGGATGTCGAAGGCATAGAAGACGAGCTTGCCATCGGTCCCGGATGAAAGAGCCTCCTGCAACAGGGAGAAGCGGCTGATGCCCTTGTCGTCGAGAGCGACGATCTCGCCATCGATCATCGCTTCCCGACAAGGCAACTTGCGGAATGCGTCTGGCAGATCGCCGTAGCGTTTCGTCCAGTCGAGCCCGCTGCGCGTGATCAGCCGTACGGAACCATCCGAGAGATCCGCCATCGTGCGGTAGCCATCGAACTTGATTTCGTGCAGCCAGGTCTGTTCTCCCGGTGAGGCCCCGGGCGGTTTCGGGATAGGGCTGGCGAGCTGCGGCTCGATCCGCTGCGGCTTCGGACCTTTCACAGCGCCCGGCAGCGAACCAGGCTTGAGGACGGCCGGTTTCGCCGCTTTAGCCGGTTTCCTTGGCGGCTCGACCAACTCTTCGATGCGCCGCCCGCTTTTCACGCTCTCCGGGCGTGCCGTCAGAATGTCGACATCAGGATCGGCGGCTGGATCATGCTCTTTGAACAGCAGCCAGTTGCGCGTATCGTCGTCTCCCGGTTTCGGCTTCAGCCGCGTCAGCATCCAGCCGCCATTGAGCTTCTCGCCGGCTAGACGGAACTTGAACGCGCCGGTTCTCAGGCTCTTTTCGATATCGTCCATCGGTGCCCAGACGCCGGTGTCCCAGACGATCATCGGTCCACCGCCATATTCGCCTTCCGGGATGACGCCCTCGAAGTCGATGTAGTCGAGCGGATGATCCTCGGTCTCGACAGCCAGCCGTTTGTCAGCGGGGTTGAGCGACGGCCCCCTGGGGACCGCCCAGCTTTTCAGCACGTCGCCGACCTGTAATCTGAGATCATAGTGATCGGCAGTGGCATGGTGCTTGTGCACGACGAAACGATTGCCCTCCGCGCCACTTCTTCCGGCAGGCTCCGGCGTCCGGGAAAAGTCCCGCTTCGCACGATAGGTCGTGAGTTTCGACGTCGCCATGCAGCAAAGCTAGAACGTGTTCGCAAAGGTCGCAATATCCGCCACGGCCAGGACACGCGGCACAGAAATTTCGGAAAACAATTGCTTTCTCAACTCGGCTCACCTAAAAATTCGATGAATTTGGAAAGCCGCCATGATCGAAAAGCAGAAGACGCCACGCTCCCGTGGCCGTCCCCAGGTCCGACCGGACGACGAGACGCGCCAGGTGATCGTCCTCGCCGCCGAACGGCAATTCTGCGACTTCGGCTACGAGGCGGCGAACATCAACGTCATAGCTCAGAATGCCGGCGTTTCCACCAAGACGCTCTATCGGCTGTTTCCCACCAAGGCCGATCTCTTCGAGCGCGTCATCTCCCTCAGGATCGCCGAGTTCGTAGTGGAAGCCGATGAAGAGAACCTGGAAGATCTGGGCGTAAGGGGTGGCCTGGTGCACCTGCTTGCCGCCTACGGACATCTCGTGCTCTCGCACGACACGATCTCGATCATCCGCCTGGTGCTCGCCGAGGCAGAACGCTTTCCCGAAGTTGCTGCCACATTCTGGGAACAGGCGATCCAGCGGACAAGTGCCACCTTGGAGCGATGGCTGAGGACGCAGGTGGCCCACGGCCGGCTCGCGGTGGCAGACCCGCGTCTGACCGCAGGCATGCTGCGCGGCATGATGGCGATGGAGCCGCAACGCGCCGTCATGATGGGTTGCCTTGGCACCATCGACGAGGCGACGATCACGGCGCGAGCAGAAAGCTGCGCCGACATTTTCCTGACAGGCGCCTTGCCGAGATAGAGCCGTCGCTCTCCACGGCAAACTTTGGCGATGTCATCCAGCTGTCATCAAGCTGTAACGTGAGACCGTATAACTCTCCGCGCGGAAGCCCTTCCGCCGGACGCATGAGGCGTCGCGACCAGCCTTCGGCATGGCCTCCTCCCCTTGCACGTCCGGTGATTGTTATGCGTTTGTCCGCGAAGCTTCCTCTCGCTGCGGCGGCTCTGGCCGCTTTTTCCATTGCTGCCACCAGTCTTGCCAGCCTGACCGTCAGCGGCAATCTCTCGTCACGCGCGGCAATTGAAAAGCTGGAGGCGCTCGCCGATGCCCGCCGCAACGAGCTACGCCATTACCTCACCACCGTGGAAAACGACCTGCGCAATCTGCAAGCACAGAAGTCCGTCGCCAAGGCGCTAACCGACCTCAATGGCGCAGCCGCCAAGTTCGGGGAAAAGACCGAAAGCGAATTGCAGCGCCGCTACCTGGCGGAAAACCCCAACGCCGAAGACAAGCGCGCCCTCTACAGCTCCGCCGGCGTCGACGACTACGACGCGCTGCATGCGCGCTATCACCCGTTCTTCCGGCGCTTCGCCGAAGCCCACGGCTATCGCGACGTGCTGCTCGCCAATCTCAGCGGCGATGTCGTATACGCCCTCAACAAGAAAGGGGATTTTGGCGTCAGCCTCAAGGACGTGGCCTGGAAGGACACCGGGCTTGGCCGCGTCTTCCGGGAAACGGCCGAGGGAACGGACAAGAGCAAGCTCGCCTTTGCGTCCTACGAAGCCTATGCCCCGCTTGGCGGCAGCCCCGCTGCGTTCGTCGCCATCCCCCTGGAATCGATTGACGGCAAGATCGGCACGCTGATCCTTGAAATGCCGGATGGGCGCATCGGCGAAATCGTCGGCAACCGCACGGGCCTTGGCGAAACCGGCGAAACGATTTTGCTCGACAGTAACGGGTTCTTCCTCGCCGACAGCGCCGCCACACCCGGCAACGATATGCTGAAGGCCCGGATCGTGGTTGAGCAGCCGGCGGAAGACGGCATCGTCAGCAGCAGGCTTGCGGATTTCCGCGACGAGGAAGCCCAGATGGCGGCCACCAACCTTGATGCTTTCGGCACGCGCTGGACCATTGCTGCGGTCATGACCTCGCGGGAGGCCTTTTCCGCGGTTACCGCCTTGCGCAACTGGACGCTCGCGACCGCGCTTGCCGTCCTCGCGGCTGCGCTGGCGATCTCCATCTGGTACTCGCGCCGACTGACGCACCCGATTACCGGTCTCGTCCGCGACATGAGCCGGCTCGCCGATGGCGACACGACGATCAGCGGTGTTGGCGGTACCCGCAAGGACGAGATCGGTGACATGGCCCGCTCCGTCCTTGTTTTCCGCGACGCTCTTCGCGACCGTGCCCGCCTCGAAACCGAGGCAGCGGAGACGCAAACCATGATCGAGGAGGAACGGCACGGCCGCGAGACGACCCAGGCCGAGGTATCGCGCCAGATCAACGAGGCCGTCGAAATGCTGGCCTCGGGGCTCGAACGTTTGTCCCACGGCGATCTGACGGCCCGCATCGACCGCCCCTTCGGCGCCGGCTTCGATCGCCTGCGCTCGGACTTCAACCTGTCGCTGGAGAGCCTGGCGGTTACGCTCGGTGACGTGAAGGCGAGAAGCGCCGAGATCGACGGCGAAACCGGCGAGATGCGCGACGCCATCGGCCAACTCGCCAAGCGCACCGAACATCAGGCGGCGACGCTGGAGGAAGCGACCGCGGCGCTCGGCGCAATCACCGCCACCATCGGCCGCACCGCAGAACACGCCACATCCGCAACCATGATCGCCGCCGCTGCCAAGGCGAGTTCCGATCGTTCGGGTCAGGTGGTGATGAACGCCGTCTGCGCCATGGCCCAGATCGAGAAGGGATCGGTCGCCATCTCTCAGATCATCGGCACGATCAACGATATCGCCTTTCAGACCAACCTCCTGGCGCTGAACGCAGGGGTCGAGGCGGCGCGTGCCGGCGAAGCGGGTAAGGGCTTTGCGGTCGTTGCCCATGAGGTGCGGGAACTCGCGCAGAAGTCGGCGCAGGCCGCCCGGGAGATCAAGGCGATCATCACCGCGTCGGCCGAGGAAGTGGCGAAGGGCGTTTCTCTCGTCAGGGCCGCTGGCGACGCGCTCGACGAAATCTCCGGTCAGATCCACGCGATCAACGAGCAGACGCTGCAGATCGCGGGCGACGCGCGCAACCAGGCAACCGACCTGCAGCACATCAACCAGACCATGCTGTCGCTGGACGCCGTGACCCAGCAGAACAATGCGATGGTCGAGGACAGCACCGCCATGACCCACAGGCTCTCAGGCCAGGCATCCGCCCTGTTCGATCTGGTCGAGCGCTTCCGCACGACATCCAGCGGACGTCGATCTGAAACGGCCGCGGTGGAGCGGGCTGGCCTTCGCCGCACGGCCTAGCACCGCACATCGGCGCCGCCATCCAGACGCATGGCTGCCACCGCTTTGGCGCCGCGACCACGGCCTTGACGCTTCGCCGAACGCATTTTACGCCATGGCGGGAGTGCTCATGGAGCGCGGGGAAATCATGCGGATAGCCAGCCTTGCGATGTATGTCAGCCCTCAGCCGCTCGCGGCCGCAACGGCAACGCTCTGGGCGTTCCTGCGCGACGACCTGCGGCGCGAGGGCCTGACGGATGTGCCCGACCGATTGGACGCCGTCCTCCATCATGCCGATGCCTGGCTTCATCCGGCGCTGCTGCTCGCGCAAACCTGCGGTTATCCCTACGTGCGGCATTTGCGCGGCAAGGTTCGCCTTGTCGCTACGCCGGTCTACGGGCACCCGGGCTGCGACGGGCCCGACATGTGCAGCTTCGTCATCGTGCGAGCAAACGCACCGGTCCGTTCCCTCGAAGATCTCCGGGGGACACGGGCTGCCATCAACGATCCGATCAGCAATTCCGGAACCAACCTGTTGCGCGCCGCGATCGCGCCCCGCGGCCGCAATGGCCGGTTCTTCTCCTCTGTTGCCGAAACCGGCAGCCATTTGGCAAGCATCGATGCGGTTGCATCGGACACTGCCGACGTGGCCGCCATCGACTGCGTGACCTATGGCAATACGCAACGTTTTGATCCGGAACGCGTGGCCGGTCTGCGGGTCTTGACCGCCACTGCCAGCACGCCGGGCCTGCCTCTCGTCACCCGCGGCGACGCCTCGGACGACGAGCTTTTGCTGCTGTGCAGTTCACTCGGACGGGCGATTACGGAGCCCAATTTGGCTGAGGCCCGCGCTGTGCTTTCCCTAAAAGACTTCGCGGTTCTGTCGGATGCCGATTACGAGCCTGTGGCGGAACTGGCGCGGTTCGCGCATCGTCTCGGCTACCCCGAGATCGCCTGAAGACGCGCAGTTGAGTTCAGGTACGTCAGCCTGCCTGTGCCAGCGCCACCGCATCGTCGCCGGCCGGGAAATGGAGCTGGCCGGACAAATCGTTCGCCGCTTGCCAGACGGCCTCCGCGACGTCGGCCTCGGTCGTCACCAGAGACGGTGCTGCAAATTGGGCGAAGATCGGCGCTGCGAATTCGGCATAGGCCTCGGGGATCAGGTCCTCGACCCGCATCGTCGTGTTGTGAGCAAAGCGCGTGGTTGGCGCGTAACCCGGCTCGACCAGCTTGACACGGATATCGAAGGCGGCAAGCTCGTGGGCAAGCGAACCGGTGAAGCCAGTGATCGCCGTCTTGCTGGCGGTATAGGCGGCAGCCAGCGGCATGGAAGCAAGCGTCACGCTGGAGGTGACGTTGACGACGACGCCGGACCGGCGAGCACGGAACTGCGGGATCACCGCCTGGGTCATCGCCATCACGCCGAAGGTATTGGTGTCGAAGACCTTGCGGATATGGGACATCGGCGTTGCCTCGAAGGCACCCACCACGCCGATGCCCGCATTGTTGACGAGCGCATCGATCGGACCGCTTTCCGCGATGGCGGCTGAGACGCTGTCGGGATCGGTGACATCGAGTGCCAGCAAACGAAGCCGCTTCGAATTCGGCAGAATATCGTGTCGGGGCGAGCGCATCGTGGCAATCACGCTCCAGCCTTCGGCATGAAAGCGGCGCGCAGTCTCCAGCCCGTAGCCGGAAGAGCAGCCAGTGATCAGTACGGTCTTCATAGCGGTATCCTTCGTGGTTGCGATGGAAACGGAGTACTGCGCGGACTGCGGACGTTCTACGGCTTGAAGTCCTGATTTTATTTGCTAGCATCCTGAAATGACCGATCCCCTCTCGCAGCTTATTCAGCTTCTCCGCCCACGCACAGTGTTCACCAAAGGCATCAGCGGTGCCGGCCGCTGGGCGGTTCGCTACTCCGAATTCGGTCATCCGAGCTTTTGTACCGCCATCGAGGGATCGTGCCGGCTGGCAGTCGATGGCGAGGCGCCGGTGACGCTGCAGGCGGGCGACTTCGTGTTGTTGCCTCGCACGCCCGGCTTCACCATCTCGGGCTTCGATCCGGTTCAGCCGACCTTCATCGATCCCAAGGCGGCGCCGTCACCGGTCGGCGAAGTTCGCCATGGCAGGCAGGACGGCGAACCGGACGTGCGCCTGCTCGGCGGCTATTTCGTCCTCGACTCGTCCGACGCCGGACTGCTCGTTTCGCTGCTGCCGGCATTGATGCATCTGCGCGGGATAGAGCGGCTTTCGACGCTCGTCCGCATTGTGGGCGAAGAAGCACGCGACGAACGCCCGGGCCACGACCTGGTTCTCGCACGTCTTGTGGAAGTGATGCTTGTCGAGGCGCTTCGATCAATTGAAGGGGAGAGCGCGGCACCCGGCCTGTTGCGCGGGCTGGGAGATGCGCGGCTGGCGGTGGCCATTCGCCAGATCCACGCCGATCCCGCCCATCCCTGGACCGTGACTGAGCTGGCGCACGAGGCCGCACTGTCGCGCTCCGTCTTCTTCGAGCGCTTCACGCGCGCCGTCGGCGTGCCACCGATGGAGTATCTGCTCGTCTGGCGCATGGCGATCGCCAAGGACCTGCTGCGGCAACGCGAACTGGATCTTGCCGCCGTCGCCGAACATGTCGGCTACAGCTCGGCAAGCACCTTCAGCACGGCCTTCAGCCGCCATGTCGGGCAACCGCCAGGGCGCTACGCGCGCATGGCGGCTGCCCAATAACGCCGGCACGGCTTCTCGTGAGAATTGTCTCAAATACAGAAGTCAGCCACATTTACACCCTGCTCTCTGGCCTATAGACGAGCTTTGGGGGCCGTAAACGGACCCCGGGCCAACAGAGAACCGCACCTCATGCTCCGACGCCTGTACGATTGGACAATGTCGCTCGCGACACGGGAAACCGCCATTGTCTGGCTTGGCATCATTGCCTTTGTCGAAAGCTCGATCTTCCCGGTTCCGGCCGATCTTCTCTTGATCCCTATGGCGCTGGCGCGCCCGGAACGGGCCTGGCGCTATGCGCTCGTGGCGACGGTCTGCTCGGTACTTGGCGGCATCGCCGGCTGGTATCTCGGCCATTATGCCTTCGACACCATCGCAAGGCCATTGCTCGAGTTCTACGGCAAGCTCGACACCTTCGAGCATCTGAAGTCCTCGGTCGACAGTGAGATGCTGGCATTGCTGCTCGTCACCTCGGGACTGGCGCATCTGCCGCCGATCAAGGTCGTGACCATCCTTTCAGGCGCCGCCAACATCAATCTCGGCCTGTTCATCGTCTCGGCGATCATTGCCCGCGGCGCGCGATTCTTCCTGCTCGCCTGGCTGCTGCGCCGTTTCGGCGAAGAGATCCGGGATTTCCTCGAAAGGCGTCTTGGCGCGCTGGCGGGCGCGGCGGCGACATTCCTGATCTGCCTCTTCGCCGCACACCGCTTTCTGTCCTGACGGACCGCGGCCGGAATTACCTGCGCGGCAGTGAGAGCGGCGCAAGTGTCCCCATTGCGCGACCCTTCGTGTCGTTCTCAGCCGCCTTGCGGCAAGCGTAGTCCTGCGCTTCCTGGAGCTTTGCGAGCGCGCCGTCATAATCGATCAAGGTCGGGCGGCCATCACTGACGACGCAAGTGCCGTCCACGTGGACACGCTCGATCGCCCGCTCCGCCGCGCAATGCAGGAGATTGCGCAAGGGGTCGTAGACCGGCTGCATGGCGTGGTGCCTGAGATCGACCACCAGGAAATCCGCCTTCGAGCCGACGGCGATCCGGCCGATGTCGTCCCGGCCAAGTGCCCGCGCGCCGGCGGTCGTCGCCGCCTCGAAGATGTCGCCGGTGGATACGTCGAAGACGGACTTGCCCGAGAGCCGCGCGCAGATCATCGCCTGGCGCATTTCTTCGAGCATGTTGAACGGATAGCTGTCGGTTCCGAGCGCGACGTTGACGCCGGCGCGGCGGTAGCGGCCGACCGATTCCAGCGCCATGCCGCTGCGCGAGAAGGTGACCGGGCAATGGGCGACGGTCGTCTGGCGATCGGCGAGCAGACGCAAGTCGATCTCCGTGCGCTGTCGCGTCCAGGAATGGCTGTCGACGAAGATGCAATGACCAAGGATCATGTCCTTGCCGAGCAGACCCAGCTTTTCGAGATATTGTACGGCCGTCAGCCCGTTCCGGCGCAAGAGTTCTTCGTGCTCGGTCATGGTCTGGGCAGCATGAATGGTGATCGGCATGCCGCGCTGACGCGCTGCCGCCACCGCATCCTGCAGCAGTTCCGGCGAGCAGGTCTCGATCTGCGACGGTGCGACGACGCCGCCAAGGCGGCCCGATGGGTGTGCATTCGCAGTATCGACGACCTCAAGCGCTCGCGCAAAGGCATCGCGTCCCCGCGCCCTGTCCCAACGGAAGTCAAGACGATGGCTGTCTTCGACGTGCCATTGCGCTTCGCGGAAACCCGGCGCGACGAAGGCGCGTGCACCACTTTTGGCAAGCGTCGGCAGCCAGCTCGTATGCGGGCCGGCAATATCGAGCAACGTGGTGACGCCACTACGCATCAGGTCGCCGACCATGACCGTCAGCGACGCCTCGATCGCATCGTCATCGATTTCCAGAAGGTTGGAGTATTCATAGAGCGCATTGCCCCAGAGCGCTGCCGTCCCCATGTCCTCGAAGATGCCCTTGGAGATCGGCTCCTCGCCGGAATGGCAATGCACGTTGACGAAGCCCGGCAGGATCATGCGATCGCGGCCGGAGCTTTCGCTGACGAACGGACCGTCATAGTGGCCGCCGACATGCACGAAGCCTTTCTCGTCATAGGCGACGTCGGCGTCGTTGAGATAGACATTGCCATTAAGCTTGCGGTCGAAGGCGACAAGCGTATGCGCTTTGCGGATGACGTGGATCTCTTTAGTCATGCGTGGTCCTGAAATATTGCTCGAGGAAACGGCTGTAAGCCCCCATGAGAGCGCTGAAAACGAAGTATACAACAGCCGCGAAGACATAGCCCTCCACCACCGCGATGCCCTGCCATTGCGGGTCGCGCATGGCGGAGCGGACGGTGTCGAGGAAGTCGAGCAGACCGACGATCGTCACCAGCGTTGTATCCTGGAAGAAGCCGATGAACAGGCTGACCAAGGGCGGAATGACCTTCTTCAGCGCCTGCGGCAGCACGATTTTACGCATGATCTGCCAGTAATGCAGACCCAGCGAATGGCCGGCCTCGACCTGCCCGTTGGGAACCGCCTGCAGGCCGCCGCGCACGATCTCGGCGATATAGGCGGCGGCAAAGAGGATGATCGCCACCTGCGCCCGGACGAGCTTGTCGATGGTGATGCCATTGGGCATGAACAGGGGCAGCATGACCGTCGCCATGAACAGGATGCTGATCAGCGGCACCCCGCGTACGATCTCAATGAAGCCGACGCCGAGGACGCGGATTGCCGGAAGGCTCGATGCGCGGGCGAGCGCCAGCGCAATGCCAAGCGGGAGCGCGCAGGCAAGCCCGATGAAGGAGAGCATGAAGGAAAGCGGCAACCCGCCCCATTGCGTCGTGGGCACGACCGTGAGCCCGAAATAGCCGCCCGCCATCAGCACATAGAGCACCGGCAGGACGACGGCGACCCAGGCGATCAGCAGTCCCCGCCCCCAGACCTTCGGCATCATCGAGACGAGGCAGGCGCCGAGAAACAGAAGCATCGCCGTCAGCGGACGCCATTGCTCTTCAAAGGGATAAAAGCCGAAAAAGATGTAGCGCATCTTCGCCGACAGGAACGGCCAGCAGGCGCCGCTCGTCGCCTTGCATTCCGCCGGCGTGCCGACAAAGGTGGCGTCGACGAAGAGCCAGCCGATTGCGAGCTTGGCGAGCGCAAAGACCGTGCCGAGGCAAAGGATGGTGATCAGCGCATTGCCGGGCGTGCCGAAATAGGCGCTGAACCAGCGGCTGCGCGATGCCGGTGGCGCTTCGCGGCTCGGCGCAAGCGTCGCATTGCTCACGAGGGTGTCGACCTGTGTCATGGCTCAGCGCTCCCTCAGCGCGACCCGCGCATTGTACCAGTTCATCACCAGCGAGATCAGGATCGACAGGCCGAGATAGACGCCCATGAAAATGGCAATGGCTTCAATCGCCTGGCCCGTCTGGTTCATAATCGTGTTTGAGACCATCACCAGATCCGGATAGCCGATGGCGATCGCGAGCGAGCTGTTCTTGAACACGGTCAGATAGGTGTTGGTGAGCGGCGGAATGATGATGCGTAGCGCCTGCGGCAGGATCACGAGCTTCAGCGTGCGTGCGCGCGACAGGCCAAGTGCCGTCGCCGCTTCCCACTGCCCCTTGCTGACTGCCTGGATGCCGGCGCGAACGATTTCCGCGACATTGGCCGACACGCTGAGCGTCAGCCCGAGCAGAAGCGCCACGAATTCGGGGCGCAAATGATAGCCGCCGCTCAGGCGGAAGCGGCCGAGTTCCGGCACGTCCCAAGTGACCGAGATGTTTGCGAAGAGGATGGTTGCGGTAAGCGGCAGCAGAAACCCGATCGTCGCGAACAGGGCAATCGGCCGCTCCTTGCCGGTTGCGATGCGGCGGCGGCCGAGAATGCGCGCGGTAGCGACGGCGGCAGCGACGCCGACAACAAAGGCCGTGACCAGCGCAGCGAAACCGCTCTGCCAGTGCAGCGCCGGCGTGACCAGACCGCTGTTCGACAGAAAGACGCCGGGAAGCATCTCGATCGCCTGCTTGACTGGCGGAAACACGGAGATGATCAGCGAATACCAGAGCAGAAGATAAAGCAGCAGCGGCACGTTGCGCAGCGCTTCCACATAGGCAAGCATCAGCCGCGACAACACCGGATTGTGCGACAGCCGCCCGATGCCGACCAACAGCCCGAGAACAGTGCCGAACAGGGCAGCGAGCAGCGAAACCTTGACCGTGTTGGTGATGCCGACGAGGATCGCGCGGCCGATCGTATCCGTCGGCTCATAGGTGATGGCAGATTCGGTAATGACAAATCCGGCCTGGCGCGCCAGGAAGCCGAACCCGGTCGCAATATCCTGCTTGGCAAGATTGGCGCTTGCGGTGCTGAACATCACCCAGGCGATGAGCAGCACGACGCCGACGGCGATCGCTTGATAGAGATAGGCGCGAATGCGCGCGTCATAAAACAGGGGCATCGGCACCCGTCCCTTGGAGCACAATGATCTCGGGCCGGCGCGACCCAAGATCATAACTTGATCGATTTCTATCGTTTATAGTACGGCGGCATACCGCGCGCACTCTCCACGGGCCGATTAGGCACCATGTGGAGACGTGGACCCGCGCGAAACGCGCGGGCCCGTCAATTCTCAACGGAACGGCGGTGCGTAGAGCAGGCCACCTTCGCTCCAGCGTGTGTTCGGGCCACGCGTCAGGCCAAGCGCGGTCTTGGTGCCGAGGTTGCGCTCGAACACTTCGCCGTAGTTCCCGACGCCCTTGATGATGTTGTAGCCCCACTTGTTGTCGAGGTTCAGCATCTTGCCGAGTTCTTCGCTGACGCCGAGCATGCGCTGGATCTCCGGATCCTCGCTCTTGGTCATCTCGTCGACATTGGCCTGGGTGATCCCACGCTCTTCGGCAGCCATCAGCATCCAGGCAGACCAGGAGACGATGTCACGCCAGTTGGAATCGTTCTGGCGAACGGCCGGCGCCAGCGGCTCCTTGGAGATCGTTTCCGGCAGCACGACGTAATCGTCCGGGTTGTTGGCAACGGCGCGGATCGAGGCAAGGTCCGAACGGTCGGACGAGATCGCCTCGCAGCGGCCGGAGAAGAAGGCGTTGCGGTTTTCGTCCGGGCTTTCGAAGACGACCAGCTCGAACTTGCCGCCGATCGTACGGAAGAAGTCGCTGAGGTTCTGGGCGGTCGTGGTGCCCGGCAGCGTGCAGATCGCCGCGTCGGTCAGTTCCTTGGCGCTGCTGACGCCGAGCGACTTCGGCACCATCAGACCCTGGCCGTCGTAGAACACGGTCGGGCCGAAATCGAGCCCGAGTGAGGTTTCGCGCGAAAAGGTCATGGTCGTCTGGCGCGACAGCATGTCGATCTCGCCGGACTGAAGCGCCTGGAAGCGCGTATTGATGTTGGTCAGGACGAAGTCGACCTTTTCCGGATCGCCGAATACGGCAGCCGCCACGGCGCGGCAGACATCGACGTCGAAGCCCTCCATGTGACCCTTGGCATCGGCCGTCGCAAAGCCCGGCGTGCTCATCGAGACGCCGCAGATCAGCTTGCCGCGGGCCTTGACGGTTTCGAGCGTCGTCGCGGCGTTGGCAGTGGTCGTGGCCACCAGGCCGACGGCGATGCCGGCAACTGTCGCACAGAGCTGCAGAATCCTGCTGTTCATGAATTCCCTCCCATTGGCTGTTCCCTTTCAGGCCTTCTCAGGTCGCGCGGTCCTCTCCGCACGCCTCCTCCCGAACCGGCCGGCACCGGCCTTTTTTTGTCGGCGCCTGCAATTGCATACGACAAGAGAATACAAACATCAACATTATTGTATACAATATTGACGACCATTTGGACGGGCGCTATCGAAGACAAGGGACATGTTCGGCCGGTCCCCGATCGGCCCGTTGGGGAGGCAACCTTGTCTGAGAAATCTAGCCGCAGCGAAGTGGTCTACAAGCTTTTGCGCCAGGCGATCCTGGAACAGGCCCTGAGGCCCGGAACGAAACTTTCCGAAGATACGATCGCCGACCATTTCAAGGTCAGCCGTACCAGCGTTCGGGCGGCCCTGGTCCGGCTCAACGCAGAAGGCATTGTCGATTTACGCGCCAATAAGGGCGCCTGCGTGGCCGAGCCGACATTGGAGGAAGCCCGCGACATCTTCGCACTGAGACGCATGCTCGAAGCCGAGGTGATCCGACGGCTCGTCGCCGATCTCGACGCCGCCGGCGTCAAGCGGCTGCAGCAGCATGTCCGGCAGGAGGAGACGGCACTTACAGATCACGGCCCGCTTTCGATCCGGCTCGCTGGCGAGTTTCACATCCTGCTTGCCGAGCTTACGGGCTCACAGGCGCTGACGCGGTTCGTCCGCGAGATCGTCTCACGCTGTTCGCTGATCCTCGCTCGCTTCGCGCGGCTGCATTCGCCGGAATGTGCCGTCGACGAGCATGTCCAGATCATCCGCGCCCTGCAATCGCGCGACACCGCCACGGCGGAACGGATCATGCTCGAACACCTCGACGCGGTCGAGCTTCGCGCCGAACTCGACACCGACAAGACCGAGCCGGATATCTCCGCGATCCTGCAACGCTACGCCCGCAAGGGGTGACGGCGCCTCAACTATTCGGTCGAGAATACGACTTTCTTTCGCCGATCTGCGCCACCATCTGTCGCGCGGCAACACACCAGGCGCGGCATCTGTCTCCAATATCTGCAACGATACCGGTTACACCGGGTGGGTCTTGCAAGAGAGGGAGTAAGACATGCCAATTGAACTGGAATTCATGAGCAAGCAGGTTGCCGCGGGCCGGCTGTCGCGACGGGAGTTTCTCGGACGCGCCGCGGCACTCGGGATAACCGCCGCCTCGGCGAACCTGCTGCTTGGCCAAGCGGCCCGCGCCGCAGGGCCGGTCAAGGGCGGAACACTCAAGGCGGGCCTCGTCGGCGGGGAATCGACGAACAGCCTGGACCCGGCAACCTGGGCAAGTCAGGTCCCCTACACGCTCGGGCGCTGCTGGGGCGAACAGCTCGTCGAAGTCTCGCCGACGGGCGAGATCGAGTACCGGCTTGCGGAAGCCTACGAGGCGACGCCGGACGCCAAGACCTGGCGCTTCAAGATCCGCAAGGACGTGACCTTCCACAACGGCAAGGAGCTGACCCCGGCCGACGTGGTGGCGACGTTCGAGCGTCATGGCGACGCGGACTCCAAGTCTGCGGCCCTGCCCTTCGTTCAGGACTTTGAGACGATCAAAGTCGATGGCGACAGCGTGGTCATCGCGCTGCGCGCGCCCAATGCCGACCTGCCCTATATCGTCAGCGATTACCACCTGATGATCCAGCCGAACGGCGGCAAGGACGACCCGACGGCGGGCATCGGCACCGGCCCCTACAAGGTCGTGTCCAACGAGCCGGGCGTCAAACATATCGCAGAGCGGCACGAAGGTTATTGGGGCTCGGCCGAGCGCGGCCATGCCGATCAGATCGAAATCGCTGTCATCAATGACTCGACCGCTCGAACCGCGGCCCTCCAGAGCGGCCAGATCCACATGATCAACCGCATCGAGCCCAAGGTGGTCGCCCTGATCAGTCGCCTTCCCGGCGTCGTCATACGGAATGTGCCGGGCAAGGGTCACTATGTCTTCATCGCCCATTGCAACACGGCGCCCTTCGACAACAACGACCTGCGCCTGGCGCTGAAATATGCCGTCGACCGCGAGGAGATGGTGGCAAAGGTGCTCGCCGGCTATGGCACCGTCGGCAACGACACGCCGATGATCAAGGGCTATCCGCTGTTCGACAACGATATCGAGCAGCGCGTCTTCGATCCGGACAAGGCGAAGTTCCACTTCAAGAAATCCGGGCACAGCGGCTCGGTTCTGCTTCGGACCTCCGATGTCGCCTTTCCCGGCGCTGTCGATGCGGCACAACTCTTCCAGATGAGCGCCGCCAAATGCGGGATCACCATCGACCTGAAGCGCGAACCGGGCGACGGCTACTGGTCGGACGTCTGGAACAAGCAGCCCTTCAGCATGTCCTATTGGACCGGCCGGCCGACGCAGGACCAGGTCTATTCGATCGCCTATCTCTCCAAGGCCGAGTGGAACGACACCCGCTTCCTCCGGGAGGACTTCGACAAGCTGATCTTTGCGGCGCGTGGTGAACTCGACAACGCCAAGCGCAAGGCACTCTATCATCAGGCGGCGATGATGCTGCGCGACGAAGGCGGCGTCATCGTACCGATGTTCAACAACTATATCGACGCGACCAACGACAAGGTCGGCGGTTGGATCGACGATCCGAACGGCGAACTGATGGGCGGGCACGCGCTGACGAAATGCTGGCTCAACGCCTAAACCAGCGACGCGAATGACGGGAGGTCGGCACGCGGCCTCCCGTTCTCATCGACGGGTTTTCAAGCGGTCCGGCGCAGTGATACCGTGCCGTCTGTTGCGCGCTCCACCGCGATGTCGTGGTAGCGGGCAAGCGTCATGTGCGGCGTTCCCTCGGCGGCCGCATGCGCACCGGTGACGACGACGACATCGGCCCCGGCTGCGAGCCCGGCCAGAATTCCGGCCGGCGCGTCCTCGAACACCAGGCAATCCTCCGCACGCACGCCCAGCCGCTCGGCCGCCATCCGGTAGCCCTGTGGATCGGGCTTGCCGATGGAAACATCCTCACCGGTGATCATCAGTTGGGGCATCGGAATGCCGGCGGCCGCGAGACGGCGCACGGCGAGATCCAGCGGCGCGGACGTTACGATCGCCCACCTTTCCGGCGGCAGAGAATTCAGGAAATCAACCGCACCGGGGATCTCGACAATACCTTCAACGTCGGCGATCTCGGCCAGCGCCAGGTCGTAGGCTTCCTTCTCCGGATCGATGTCCGGCAGCTCGAGATTGCGGATCGTATCGACGGCGCGCACGCCATGTACGGTTTTGGTAAACTCGACTGGGTCGAGACCATTGCGCTCCGCCCATGCGCCCCAGACACGCTCGACCACGGCCATGGAGTTCAGCAACGTGCCATCCATATCGAACAGGAGGGCAGCAAAATTCTTCGTGAAAACGGATGAAGGCGCGGCGTCCAAGGCAATCCCCTGAGATGATGAGACGGGCGGCAAAGGCTTCGCCCAGCGGAGAAGCCACACCTACTACCGGAGAGCCGCCCGCACAATGCCATTTACGCCACCGATGCTAACGCTCACTCGACGCGCCAGGCAGCCTTGCTCGCCGTCAGGAAGTCGATCGGCCCACCCGCCTGATCGTCGTCGAAGATGGCGCAGGAGAGGATGCCGCTGAACACCGCGCCGGAATCGACATTGGTGCGGTTTCCGACCGTGCGCGGATTGGCCGTGCTCGGCGTGTGGCCATGACAAAGGTGCCGGCCCCAGTACTCGCCGGAATAGTCGTCGGGCGGCCGGATCCAGAGGAAAACCCCGTCGTCCTGCTGTTCCAGCGGCCGCGTGTCGTCGACGCCCGCATGAACGAAAATGCGAAAGCGCTCGACCAGGATCGTCGGCAGCTCCTTGATCCATTTCAGGTGCCGCCCGGGAACCGTGCCGTCATAGGAGATCAGCGTCTCGCGGCCACCGTTGACCAGCCACCAGTCGACATCGCTTTCACCACTGCTGGCACCCCAAAGCATTTCCTCGTGGTTGCCCTTGAGGGTCAACCAGGTCCAGCCGGGCTTCGTCGGGCCGGCCATGATCAGTTCAATGACGGCGCGGCTGTCCGGCCCCCTATCGATCAGGTCGCCGAGAAAGATCACCCGCCCCGTTGGCGCATAGTCTTCGATTTCATCCAGCAGCGCGCGCAGCTGGTCGAGGCAGCCGTGAATATCGCCGACGGCGAACGTCAGATGCCGGACGGCCATGCATTCACTCTCCAAATTCCGATAGCGGGCGCCGGCCGCTTCGAGGCCGAAAATATCGCCAGATCAAGGCGCTATAACATGCCTTTTGCGGAAAGGATGCAAGATGCCGCGGCCGCGACGCGGACCCGTGCGACAATTAAGAATGAGGGCCGCCGTGTAAGGAGCGACGGGCAAAATGCCCGCACTTGGGAGCCACTATTGTGCCGTCCTGATGTCAGCGTCGGGAATGGCCCTTGGCGATGGTCGAGCTGGCGATCGACACCGGGTCGCTTGCCGGAAAAGTATCCTCGAGCCCTTCGTCGAGTTGCTCTTCCATCGCATCGCGATCATGCGCCCGGCGCGCGTTCGGCAGGGTGCCGCGACGCACCCCTGCCTGGTCGCCGGCGGCCGCGACCGTTTCGTCGGCCGCAATGGCCGCATGCAGAATTTCCTTTGCCTTCGCGATCGCGTTCAGCCGGTTAAGGGATCCGGCCTTGTCCTGGGGACACATCACTGTCACCACCTCATCGCCGTCGCCTATGAATTCGACGGTAAACCCTGAACGACCGGCTCTTTCGGCAGTGACCTGCAGACCGACGATGCGCATCGGACCTCTCCTTCCTTGGGCTGTCCCGAAGGGCCGAGGCCGCGTTGGCCGTCTCGGCCGTGGCGGGAACGAAATCGGGGTGTGTTTTCAAGGAAGCGTCGAGGCCGGGTTTTGTTCCGACCGTGGGCAAATTTACGGGCCGTTAAAGGGCGCCTGGAAACCCTGAGGAACGCACGGGGCTTGCCGGCAAGTCGTTGGTCGTATCCGCGGCCTGGAACGCCGACCCGCCGCCCGGCTTCTTCGTGCAGCTCGCAAAGGCATCAAGGCCCGGCTTGTAGACCTTGGTCTCGACATTCATCATGCCGAGCACGGTATGAAACAGGTTGTCGTGGGATTTCGGCTGCGCCGTATCCTTGGCGAGGCACGCCGTATCGACACCCATTGCCGCCTGGTAGGGCTTCGAGAACCACGCAATAAACGGCACCTGCGTCTGTTCGCGCGGGGCGATGGCATAGGGCGCGCCGTGCAGATAGATGCCGTTCTCGCCGAGCGACTCGCCGTGATCGGACATATAGATCATCGCGCCGGCGATCTGGTCCTGATGCTTTTCCAGCAACCGGGCGACACTCGCCACCACGTAGTCGGTGTAGAGTATCGTGTTGTCATAGGCGTTCGTGATTTCTTCAACCGAACACTTCATCAGTTCGGCCGTGCGGCAATCGGGCGTGAAACGCCGGAACTTCTCGGGATAGCGCAGGTAGTAGGACGGTCCGTGGCTGCCGAGTTGGTGGAGCACGATCACGCTGTTCTTCTTGGTCGCCGAGAGCTTCTTGTCGAGCTCACCGAGGAAGATCTCGTCCAGGCATTCCCCGTTTTTGCAGAGCGGGCTGTTCTTCTGGTCGGTCATGCTGGCGAAGTTGATGAGGTCGGCAATGCCCTTGCTTCCGGTGTTGTTGTCCCACCAGGTGGTCGAAACACCGGCGCGCGTCAGCACGTTCATGAGGTTTTCTGTCGAGCGAGCCTTCCAGTCGCTGTACTCATCACGCGGGTAGACGGAGAACATGCAGGGGAGCGACGTTGCCGTCGCCGTGCCGCAGCTCGTGGTGTCGGTGTAGTTGACGACGCCCAGAGCCTTGAGTTCCGGATTGGTCTCGCGCCCGTAGCCGTTCAGCGAGAAGTTCATCGCGCGCGCGGTTTCGCCGGCAACGACGACGACAACCACGGGCTTGCCGGCAGCTTCAATCCGCGCACCCTGTCGGGCATCGGTTGCGAGTGGCTGCACGACGATGTTGCGCTGCTTATAGGTCGAGGATGCATATCGCACGGCAGCCGAAACCGGCCCCGTCGGGTTGAACCGCTTCATCAGGTCCTTGTGTTCGCGGATCACGTAGGCGACGTTTGCAAAGTTCGCGTAGACCAGCCCCCCGCTGACCAGGAGGCAGGGAATGATCACCGCCAGGTTGACCGCAGCATTCGACAGGAAGGGCCGGTAGCGGAGCTTGAACCAGATCACCAGCAGCGACGGAAGTACCCCGTAAAGCAGCAGATGCGTCGCCAGACTGCCGGTCAGGAGGTGGCTGGCTTCGGCCTGCGTCGTCACCGCCGCGTTGCCGATCATGTCCTTGTCGATGATGACGCCGAAAGTATCGATGAAGTAGGAGGCGGCGGCCGATACCATGATCAGGAAGATCATCACCGGCTTCATCACATATTTGACGGAGGCCAGCGTCAGGCCTGCGAAGGTCAGCAGACACAGAGCCGCGCTGAAAGACAGACGCGCCGTGAGGGAATCGTCGAAATAGGCGACCGTGTGTGTCCAGAAGGATTTGTTGGTGGCAAGGAGCAGATAGGCACTGACAAGAGCGCTGAGCGCAATACTGCCGATTTCGGGGCGGCGAATACCTGAAAATCTCAAAACTGTAGTCTCCTGCGGTGACTGCAAGAGCGCCTGGGAGGGGCGCTGCAGGCACGGGCATTCAATCGAGATGGAGGCCGCGTGGCGGCCACCTGCTAGGTTGCAGCCTCCCCCTCAGCCGTTGAGATACGACGGACAAGCTGTCCAAACCCCGTCAAGATTGCTCATTGTTGCGCCGATACGCGCGCTGGTAGGTGTCGCGCAGGCAGTTGGCAGTCCCGGCGAAAGCCCATATGGTCGGCGGTGGCCCTGTAATATCGAGACGAATCAATGCGCCTGCTCCTGGTCGAAGACAGTCCGCGACTGGTTGAACTGGTCGGTGAAACCATGCGGGATGCGGGCTGGCGCCTCGATGCGGTTTCAAGCGTGGCCGATGCCGAAACGGCGATCGCGGCGCGCGAGCATGACCTGGTGCTGCTTGACCTCGGGCTGCCCGATGGCGACGGCCTGTCGCTGCTTCGCCGCGTCCGCCTGGAGTATCCCGGGCTGCCGGTGCTGATCATCACGGCCAAGGGCTCTGTCGACGAGCGCATCGCCGGGCTCGACGCCGGGGCCGACGACTATCTCGTAAAACCGTTCCACCATCGCGAGCTGCTGTCGCGCTGTCGCGCGATGCTGCGGCGCAATCCCCAGGCCGTACAGCCGGTACTGGAAGCCGGGACATTGCGCTACGACCCGGCAACCGCCGACCTCACCTGCGACGGCACGGTGGTGCCTTTGCCGCCGCGCGAGCGGTCGTTGATCGAGATCCTGATGCGCGAGGTCGGTCGCGTCGTGCCGAAGCGGAAGCTCGAAACGGCCCTTTCGGAATATGGCCAGGAAGTCACGCCCAATGCCCTGGAACTGGCTGTTTCAAGGGTGCGCAAACGCCTGCAGCCGCTCGATAGCGGCGTTCAGATCGAGACGGTGCGCGGCATCGGCTACCTCCTCAGGCAAGCTCCATGAGGAGCCGAAACCCTTCCCTGATCGGTATCGTAGCCCGCCGCATCATCGCCTTCTCGCTGCTGGCCATGGCGATCCAGATCGGCGTCGTCTTCGCCGACTACTGGTTCGACGACGACAAGCTGAGCGTGCTCATGCTGCAGCAGGAAACCGAAAACCTGATCGAGTATGTCCAGGTGCGCGACGGCGTGGCGCGTTACGAGCCCAATCGCGACGTGCGCGAACGCTATCTCGACCGGTCCGACGACAACGGCGCGATTTTCCTGCGTATCCGCACTGCGTCCGGCGAGATGATCCATTCGAACTGCACGGCCGAATGTGCCCAGCACTTCCTGCCGCTCAACGTCGACGCGCCGCAATTCTGGAAACGCCTGATCGCGCCGGGCAAACCTTTCAGCGTTGCCGGCGGCCAGACTTTCGAACGGGGCGGCCTGGTCGTCCTGGTCGAACTCGCGATCCTCAACGATCCGAACGGCTTCATGTACGGCGCCTTGCTGCACGAGATGTTCGATTCGATGATCGTGCCGATGACGCTAATGTTCTGTCTCGTGATCGGCGCGACGATCTGGTCGGTGCGCAGCGCCTTGCGGCCGGTCGCCATGGCCGCGCAGGCCGCCGACGCCCTCGACCCGCGCGACAGCAATGCGCGCCTGCCGTTGACGCGGATGCCGCAGGAAATCGCCCGTCTCGTCACCGCAGTCAATCGGATGCTGACCCGGGTTGCCGATCTCATCCAGTCGCAAAAGCTGTTCTCGTCGTCGATCGCCCATGAAATCCGCACGCCGGTGTCGATCGCCAAGATGGAACTGAGCCGCATCGACGACCCGCGGGCGCGCAATGCGGAGCGCGACCTGGACGCACTCACCCATATTCTGGAGCAGTTGACCTCGCTCGCGCGCGCCGATGCCGTCGATCCCTCCGCCTACCAGCGCACCAGCCTGTCTCAGATCGGCGCCGCCGTTGCGGAGGCGATTGCACCTTTCGTCTTCGACCACGACAAGTCCCTCGAATTCGTAGACGAAGGCACGCCACAGATAACCGCCATTCCGGCGCTCGTCGAAAACATGCTGCGCAACCTCATCGAGAACGCCGTCAAGCACAACCCGCCGGGAACCCGGATCGTCCTGACCTGTGGCCCCGGCCCGGTCGTCTGTGTCGAGGATGACGGCAAGGGGCTGATCGACCTTCCGGAGCACAACGAAGACCTCGGCTATGTAAAAAGCTCCGGGCAGCTCGGCCTCGGCCTGAAGATCGTGCGGCGTATCAGCGAATTGCACCAGGCAACCGTCGCGGTCGATACGACGCCTGGCCGTGGCACCCGGTTCTCGATCGATTTTTCCGCCGCCCTGTCGGGCTGACGAGCCCGACTATAGGGACAGCACGCGCCCGCGTGTGCATCGCACATTTTTTAGGCGCGATGCATATATTTCAATCCAACGCCGGTTTTTGGATGCGGATTTCATGCCCAATGCTGCGCCATGTGCTAATGGCGTGCCCAAGTCCGTACCTCCCCTCCCGAGAGGCTCCATGTCGAAGGCCCGCGCGTACATCAAGCGTTTCATCCCATCGCTCGTTCCGATCAGCCATCTGGAACGCCTGCGTGCGTCTTTGGGCGCTCTTCTTGGCATCCTGCTTACCGGCTTGATCAGCAGCTATGCCCTCGGGGCGGGCGCCAGCCTGCCGCTGCTGATCGCGCCAATGGGCGCCTCGGCCGTCCTTCTCTTTGCCGCCCCGGCCAGCCCGCTCGCCCAGCCCTGGTCGATCGTCGGCGGCAACACCATCTCTTCGCTGATCGGCGTGACCGCGGCGTTGCTGATCCCGGATCCGGTCGTCGCAGCCGCAGTCGCCGTCGGGCTCGCCATCGCGATCATGCTGCTGCTCGGCTGCCTTCATCCGCCGAGCGGGGCGGTTGCGCTGACCGCCGTGCTCGGTGGCCCGGCGATCCACGAGGCGGGCTACTGGTTCGTCCTGTCGCCGGTCGCCATCAATTCGGTCGTCATCCTCTTGATCGCGCTGGCGTTCAACAACGTGACCGGTCGCCGCTACCCGCATCTTGCGCAGGCGCCGACGCTGCATGGAACGAGCGACCCCGCGCCGACGCACAGGCTCGGCATCGTCCCCGAAGACCTGCAGGCCGTTCTCGCCCAATATGGTGAAGTGGTCGACGTCAGTCCCGAAGAGCTCGACGCGTTGATCCACCAGGCGCAGATCCGCGCCTTCAACCGCCGCTCCGGCGAAATCACCTGCGCCGAGATCATGTCGCGCGACGTCGCCACGGCCACGCCCGAGACGACCTTGCGCCAGGCCTGGCAGACCCTGATCAAGCATCACATCAAGGCGCTACCGGTCGTGACTGAAAAGGACGGCCTCGTCGGTATCGTCACGCAAACCGATTTCATGAAACACGCGATGCTCACGCCGCAGGGCGGCATCCGCCAGCGGCTCGGAAACGTTATCGGCTTCGGGCCGAAAACGCCGCGGCTCGTATCCGACATCATGACCCGCAAGGTGCAATCCGCCCTGCCGGAAACCATGATCGCCAAACTCGTGCCGCCGATGTCCGACATGGGGCTGCACCATATGCCCGTGGTCGATCCGGATAACCGGCTGCTCGGCGTCGTCACCCAATCGGATCTCATCGCCGCCCTCTTTCAGCGCCGCCTCGAACGGGGCGAAGAGCGCGACGTCGCTTAGGCCAAAAGGTTCACCGGAGGTTCCTCGCCCGCAAAATAGAGCGCCACGGCAAAACCGCTGTGCGCCTTTGTGCGACTTGCATTCTGCAACACGACCTCATCGATGCAAGGCATGTCGTCATCCGTCACGTAAATTCATTCGATTGACTTAATCAATGGAATGATCTAATTTCAGTATGTCATGAAAAAAGAAACCTCGCCCCGTCCGACCAAGCAGGACCGCGGAGATGTCACCCGCGAGAAACTGCTGACCAGTTCCATCGACGTCTTTGGCCGCTACGGCTTTGACGGCGCAACCACTCGCATGCTCGCCGAAACGGCAGGCGTGAACCTCCAGGCAATCCCCTATTACTTTGGCGGCAAGGAAGGCCTCCATATCGCCGCTGCGGAGCACCTTGCCTCGATCATCATCGACCACGTCGCAGACCTTCGAAACGCGGTTCTTGCTCGCCTTGCCCACCTCGACAGCCAAGGCCAGCCGTTGGAACCCCAGGAAGCCCGCGACATGCTCACCCAGCTGGCGCAGCACATGGTCGCCCTCTTTGTGAGCCGCCAGTCCGAAAGCTGGGCGCGCTTCATCATCCGCGAACAGATGGAGCCGACGGAAGCCTTTGAGCGCGTCTATTCCAACGTCATGGGCCCGATGATCGGCATGGCCGCCAGGCTGGTTGCCACCATCCTTGGCGAGCCTCCTCAATCGGAACAGGTCCGGCTGAAAACCCTGTCCTTCGTCGGCAGCATCCTGGTCTTCCGCATGGCCCACGCAGCCGTGCTTCGGCAGATGAAATGGCAGGCGGTCGGTCCTGACGAGCTCGACCTCTTGCGCCGACATGCTGCCGAGCTGGTCGCGACCATTGGAAGCAAGCGGGAGGACCGGTCATGAACAAGCCGGCAGTAGCCCTTGTATTGCTTGCCGGAGCCGCGGCCAGTGCCTGGTGGTTCGACGTGCCGCAGCGGCTCGGCTGGATCGGCACGGAGCAGACCTCGGTGCTCTACGGCAATGTCGACATTCGGCAGGTTTCACTCGGCTTCCGCGTCAGCGGCCGAATCGCAAGCCTTGGCGTCGACGAAGGAGACGTGGTCAAGCCCGGGGACGTTCTGGCGACGCTGGACGCCGCCCCGTTCGAGCAGGCGGTCGCCGCGGCGCAGGCCGATCTCGGTGCGCTCAGGGCCAACCTTGCAAAGCTGAGGGCGGGGGCACGCCCGACCGAGATCGCCCAGGCGCGCGCGACCCATGAGGAACGTCTGGCCGATCTCGAAAACGCCAATCTCGCTTATGAACGCGCCCGGCAATTGCGCCCGAACGGCACCATCTCCCAGGCCAATCTCGACGAGGCGAACGCCAACAGGGCGGCAGCCGCAGCGCGCGCCACCTCCGCCCGCGAGGCCCTGGCGCTCATCGAAGAGGGAAGCCGGATCGAGGATATTGACGCCGCCCAGGCGCAGGTGCTCGCCGCCGAAGCCAAGCTCGAAAGCGCCCGCACCTCGCTTGCCGATACCCAATTGTTCGCGCCGAGCGCCGGCACGGTCCTGTCACGGGTGCGCGAGGCTGGTGCCATCGTCGCGCCTTCCGACACCGTCTACGTCGTCTCGCTGAACGAACCCGTCTGGGTGCGCGCCTATGTGGCGGAACCGGACCTTGGCCGGGTGCATCCCGGCATGGCCGTCGAGGTCACGTCCGACAGCGCCCCGGACCACCGCTACAAGGCGACGGTCGGGTTCATTTCACCGGTCGCCGAATTCACGCCCAAGTCGGTGGAAACGCCGGAACTGCGCACCGATCTCGTTTATCGCCTGCGCATCGTGGTCGACAAGCCGGGCCCCGATCTCCGGCAGGGCATGCCCGTGACCGTGCATCTGCCGGAAAAGGCTGGAGCCGCGCAATGAGCGACGAGGTGCCGTTCGTTCGCATCGCGGATGTGGTCAAGCGCTTCGGCGATGCCCCGCCGGCGCTCGACCATATCGCTGGCGAAATCTTGGGCGGGCGGATCACCGGGCTCGTCGGCCCGGATGGCGCCGGAAAGACCACGCTGATCCGCCTGATGACCGGGCTGATGGTGCCGGACGAAGGCAAGGTCGAGGTTCTCGGTTTCGATACGGTGGCGAATGCTGCCGATATCCAGGCGGCCATCGGCTACATGCCGCAACGCTTCGGCCTCTATGAGGACCTTTCCGTTCAGGAAAACCTCAATCTCTACGCCGATCTGCGCGGCCTGCCGCTTGGCGAGCGCACAGCGACCTTCGACGAACTGCTCGAATTTACCGACCTCAAGCGTTTCACTAGCCGCCTTGCCGGCAAGCTCTCCGGCGGCATGAAGCAGAAGCTTGGCCTTGCCTGCGCCCTGCTGCGCAAGCCGAGGCTGCTTCTCCTCGACGAACCGGGCGTCGGCGTCGACCCGATCTCGCGCCGAGATCTCTGGAAGATGGTCGAAAACCTGACGAAGGAAGGCATCGGCGTCGTCTGGTCGACGGCCTATCTGGACGAGGCGGAGGCCTGCGACAGCGTTCTGCTCTTGAACGAAGGCAAGCTCCTGTTCACGGGCAGTCCCGCCGAATTGACCGCCAGGGTCGCCGATCGCGTCTTCAAGGTTTCCGGCATTCCCCATGGGCGGCGCCAGAAGCTCGCAAGCTATCTCGACGACGACGATGTCGTCGACGGGGTCATCCAGGGCGAAGCGATCCGCCTGGTCATGAAGCCAGGGACCAAACCGCCAACCCCGGAGGGACATTCGTCCGCATCGGGCGTGGCGACGACCACGCCGCGTTTCGAGGATGCGTTCATCGACATGCTCGGCGGCGGTCCCGGTGGCCGCTCCAAGCTCGCGGAAACCCAGACCCCCTTCCCGACCGACGGCGAACGCCCGGTCATCGAAGCGCGCGGACTGACGAAACGATTCGGCGATTTCACCGCCGCGGATGCGATCACCTTCGACATACCGCGCGGTCAGATCTTCGGGCTCTTAGGCCCGAACGGCGCCGGCAAATCCACGACCTTCAAGATGCTGTGCGGGCTGTTGAAGCCCACAGCCGGCGAAGGCCGCGTCGCCGGTTTCGATCTACGGCGAGACGCAGCGGAAGCACGCAACCGGCTGGGCTACATGGCGCAAAAATTCTCGCTCTACGGCGATTTGAGCGTCGGCCAGAACCTCAGCTTCTTTGCGGGCGTCTACGGTCTTGCCGGCGCGCGCAAACGCGAACGCATCCAGTTGATGACGGAAATCTTCGGCTTCGCCCGCCTGCTCGACATGTCGGCGAAAGATCTGCCGCTCGGCCTCAAGCAGCGTCTGGCACTCGCCTGCGCCGTATTGCACGAACCGGAAGCGCTGTTTCTCGACGAACCGACCTCCGGCGTCGACCCCATCACCCGGCGCGAATTTTGGACCCACATCAACGGCCTTGTCGAAAAGGGCGTCACCGTACTCGTCACCACCCACTTCATGGACGAAGCCGAATATTGCGACCGCATTTCGCTGATTTATCGCGGCCGGTCGATCGCGCTCGGCTCACCAGACGAATTGAAGGCGCAGGTCGCCAGCCCCGACCTTCCGGACCCGACCATGGAGGATGCCTTCATCGCTCTGGTTCAAGGCTCGGAGGAGAAGGAGGCCGCATGAGCGCGCGCGCCGCAACGACCGAGGGCCGGGCCACGAGAGCCAGACGCTTTGCCGCGTTGGTGCGCAAGGAAAGCTATCAGATCGTTCGCGACCCGAGCAGCATCCTGATCGCCTTCGTGCTGCCGATGATCCTGTTGTTTCTCTTCGGCTATGGTGTTTCGCTCGACACGACGCAGACCCGCATCGGCCTCGTCGTCGAAGAAGAGGCCCCGCTGACGCGCGATCTCGCTGCGGGATTTCAGGCCTCGCGTTATTTCACGGTGGCGGTCGGTCGGGACCGCCGCGAGTTCGAGGAAGACTTAGTGCTTGGCCGGGTCCGCGGCATCGTTGTAATCCCCAAGAGCTTCGTGGCCGACTACTCGGCCGGTCGGCACCCCGCCTTGCAGGTGCTCGTCGACGGCTCCGATCCCAACACCGCGAACTTCGTCCAGAACTATGCGCAGGCGACCGTAGCCAATTGGGAGCGCCAGCGGTTGAGCGACAGCGCCGGCCGGCCGCCGGCGATCTCGGCCGAGCAGCGCTTCTGGTTCAACCCGGAGCTGACCAGCCGGAACTTCCTGGTGCCGGGCTCGATCGCCATCGTCATGACGCTGGTCGGGACGCTGCTCACCTCGCTCGTCGTTGCACGTGAATGGGAGCGCGGCACGATGGAGGCGATGATGGCGACGCCGGTTTCGGCAGCCGAACTCCTTGCCGGCAAGCTGCTGCCCTATTTTATTCTCGGGCTCACCTCGATGACGCTCTGCGTCCTCCTTGCCGTCTTCCTCTTCGGCGTTCCTTTTCGCGGTTCGGTCGCAGCGCTCTACGCGCTGTCAGCGACTTTCCTGATGCCGGCGCTCGGTCAGGGCCTGTTGATTTCGGCGGCGACCAAGAACCAATTCCTCGCCTCGCAGCTCGCGCTGATTTCGGCGTTTCTTCCGGCCTTTCTGCTTTCGGGATTTCTCTTCGAGATCAATTCGATGCCGACGGTCATCCAGTGGATCACCTTTATCGTGCCGGCGCGCTATCTGATCCCGAGCCTGCAGACGGTGTTTCTGGCTGGCGACATCTGGCCGATGTTCGGCAAGTCCATTGCCGCCATGCTCCTGATCGGCAGCGTGTTCTTCGCGCTCGCCGCCCGCAGTACCCGCAAGAGGATCGGCTGACATGTGGTGGACGAGACTGAAGGCCCTGATCGTCAAGGAGTTGCTGGCGGTGCTGAGCGACCCCAAGGGGCGCACCGTGCTGATCGTACCGCCGATCCTGCAGCTTCTGGTGTTCTCCTACGCTGCGACGCTGGAGGTCACGAATGTCGACGTGCTGGTGCTGAACCGCGACAACGGCCACTGGAGCCAGGATCTGATCGAGGGGATCGACGGCTCGCCAACCTTCCGAAGCATCCGCTTCACCGACAGTCAGCAGGAGGTACGCCTGGCGATCGACACCCAGCAGGTCATTGCGGCGATCGAAATCGGCCCCACCTTCTCGCGCGATATCGAGGCCGGCCGGCCGGCGGAGGTGCAGGTCATCCTCGACGGCCGCCGCTCCAATGCGTCGCAGATCGTCTCCGGTTATCTCGGCCGTATCGTCGGCGCGCTTGCCGCCGAGACGCCCGCCGGCAAGCGCGTGGCATCGGGGGCGGTCACCGTCGTTGCCCGCAACTGGTTCAATCCAAACCTTACCTACCAGTGGTTCATGGTTCCGAACCTCGTCGCCAGCATCGCATTGTTGATCGGTCTTATTGTCACGGCGCTATCGATCGCGCGCGAACGGGAGCTCGGCACTTTCGATCAACTGATGGTCTCGCCGCTTCGAACCCACGAGATCCTGATCGGCAAGCTGATCCCGCCGATAATGATCGGCCTCTTCCACATCAGCATTTACATCCTGGCGGCCGTCTTCATCTTCGGCGTGCCGCTGCGCGGCTCGCTGCTTTTGCTCTACGGCAGCGCGGTGTTCTACCTCGCCTCCGTCGTCGGCCTCGGCCTGTTCATTTCTGCCCTGTCGATGACGCAGCAGCAGGCGATCCTCGGCGCGTTCCTGTTCATGGTGCCGGCGATGCTGCTTTCGGGTTTCGCCACGCCGATCGAGAACATGCCCTCCTGGCTGCAGCCGATCACCTATGTCAATCCGCTGCGCTACTTCCTCGTGATCGTGAAGGGCGTGTTCCTCAAGGACATTCCGGCGGTCGAGGTGGCGCGACAGACGATCCCATTGTTTCTGATCGCCATCGTCACCCTCTCGGCCGCCTCCTGGCTCTTCCGTCGCCGGCTGGAGTGATCAATCCTTCAGGAAGCGCGCGATCGCCGCGATTTCATTCTGGCGGATGTCGTGCCCGCCCGAATGCCACTCGATCTCGGTTGCCGCGCCCTGCCCCTGGAAATAGTCCGCGAGCGCCTGGGTCAGCGGCGCCGGGCAGATGGGGTCACGCTCGCCGGCGGTGATCAGGACGCTACGCTCCTTCAGCCCCGCATTGTCCTTCGGGCGGAACGGGATCAAGGGATGCATCAGCACCGCCTTGTCGAAAACACCACCTTCGATCAGCACGTTGGCAAGGATGTTTGCGCCGTTGGAATAACCAAGGCCGATCACCTGAGAAGCCTGATGCTCCGTAGCCAGCGCCTTGACGAAGCCCGTCATCTTTTCGGTGGCGCGAGCAAGGTCGGCCATATCGTAGACACCCTCGCCGGTGCGCTTGAAGAAGCGTGCGGCGCCAAATTCCGAAACGTCGCCTCGTGGCGAAACGATCGTCGCGTCGGGCAGCAACTCGGATGCGAAAGTGAAGAACTGGTTCTCGTCACCGCCGGTCCCGTGGAACACGAAGAAAATCGGCTGGCCGGGCTTTCCGGCCTTCAGCTTGTGAACATAGCCATGATCTACCATTTTTGTCTCCTGGGGCAGGCCTCCGACGGGTCGAAGCCTCGTGCGAACCTGCCTGATTTCAAAGCGTTGACTTCACGGTTTCGACGAAACTGTGAACCGACCTGTGCAAGATCGGGTAGCGAAGGCTCGCCGCCGCGGCGAGCCTTCTTGGCGTCTTAGTCGATCTTCTGCAGGTGACTTTCGAGGATCGGGCGCAGGTGCTTGTGCTGCTGCGGCAGCTTCAGCGCCTCGCCGAGATGGGCGAGGTCCTCGTCCCGGTCGAAGCCAGGCTCGTTTGTCGCGATCTCGAACAGGACGCCGCCCGGCGTGCGGAAATAGATCGCCCAGAAGTAATCGCGGTCGATGACCGGCGTCACCTGATAGCCCGTGTCCATCAGTGCCTTGCGCACCTCGAGTTGCTTTTCGCGGTTATCGACCGCGAAGGCGATGTGGTGCACCGAGCCTGCCCCTTGCGAGGCGCGGCCGATATTCGGCATCGTTTCGAGGTCGATGACGCGGGCATCGTTGCCGCCGGGCACGATTAGACGAGTTACACCATCCTTGCGGTCAAGTTCTTCGTAGCCCATGAACTTCAGAAGTTCCGCCGTCGCACCTTCGTCACGCAGGCGCAGTGCTGCCGAATGGAACCCGCGGATCGCATGATCAGCGGAAATGCCGCCTTCCGTCCAGGGCGTGCGCCCATCGTCCCTGACCTCGACAAGCGCAAAGCCGTCACCATCAGGACCGGCAAAGTTCAGGCGCTTTTCACCGAAGGTTTCTTCATCCTTGAGACCGGTGGCGCCGAGCGTCGCCAGCCGCTCTTTCCAGAAACCGAGCGAACCTTCGGGCACGGAGAAGACGGTGGTTCCGACTTCGCCAGTACCGGCGCGGCCACGCGGCATCTGCGGGAACGGGAAATAGGTCATGACGGTACCAGGCGTGCCGGCTTCGTCGCCGTAATAGAGGTGGTAGACATCCGGCGAGTCGAAGTTGACCGTCTTCTTGACACGGCGCAGGCCGAGCGACTTGGTGAAGAACAGGTTGTTCTCGCGCGCATCGTCCGCCATCGAGGTGACGTGATGCAGACCCTTGATCTGATTGAGCATTGCCGTGATCCTTTCTCTCCGGCGCCACCGGGCGCTCCGTTGGGTCTTAGATGCGCCTATCCGCTTCTCGGCGAAAGACGGCCGCAACCAAACGCATTGTCAACAGATCATTGACGACGCCTAAAACTCGTCAACAGAAGCGAGTTGCAGCGGCGACTTGTGAGCCCTCGCCCCGATGCTTAAGATCGGCGGGCGGCATTTGCTGCAACGACGCGAGGAGGGGCGCGCATATCTGTGAAACATCGCTTGGTCCTTGCGTTCCTGCTGTTGCCGCTGCTTGCAACCATGCTGGCATGGAAAGGCTATGCGGTCACGACCGACAGCTATTTGCGCGAGGCAGGTGCTCAGGCGACCACGGCGCTGCGCCTCGCCGTCACCGCGCTCGACGGCCACCTCAACCGCTACCAGGCGTTGCCGGCACTGATCGCGGATCATGACGATGTCCGCGAGCTCGTCACCCGCCCACGGGACCGGCGACTGCGGGAGGCCGTCGACAGCTACCTCAAGGACATCAACGGCCTGTTGCAGTCCTCGGACATCTACGTGATCACGCCGGATGGCAACACCATCGCCGCCAGCAACTATGACGGGCCGACGAGCTTCGTTGGGCAGAATTTCAGCTACCGGCCCTATTTCCAGGAAGCGCTTCGCGGCGAGCAATCGCGGTTCTATGCACTCGGAACCACGTCGTTGAAACGCGGCTACTTTTTCGGCTCCCCGATCCGGGTCGGCAACGAGATCCGCGGCGTCATGGTGTTCAAGGTCGATGTCGAGCGCATCGAAGCGTCCTGGCAGGGCGGCGAGTACAAGATCTTCGTCTCCGACCCGGAAGGCATCGTCTTCATGTCCGGCGATCCGGAATGGCGCTACGCGTCGATCCTGCCGCTGACGTCGGACCGGCTTGCACGAACCGAGGCCTCCAGGCGCTACGCCGATGCGACCGTACATGCCCTTCCCGTGTCGGAGCGCGTTTCGTCCGACCGTCATTTCCTCACCGTCTCGGCCGAAAACTCGAGCCGCGAATACCTGATGCTTTCGCAGCGGATGCCCGACGCCGACTGGACGGTGAATGTGCTGGTCGACACCGCGTCGGTGCGAACACAGGCGCTGACGACTGTTATCGCCGCTCTGCTTCTGCTCTGCCTTGCCGGTCTCGGCGTCGCCATCATTCTCCAGCGGCGCGCGCGGCTCAACGAGCGCCTGTCGATGCAGGCGGAAGCACAGGCCGAGCTGGAACGCCGCGTAGACGAACGCACCGCTGACCTTGCCCGCGTCAACGGCCAGATCGAGGAAGAGATCGCCGAACGGCGGCTGACGGAGAAGCAACTGCGACGGACGCAGGCCGATCTGATCCAGGCCGGAAAACTGGCAGGGCTCGGGCAGATGTCCGCCGCCCTCTCGCACGAATTCAACCAGCCGCTCGCCGCCGCCAAGACCTATGCTGACAGCGCCGCACTGCTGATCGAGCGGGGTCGGTCCGACGAGGCGACGGACAATATCCGCCGCATCTCCGGGCTTGTCGACCGGATGGCGGCGATCAGCAAGCACCTGCGCAATTTCGCCCGCAAACCGAACGAGAAACTCGGGCCGGTCCCGGTCGAGGAAGTGGTGCGCGACACGATGGAGATCGTGTCGGTTCGGCTGAAGGCGGCGGCGGCGACCATCGACATCGATCTCGGCAACGAACCGCTCGTCGTCCGGGCCGGCTCGGTCCGCCTGCAGCAGGTGCTCGTCAACATCATTTCCAATGCCGCCGATGCCGTCGAGGGCCTTGACGACCGCACCATCCGCCTGCGTGCGAAGCAGGAAGACGGCAAAGTCGTGCTGACCGTCAGCGACCGCGGCCCCGGCATTGCGCCGGCGATTGCCGAACGTATCTTCGACCCGTTCTTTTCCACAAAGGGCGTCGGCAAGGGACTGGGCCTTGGCCTTTCGATTTCCTATAACATTATCAAGGATTTCGGCGGAAGCCTTGTCGCGACTAACCTCGCGGAAGGCGGCGCCGAGTTCCGCATCGAACTCGCTGCCGAAAACAGCAATGCCCGGGAGGCCGCCGAATGATCGAGAGCCGGATCCTGCTCGTCGATGACGAAGAGGATGTGCGCCATTCGAGCGCCCAGGCGCTGGAGTTGGCCGGTTTCCGCGTCGATGCCTTCTCGGCCGCCGAACACGCGCTCGAATTCATCAGCTACAGTTTTCCTGGCGTGGTGATCAGCGATATCCGCATGCCGGGCATGGACGGCATGACCCTCCTGCAGCGCATCCGCGAAATCGATGCGGAGGTACCGGTCATCCTCGTCACCGGCCATGGCGATGTGCAACTCGCGGTCCGGGCCATGCGCGAAGGCGCCTATGACTTCGTCGAGAAACCCTTCGCAGCGCAGATGCTCGCCGGCACGATCCGCCGGGCACTGGACTGGCGCGCGCTCGTTCTTGAAAACCGCCGGCTGAAGGCGGTTGCCGGCAAACGCGACGACATCGAACAGCGGCTGCCCGGTCGAAGCCAGGTCATGGTCGATCTGCGCTACCGCATCCGCGCGCTCGGCGCGGCCGATGCCGATACCTTGATCATCGGCGATACCGGCGTCGGCAAGGAGGTGCTGGCCCGCACGCTGCATGATCTGAGCACCCGCGCCAACAGCCCGTTCATCGCCATCAACTGCGCCGCACTGCCCGAAAACCTGATCGAAAGCGAGCTCTTCGGCCACGAGCCCGGCGCCTTTCCCGGCGCCATCCGTCCACGCTACGGCAAGTTCGAACATGGTCGCGGCGGTACGATCCTGCTCGACGAGATTGGCTCGATGCCCTTCGACCTCCAGGCAAAGTTTCTGCGGGTGCTGCAGGAACGCGTCATCACCCGGCTCGGATCGAACGAGCAGGTCCCGCTCGACGTCCGTTTCATCGCCACCAGCAAGGTCGATCTCGAAAAGGAAGTCGCCGCCGGGCGCTTCCGGGCGGACCTCCTCTATCGCCTCAACGTCGCGACGCTCCGCGTCCCCTCGCTTGCCCAGCGGCGCGCCGACATTCCGCTGCTCTTTCTGCAACTGGTCAGGGAGTCGGCCGCTCGCTACGGCCGGGATGAGGTGGAGATCTCCCAATCGATGCTGGCCGAAATCGCCGAGCGCGACTGGCCGGGCAACGTGCGCGAGTTGCGCAATGCCGCCGAGCGGCTGGTGCTCGGGCTCGATGCGGCTCCCGACGACAGCGCGCGATCGGAAAACGGCAACCGCCTCGCCGACAAGGTGGCGGCCTATGAAAAAGGCCTCATCGCCAGCGCAATCGCCGCCCATGGCGGCGCGCTGAAGCCGGTCTACGAGACCCTCGGCATCTCGCGGAAGACGCTCTACGAAAAGATGCAGAAGTTCGGGCTCGACAAGAAACTCGTCGCTTCCGATTTCTCCGCAGAGAACGAGACCTGACGTTTCCGAGCCCGAGAACGGAAACGGGGACGCGATCGCTCGCGTCCCCGCCAAATTTTGAAGGCCTGTGCCTGCTCAAACGTTGAAGGCAGCGCCGATCAGCGTCTTGGTATAGGGCTGCTTCGGCGCCTCGAAGATCGCATCGGTCTCGCCTTCCTCAACAATCTTGCCGTTCTTCATGACGATCACATAGTCCGACATCGCCTTCACCACCGAAAGGTCGTGGCTGATGAAGATGTAGGAGAGCCCGTGTGAGCGCTGCAGGTCGCGCAACAGCTCGATCACCTGCCCCTGGACCGAACGGTCGAGCGCCGACGTCGGCTCATCGAGGATGACGACCTTGGGCTTCAGGATCATGGCACGAGCAATGGCGATGCGCTGGCGCTGGCCGCCCGAGAACTCGTGCGGGTAGCGGTTGCGGGAGGCGGGATCGAGGCCCACTTCCTTCAACGCTTCCGACGCCCGGCGGTCGCGGTCGGCGCGGGTGAGCTCGGGCTCGTGCACGTGCAGGCCTTCGGTGATGATTTCGCCGACGGTGCGCCGTGGCGAAAGCGAGCCGTAGGGATCCTGGAAGACGAGCTGCAGGGTGCGCCGCAACGGCCGCATCTGCCCGCGGTCGAAGCCGGAGATATCCGTCGTGCCGAAGCGGTAGTGGCCGCTGCTCGGCAGGAGCCGAAGAAGCGCGCGGCCGAGCGTCGACTTGCCCGAACCGGACTCGCCGACGACACCGATCGTCTGCCCTTCCTTCAGGCGCAGATTGACGCTGTCTACCGCACGGAAGACGGACTTGCCGCCGCGGAAGAGGCCGCCACCGATCTGGTAGTCGACGCAGACGTCGCGACCTTCAAGAATGATCGGCGCACTGTCGGGCGGAGACGCCTTGCGGCCGCTCGGTTCGGCGGCAAGCAGCATCTTCGTATAGTCGGCCTGCGGCCGTTCGAAGATGTCGGCCGTCGTGCCCTTTTCAACCACTTCGCCGCGACGCATCACGGCGACACGGTCGGCGAAGTGTTTGACGATGCCGAGGTCGTGGGTGATCAGCACGATCGCCATGCCGAATCGCTTCTGCAGCGATTTCAGGAGATCGAGGATTTGCGCCTGGATCGTCACGTCGAGCGCCGTCGTCGGCTCGTCCGCAATCAGCAGATCCGGGTCGTTCGCAAGTGCCATCGCGATCATCACGCGCTGGCGCTGGCCGCCCGATAGCTCGTGCGGATAGCTGTCGATGCGGCGTGCCGGTTCCGGAATGCCGACGAGCTCCAGCAGTTCGAGCACGCGCGCCCGCGCCTGCTTGAACGTGCCGCCGCGGTGGTGAACGATCGGCTCGGCGATCTGGCGACCGACCGGATAGAGCGGATCGAGCGAGGTCATCGGCTCCTGGAAGATCATGGTGACCTTCGCGCCGCGGACCTGGTTCAAGGCCTTAGCCGGCAGTCCGACGAGCTCCTGCCCGCGGTAGGTTGCCGAGCCGGTCACGGTGCCGTTCTTGGCAAGCAGACCCATGATGCCCATCATCGTCTGACTCTTGCCGGAGCCGGACTCGCCGACGACCGCGAGCGTTTCGCCGGTGCGCACATCGAGATCGATGCCCTTGACCGCTTCGACCGTGCCGTCAGGCGTCGAGAAGTTCACCTTGAGACCGCGAACGGCCAGGATGGTTTCCTTGGTATCTGCCATGTCAGCGATCCTTCGGGTCGAGCGCGTCGCGCAGGCCGTCGCCGACGAAGTTCAGCGAGAACAGCGTCAGGACGAAGAAGATGGCCGGGAAAATCAGAAGCCATGGCGCCGACTGGATGTTGTTTGCGCCTTCCGAGATCAGCGCCCCCCAGCTCGTCAGCGGCGCCTGAACGCCGAGGCCGAGGAAGGAGAGGAAGCTCTCGAGCAGGATCACCTTGGGCACGACGACGGTCACGAAAACGATGACCGGGCCAATCGTGTTGGGGATGATGTGCCGGCGGATGATCTGCCAATCCGTGAGACCGAGCGCCTGCGCGGCGCCGACGAATTCTCGACGTTTCAATGCCAATGTCTGACCGCGCACGATACGGGCCATGTCGAGCCATTCCACTGCCCCGATCACCAGGAAGATCAGGATGAACGAGCGCCCGAAGAACACGACGAGAACGACGACCAGAAACACGAAGGGCAGAGAATACATGATCTCAACCAGACGCATCATGACGTTGTCGACGCGACCGCCGATGTAGCCCGATGTCGCGCCGTAGACGACGCCGATCCCGAGAGACACGAGGCTCGCAAGCAGGCCGACGGCGATCGAGATCTGGCCGCCGAGCATGACGCGAACCAGGAGGTCGCGGCCGTTGGAATCCGTGCCGAAGGGGAAGTATTCCCGGTCGACCTGACCGGTCACCTTCAGCGTCTTACCGTCGTTTTCCGTTGCCACCACCTGGGTGTCACGGAATTCGTTGGCGCGGTCGAAGTAGCGCGTGGCACGGGAATCGATCGGCTGTTCGGAGGTAATCGTCGCGGTGAAGGTTTCACCCTCGAGATTGAACTCCTTGAGCGTGACGCGTGCCCGTGTGGCGACGCCTTCCATCACGTCCTGAAGCGTCGACGTATCTGGACGCGGCTCCAGGCTCGGGCTGATCGAGACGTAGGACGGAAACACCTGATCATAGGTGTGCGGGACGAAGAACGGGCCGAGGAACGAGAACAGCGCGATAAGCGCCAGCATGAAGCAGCCGGCCATGGCGGCGCGGTTGCGCTTGAAACGCATGGCGGCGAGCTGGAAGAGGCTGCGCCCCTTTGTTTCCGGCGTCGCCGCCGGGGTCTGGGCGATATCAGTCATGGCGAACCCTCGGATCGAGCAGGCCGTAGAGAATGTCGACCAGGAGATTGAAAACGATGACGAAGATGGCAACGAGGATAACTGTGCCCATCACCAGCGTGTAGTCACGGTTGATGGCGCCAAGGACGAAGTAGCGACCGACGCCCGGGATGGTGAAGATCGTCTCAACGACGGCCGAGCCGGTAAGAAGGGCCGCAGCACAGGGCGCGAGATAGGACACGACCGGCAGCATCGCACCACGCATCGCATGGGTAACGACGACCGTTCGCGATGGCAGGCCATAGGCCTTGGCTGTTCGGATATGGTCGGTATGCAGCGCCTCGATCATCGAGCCGCGCGTGAGCCGCGCAAAAACTGCAAGCTGCGGCAATGCCAGCGCGATCATCGGCAGGATCAGGAAGCGCAGCGATCCATCCCCCCAACCACCGGCCGGCAGCCATGCGAGCACGATCGCAAAGACCAGTGTCAGCACCGGGCCGACGACGAAGTTGGGCACGGTGACCCCTATCGTCGAAAACGACATGATGGTGAAATCGAGGACGCTGTTTTGCCGAAGCGCGGCAATCGTTCCGGCGGTGACGCCGCCGATCAGCGCAATAAGCAACGCGTAGAAGCCGAGTTCCATCGAATAGGGCAGACCCTTGCCGATCAGTTCAGCGACGTTGTTGTCCTTGTAGACGTAGCTCGGGCCGAAGTCGCCGGTCACCGCATTGCTGAGATAGTGCGTGTATTGGCGCCAAAGAGGCTGGTCGAGCTGGTACGTCTTCATCAGGTTCGCCATCGTTTGTGGCGGAAGAGGACGCTCGAGGTTGAAGGGGCCACCAGGGGCGAACCGCATCAAGAAAAACGAAATGGTGACGACGATAAACAAGGTCGGCACCGCACTCGCCAATCGGCGAAGGATGAAGGAAATCATGGACGTGCTCCGGAGGCGACGCGCGACCTTATGACCGCGCGTCGTCTCTGTTCGTTATTCGGCGATGCTCAGGAACTTGCTGAGGTGCTCGTTCGGAGCATTGTCCGCCCAGCCCTTGACGCGGCTGGCAACCAGCCACAGGTCGGCCTGGGTCAGAAGCGGAGCGATCGGCTGTTCCTTCATCAGCAGCGCTTCGGCTTCATGCATCAGCTTCGAGCGAGCGGCCGGATCCTGCTCGTCGTAGGACTTCTTCATCAGGCCGTCGAACTCGGCGTTTTCGAAATGGCCGTAGTTGAAGGTCTTGTTGGAGCCGACGCTGAGCGCCAGGAAGTTCTCGGCATCCGCGTAGTCAGCCTGCCAGCCGGCGCGGGCAACGTTGAACTTGCCGCCTTCCTGCAGGTAGGCGTAGTGCGAGGACACGTCGAGGTTCACCAGCGACACCTTGGCGCCGAAGGTGTTCTTCCACATGTCGGCGACAGCCGTTGCGACGCGCTCGTGGTTCGGGTTGGTGTTGTAGCGCAGCTCGATGTCGAGCGGCTTGCCACCTTCGCCGTAGCCAGCTTCCTTCATCAGGGCGATGGCCTTGTCTTCGCGGTCGAGCTGCGACAGCGTGCCGAACTCGGCCTTGGACGGCTCACCGTAGCTCTCGATGCCCGGAGGAACCATCGAATAGGCGGGGAGCTGCGAACCGGCGTAGATTTCCTTGGCGAGGAAGTCGCGGTCGACGGCCATGGAGAGAGCCTGGCGGACGCGAACGTCGCTATAGGGCTCCTGGCGGGTGTCGAAGGCGTAGTAATAAGTCGCAAGCGACGGCGAGACATGGACCTGCTCGCCATAGGACGTGCGCAGACGGTCGATCTGGTCAGCCGAGAAGTTGTAGACGAGGTCCATTTCCTTGGCTTCGAAACGACGAACCGAAGCAGCCTGGTCGTCGATCGGGTAGAAGATGACCTTGTCGAGCTTGACGTTGGCCGCATCCCAGTAGTTGGCGTTCTTGACGACGGTCAGGCTGTCGTTCGGAACGTGGGCCTGCAGCGTGAAGGCGCCGTTCGATACCATGACGCCCGGCTTGACGAAGTCCGCGCCGTTCTTTTCGACGCTGGCCTTGCTGACCGGAAGTGCCGTCTGGTGTGCGAGCAGCTCCAGGAAGAACGGGGTCGGACGCTCGAGCGTGATTTCGACGGTCTTTTCGTCGATCGCCTTGATGCCGAGCTGATCGGTCGGCAGGTCGCCCTTGTTTACCTTTTCGGCGTTCTTGATCGGGAAGAGAATGTTGGCGTAGCCGGCAGCCGTCTTCGGATCTTCGACGCGGCGGAAGGAGAAGACGAAGTCTTCAGCCGTTACCGGCGAACCGTCCGACCACTTTGCATCGGCGCGCAGCTTGAAGGTGTAGACCGTGCCATCGTCCGAAAGCTCCCACGTCTCAGCAACACCGGGGACGATCTTGGCAGAGGCGTCATAGATCGTCAGGCCTTCGTAGAGGTCCTTGAGGATGAACGCTTCAATGTTGATCGAGGTGTGGTGCTGGTCGAGCGTCTGCGGCTCACCTGCGTTGCCGCGATGCAGGACAGCTTCGGCAAGTGCCGGGCTTGCTCCGATGAGCAGCGAGCCAATCAGCGCGGCAGCGCGGAGGTTGAGTTTCAGTGATGCCATTTTGTTTCTCTCCTTCCCCTTGTTTTGGGTTTGTGATCGCAGGAGAGAAGTGCAAATCGTTCGCGAACGCAAGGCGGATTCTGCGGCTGTCTGCATCTTTATCTATAGGAGGGGAATCGACCTATCCCATAGGTTGTATTTTGTTTGCGATTCTTTTCGTCGCCTTTGCGACGGGCATATGACGTGAACAGGGCATTTTTGCGAAATCTACTGCAACGTTTTAGGTCCGCGCTTTTTGTCGGCCGGATTGGGCCTCGAATCATCCGCGATGCAAAGTTTGTGAATTTTAGCGGCAGTTTACGTAATCTGCGCAAAGAAAGAGGGGCGTTGCCGCAATCTTCTTGCGGGACGTTCACCTCCTGTCGACAGACTGTTTCCGAGAGGGCATCCACCACGATGGTGTAACAGACAAAATCAGCGCCCAATGGTTGCATCCACTGCCCTTGACTCCCCCTCCTCTCAGGCACCACCAGAAAGTGAAAACACTTCAGACTGAAGGTGTTGCATCCAGTCCACAGTAAAATCGATTGAAGCGAGTTTCGACCTCTGGCAACCTGCCTTTTGCCCGGTTGTCAAACCACTTCGATGAACTATTGTGCGCCTGACTTCGGTGGGCGCGACCAATTCGCGCGCGCCGTCACGCCGCACGAAAAAGCCGGCCATCGACTTTGCCATCGATGCATTTCGTGCGGTTCAACGGCCGGATTGTTTTTGTGGTGCGCCGCATAGGTTGCACCGAGTATCCAAAGGGAGATAGCGAATGGCATTGATCACATTGCGGCAACTGCTCGACCATGCGGCGGAGAACGACTACGCGCTGCCGGCGTTCAATGTGAACAATCTGGAATACATTCAGGCCGTCATGCGCGCCGCCGATGCGACCGACAGTCCGGTCATCCTTCAGGCAAGCCGTGGCGCCCGCTCCTACGCCGGTGACGCGTTCCTGCGCCACCTCATCCTTGGCGCGGCGGAAGAATACCCGCATATCCCGGTCTGTTTGCACCTCGACCACGGTGACCAGCCGTCGACCTGCATTTCGGCCATCACCAACGGCTTCACCTCCGTCATGATGGACGGCTCGCTGGAGAAGGACGGCAAGACCGTTGCCAGCTATGAATACAATGTCGCCGTCACCGCAGAAGTCGTGAAGATCGCGCATGCGGCCGGCGTTTCGGTTGAAGGCGAACTCGGCTGCCTCGGCAACCTCGAAACTGGCGCCGGCGACAAGGAAGACGGCCACGGCTTCGAAGGCAAGCTGTCGCGTGAAGAACTGCTGACCGATCCGGAGCAGGCGCTCGACTTCGTCACCAAGACCGGCGTCGACGCACTGGCCGTCGCCATCGGCACCAGCCACGGCGCCTACAAGTTCACCCGCGAGCCCGATGGCGACATCCTGTCGATCGAAACGATCGCCAAGATCAACAAGAAGCTGCCGAACACCCACCTCGTCATGCACGGCTCGTCGTCGGTGCCGAAGGATCTGCAGGATCTCTTCAACACCTATGGCGGCAAGATGAAGCCGACCTGGGGCGTTCCGGTCTCGGAAATCCAGAAGGCGATCCCGCTCGGCGTTCGCAAGGTCAACATCGACACTGACCTGCGCCTCGCCATGACCGGCACGATCCGCAAGAACTTCGCCGAGAACCCGGAAAACTTCGACCCGCGCACCTACCTGAAGCCGGCAACCGCGCTGATGACCGAAGTCTGCAAGGAGCGCTTCGAAGCCTTCCGCACCGCTGGCAAGGCCTCGAAGATCCGCACGCTGCGCCTGCCGGAAATGGCAAAGCGCTACGCGGCTGGCTGATCCGACAATCCCTCCCCGCTCCGGGCCACCGGATCGGGGAGCAGACGGCTTGCCTAGGCTCACAACACCAATCGGCGCGCGGTTCTATTCGCACCGCGCGCCGATTTCGTTTCAATTGGGAATGCCGCGTGATCGGCCGACGATTAGAACGTCGGCGGCGTGTTGACCCAGAGCAGCACGGTTTCGCCGTCATGCCGGTTCGTCCAGGCGTGTCGCCTCTTGCTCTCGAAATAGAGCGAGTCGCCGACACCGAGATCGTAGAACTGGTCGCTGTCGAGAATGAACTCGACGCGGCCGGAAAGCACATAGACGAACTCCTCGCCCTCGTGCCCGTAGGCGCCTTCGCTGGACGCGCCCGGCTCCAGCACGAAGCGGTGGCAATCCATCTGGTTGCGGCCATCGGCAAGCAGTTGCACCGTGACGCCGGGGGTCGTGCGCGGCCATGTCCGCCATTCGCCGGCCCGAACGACGGCGCGCGTATCCGCCTCCTCTTCACCAGCAAGGCTGGAAACGGTGGTTCCGAAGAATTCCGCGATGTTGTGCAGCACAGCGACCGAGACGCCCTGCGACGTGCGCTCCAGCGTCGAGAGCACCGAGGCGGCGATGCCGATCTCGCCGGCGACCTGCTCCAGCGTCTTGCCGGCGGCGTGCCTGAGGCTGCGTAGCTTGCGCCCGATCTGGTTTTCAGGCCCGTCGCTCGTCGCCGATGGGGGCTGGTCGTCCGCAGCTGCTTCGGCGTCCAGCGCCTCACGGATCGCAGCCGGATTGAGACCACGCTCGGCCCGGAACCAGGAGATGCGCTTCAATCGGGCAAGATCGTTCTCGGTATACTGCCGATGCCCCGTCGGCGAGCGCTCGGGCACGACGAGACCTTGCGTCTCCCATAGCCTCAGCGTCGAGGCGGAAACCCCCGCCAGTCGCGCCGCTTCAGCGACCTTGTAGCGCACTGCGCCCATTCCAATTTCCCTTTACCGCCCAGCGGCGCTGCCCGAATCCTTGCAATTCCGGCGTGTCCGCAACCTTAGCCGCCGCGATCGAGATCTGACAAGAACGGCGCATCAGCAACCGTGGTGTCTCGATCACCAAATTTGATTTGCAATCGACAGTGAAAGGTGTACCACTTCCACAATAAACTTGCAGAAAAAATGCAATATATTAACTCCAGACGACAGGAACGCGCCATGACCAGCCTCCCCGACCGCAAGAACGCCGCCATCTCGCGCGGCGTCGGCATGACCACCCAGATCTACGCCGACCGCGCGGAAAATTCGGAAATCTGGGACAAGGAAGGCAATCGCTACATCGACTTCGCCTCCGGCATCGCGGTCGTCAATACCGGCCATCGCCACCCGAAGGTGATCGAGGCGGTCAAGGCGCAGATCGATCGCTTCACCCACACCTGCCACCAGGTCGTTCCCTACGAATCCTACGTGCATCTCGCCGAGCGCCTCAATGCACTGACGCCCGGCGACTTCGCCAAGAAGACCATCTTCGTGACCACCGGCGCCGAAGCCGTGGAAAACGCCGTCAAGATCGCCCGCGCCTCGACAGGCCGTCAGGCGGTTATCGCCTTCAGTGGCGGCTTCCACGGCCGGACCTTCATGGGCATGGCGCTCACCGGCAAGGTCGTTCCCTATAAGGTCGGCTTCGGCGCGATGCCGGGCGACGTCTTCCACGCCCCCTTCCCGATCGAATTGCACGGCGTCACCACCGAACAGTCGCTCGCTGCGCTGAAGAAGCTCTTTGCCGCCGACGTCGATCCGGGTCGCGTCGCCGCGATCATTCTCGAGCCCGTGCAGGGCGAAGGCGGCTTCTATCCGGCGCCTGCCGCCTTCATGAAGGCGCTGCGCGAAATTTGCGACCAGCACGGCATTCTCTTGATCGCCGACGAAGTTCAGACCGGCTTTGCCCGTACCGGCAAGATGTTTGCCATGGACCACCATGATGTCGCGCCCGATCTCATCACCATGGCGAAAAGCCTTGCCGGCGGCTTCCCGCTTGCCGCCGTTACCGGCCGCGCCGAAGTCATGGATGCTCCAGCGCCGGGCGGCCTTGGCGGCACCTATGGCGGCAACCCACTCGGCATCGCCGCAGCGCACGCCGTCCTTGACGTTATCGCTGAGGAGAAGCTCTGCGAGCGCGCCGAGCAGCTTGGCGGCCGGCTGAAGCAGCGGCTTGCCGCAATCCGCGAGCAGGCGCCCGAAATCGCCGACATCCGCGGCCCCGGCTTCATGAACGCCGTCGAGTTCAACGACGTGAAGACCAACCTGCCGAGCGCTGACTTTGCCAACAAGGTGCGCCTGATCGCTCTGGAAAAGGGCCTGATCCTGCTTACCTGCGGTGTGCACGGCAACGTCATCCGCTTCCTGGCGCCGATCACCATCCAGGACGAAGTGTTCGCCGAAGCGCTCGACATTCTCGAAGCGTCGATCCTCGCAGCGCGTGCTTGATCCTCGACCGGGCGACCAGCAACGCGGGTTGCCCGGTGCATAATTCCTCAATTCAGGATCGACTTGAGGGCAAAATTATGCAGCAATTCAAAGTGCTATGGCGGCCTTCGCGCATCCTGAGGGATGCGCGGCGCTGTAGGTGCTGCGCGCCAATTCAGACGCGCAATGCTCGGGTGCCGGGATTGATCGGCACCCGCAAGAACAAGCAAAAGCGGGCCTGCCGTCTCGCGGCAGGCCATCGCCGGAGGATGCCCGCCATGACCTTGACCCCCGCCTTGACCAAGCACTTGCGCGACGCCGACCTGTTCGCTTCGCTTCATTCCATCCCCGCGGCCGGCAAGAATTGGGCTGGCGCAACCTTCGACGTCTTCAATCCATCGACCGGCGAAAAGCTGGCGACGCTGCCGGATATGGGCATCGACGAAGCCCATGCGGCAATCGAAGCTGCGGCCAAGGCGCAAGTTCTCTGGGCGGCAAAGCCTGCCAAAGACCGCAGTGCCGTGCTTCGCCGCTGGTACGACCTGATCGTCGCGCATGCCGACGACCTTGCAGCCATCCTGACGGCCGAGATGGGGAAACCGATCGGCGAATCGAAGGGTGAAGTGCTGCATGCCGCGGCCTATGTCGAGTGGTATGCGGAAGAGGCGAAACGCATCTATGGCGAAACCTTCCCCGCCCCGGCCAACGACCGCCGCATGCTTGTGATCAAGCAGCCCGTCGGCGTCGTCGGCACGATCACGCCATGGAATTTCCCGGCCTCGATGGTCGCCCGCAAGATCTCGCCGGCGCTAGCCGCCGGCTGCACCATCGTGCTGAAACCCGCCGAACAGACACCGCTCGTTGCCGGCGCGATGTTCTTGCTCGCCGAAAAGGCAGGCTTCCCGACCGGTGTCGTCAACCTGCTCTATGCCGCAGAAGGCGCTGCAATTGGCCGCGAACTTTGCAGCAACCCGAAGGTGCGCAAGATCAGCTTCACCGGATCGACCGAGGTCGGTCGGCTTTTGATGCGGCAATGCTCCGACCAGATCAAGAAGGTCAGCCTGGAGCTTGGCGGCAACGCCCCCTTCATCGTCTTTGACGACGCCGACATCGACGAGGCGGTGGATGGCGCTGTCCAGGCGAAGTTCCGCAATGCCGGCCAGACCTGCGTCTCGGCCAACCGCATCTATGTGCAAGCGGGCGTGCACGACGCCTTTGCCGAAAAGTTCGTCAGGCGCGTCGCCGAGCTGACTGTCGGCGACGGTTTCACGCCTGATATCACCATCGGACCGATGATCGACAAGCACGCGATCGAAAAGATCGAGGCCCATGTCGCCGACGCCGTTTCGAAGGGTGCCAAGGTGCGCGCCGGCGGCCACCGGATCGGCACGTCTGGCACCTTCTTCGAGCCGACGGTGCTAACAGGCATTTCGACAGACATGCGCGTCGCCCAGGAAGAGACCTTCGGTCCGATCGCCCCGATCATCCGCTTCGAGACCGCCGAGCAGGTGATCGCCGAAGCCAACGACACGATCTACGGTCTTGCTGCCTATTTCTACGCCGAAAATCTGAAGCGCGTCTGGCATGTGGCGGAAGCACTGGAATACGGGATGGTCGGCATCAACACCGGCCGCATGTCCTCCGAAGCCGCGCCCTTCGGCGGCATCAAGCAATCGGGCATCGGCCGCGAAGGCTCCCGCCACGGGCTCGAAGACTATCTCGAGATGAAGTATCTCTGCATGGGCAATATCTGACCCATGCGGAGACCCGGCGGTTAGTCGATGATGTGGTAGCCGCCGTCGACATAAAGCACCTGGCCCGTGATCAGGCGGGCGGCGTCATGCGCAAGGAAGGCGGTGGCCGCGCCGACGTCGTCGATGTCAATCAGCTCGCGGCTCGGCGATTTGACCTTGGTCTTTTCGAGCAGCGCGTCGAATTCCGGAATGCCGGAAGCGGCGCGCGTCGCCAGCGCGCCAGGCGAAATGGCGTGCACGCGGATCCCCTTCGGGCCGAGTTCGGAGGCGAGGTATCGGACGGCACTTTCGAGTGCGGCCTTGGCGACACCCATGATGTTGTAGTTTTCCACCACCACCTGTGAGCCATGATAGGTCATGGTGAAGAGCGTGCCGCCGTTCTTCATCAGCGGCTCGGCGAGATGCGCCATGCGGATGAAGGACCAGCAGGAAATGTCCATAGTCTTGAGGAAGCCCTCGCGCGGGACATCGACGACGCGGCCGCCGAGCGTATCCTTCGGCGAAAAGGCGATCGAATGGACGACAAAGTCGAGTTCACCCCAGGTCTTCTCGATCTCCTCGAACACCGCTTCCATTTGCCCTGGCACGGCCACGTCGAGCGGGAGGAAGATCGGCGCTTCGATTTCACGCGCCAGGGGTTCGACGTGAGGTTTCGCCTTGTCGTTCAGATAGGTGACCGCCACCTCCGCCCCGAAGGCGCGGAAGGCACGGGCGCAGCCCCAGGCGATCGATCGATCGTTGGCAATGCCGACGATCAGGCCCTTGCGGCCGTCCAGAAGTTTGGCCTTTGCGACAGGAATGGACATCAATTGTCTCCGATGGATCAGGCTGCGCGGGTTTTAAGCAGTGCAAGCGTGTGGCGGGCGATCATCAGTTCCTCGTCGGTCGGGATGACGTAAAGCGCAACGCGGCTCGAAGGCGTCGAAATCAGCGTCGCGCCGGCCTCGTTGGCGGCTGGGTCGAGTTCGGCCCCGAGCCAGGCGATGTTCTCGGCGATGCGGGCGCGGATCTGTGCGGAGTTCTCCCCGACGCCCGCCGTGAAAACCAAGGCGTCGACGCCACGGAGCGCGGCTGCAAGCATCCCGACATTGAGCCCTGCGCGATAGACGAAGTGGTCGATCGCGAGCTTGGCATGGGCGTCTGCGCTTGCAAGCAGGTCGCGCATGTCGTTCGACACGCCGGAGAGCCCCTTGAGGCCGGCCTCGTGGTAGAGCAGGTCGGAAACGGCCTGGGCACTCATGCCGCGCTGCAGGATCAGATAGAGCACGACGCCTGGATCAAGCTGACCGGGCCGCGTTCCCATCGGCAGGCCGTCGAGCGCGGTGAAGCCCATGGTGCTCTCGATGCTGTGACCATCGCGCAAGGCGCACATAGAGGCGCCGCTGCCGAGATGGGCGACGATGACGCGACCACCTGCGACCGCAGGCGCCACATCCCGCAGACGCTCTGAAATGTACTCATAGGAAAGGCCGTGGAAGCCGTAGCGCCGCACACCATCCTCATAGAAGCTGCGCGGCATGGCGTAGCAGTTCACCTCTTCCGGGTGGCCATGATGGAAGGCGGTATCGAAACAGGCGACCTGCGGTACATCCGGGTTGATCGCCATCGCCTGACGGATCGGAGCAAGATTGTTGGGCTGGTGCAGCGGTGCCAGATCCTGGTAGCTCGCGAGGCGATCAAGGACGTTCGCATCGATCAGCACCGGCGCCGCATAATCGGGGCCACCATGTACTACGCGGTGGCCGACCGCCCGTAAGGTGAAGCCTTCGAGCGTCAGCAACCAGTCGCGTGCCGCCGCGATCGCCGCCGGCAGATCGCCAACGACGTCGGCATCATAGCTCTTGTCGATCAGAATGGTGCCGTCGGCCGCTTTCGCCTGCAGGCGGGGACGCGTGCCGATGCCACCGATCTGGCCCTTGATCTGGCGTTCGAGCCCTTGATCCGTGATCCCGAAAACCTGGAACTTCAAGCTCGACGAGCCGGCGTTGACGACGAGAAGCGCATCCATGGTCATACCGCCGCAACTTGCGAGGCCCGCCGGCGCGCCGCATAGAGCGCGGCGACCGCGCAGGAGGCGAGGCGCGTGCGCACGGAGTCCGCCCGCGACGTCAGCACGATGGGCACGCGCGCTCCAAGCACGATGCCGGCAGCGTCGGCATGGGACAGGAACGTCAGGTTCTTGGCGAGCATGTTGCCCGCCTCAAGGTCCGGCACCACCAGAATCTGGGCGCGGCCGGCCACGGGCGACGTGATGCCCTTGATCCTTGCTGCCTCCGGGTCGATCGCGTTGTCGAAGGCAAGCGGACCATCGAGCAGGCCGCCGGTGATCTGGCCGCGTTCGGCCATCTTGCAGAGTGCTGCCGCCTCGATCGTTGACGGGATCTTCGTCGTTACCGTTTCGACCGCAGAAAGGATGGCGACGCGCGGCTCGCCGAGGCCGATCGTCACCCAGAGATCGATGGCATTCTGCACGATGTCGCGCTTGGCTTCGAGGTCGGGAAAGATATTGATGGCGGCGTCCGTGATGAAGAGCGTCTCTGAATGCCCCGGCACGTCCATGATGAAGACGTGGCTGATCCTTCGATCGGTCCTGAGCCCAGTCGCCGACGCCGCGACCTCCTTCATCAGTTCGTCGGTATGGAGGCTGCCTTTCATCAGCAGCTCGCCGCGACCCTCGCGGATCATCGCCACCGCTTTCGCTGCGGCCGCATGGCTATGCGGCGCGTCGACGATCTCGCACCGACCGAGGTCGAGGCCGTGTTCGGCGGCCACGCTGCGGATCTTTGCCTCTGGCCCGACGAGAACGGGCGCGATCAGCCCCATTTGCGCGGCCTCCAACGCACCGCGCAGAGAGGTCTCGTCGCAGGGATGCGCGACAATGGTGACCGCCGGCGTTTCGTCTCGCGCGGTGGCAATCAGGAGATCGTATTTGGACTGCTCAATCGGCAGTTCGGTTACCTCGGACACGTCGATACTCCCCCATCAGGTAGCGGTTCGATTGCGAATGATCTTGCCCGCCGCGATCGGAACCGGCGGCTCGCTGTCCAGGCGGAAGAGCGCGGCAACCTGCTGCAACCGCTCGGCAGCCACGCCCGTCACGGCTCCGGATGCCTCCAGTACCTCACGAAGGGCCGTAAAGGCACTGCGACGCTCCTCGACCGCCTCCGGTAGCAGCTTCGGAAGGGCGGCGAGCGCCGCAGCCTCGTCGATCAGCAGCATGAAATACTGCTCCCGCATAACGGTCTTGAAGTCGGCCAGGCTCAGTTGCTTTGCTTCCGGATGGGAAAGCCGGAGCCGGCGCACAGCCTCGAAGCCGCGTTCGTCCGCGCCTCCGCGCGCCATGCCGACGAAGGTCAGGGCTCTGGCAAGACCTTCACAGGTTCCGCCCACGGCCATTCTGGCCTTGAGTTCGGCGATCCGCGCCTTGACGAGCTCGCGGTGCAAGAGGCTCTTCTCCGCTTTGCGCGGCGGCTGGTCCGAGTTGGTGTCGATGCCGAGTGCCGCTTGCAGGGTCGGAGCGCCGTAGATGGCGTGGAAGCTTTGCTCCGAAAGATATTCAGCCGTCCGTCGCCAGGTCTCTAACCCGTCCACGATCTGCTGCGACAGCGCCTCCTGCCAGGCGATGAACGGGTTGCCGGCGGCAGCAGGTTCGCGGTTTTCACGGACATAGTCCGCGAGCGCCGACGTCCAGGCCATGAAGGGGTTGTCGGGCCCGAAAAGCGCGTATTGCAGACGCAGCGGGTGCATGTTGCGCATCGCCTCCGCCACGGGCGGCGTTGCCGCTGCCTTGACCATCGGCTGCAGATAGGTGCGATAGAGCGCCAGATTGATCTCCGAAAGCTTCGCCGCGGTGGCAAAACGCCTGTCATCCTCGATGTCGTTGCCGCCAAGAGCGCGGATGTCCTCGAGGGTGCGCGGCTCGCAGCGCATCAGCCATTCTCCGGAGACGAGCGCCCTGCCCTCGGCCGCCTCGTTCGCCGGCGTCAGCACCGCCTCGTAAAGCCCAGGCGGCAGCACGTCGATCAACTCGATATTGGAGGCGAATTCGTCATGTTCCTTCCGCGCGACGCCGGCGGAGACGAAAATGCCGAGATGTCCCACGGTCTCGTGGACGGTGTAGACGATCGTCTGGCCGTAGGCCCGGATTTCGTCGACGCTGTCATAGAGGTCGAGGATCCAGTCGAGCGCCTGCTGCGGCGGGGTGATGTTATCGCCCTTGGAGCAGAAGACCACGATCGGCGAGCGGATGTTGCGAAGATCGATCGCCGTGCCGTCCGATGTTCGGATTTCGCCCGCGGCAAGCTTGTTGCCCACGAAGAGTTCGTCGACGATGAACTGCATCTCCTCGGCATTGAGCGTGACGTGGCCACCCCACCAGCGTTCGAACCCGAGGTAGCGCGCGGCTTCCGTGTCGATCTTCGAATAGAGATTGTATTGCTTGGTCCAGAGGGTGTTGGCCGGATTCTGGTTCTCGAAATTCTGCACCAGCCAGGCACCGTCGAATATGCCGCCGCCGAGGTCGCCGGTCAGCGCCGTCAGCCAGCTGCCGCCGAGAAGCCCGCCGGAATAGCGCATCGGGTTCTGCCCGTGCACGCCTGCCCAATAGGACAGCGGCGCGCCGGCAATGATGATCGGGCCGAAGAGTTCGGGACGCAGCGCGGCGACGATCGTGACCGCCCAACCCGCCTGGCAGTTTCCGATCACACAGGGCTTTCCGTCCGCTTCCGGATGGCGGGCGATGACGGTTTCGAGAAAGCCGGCTTCGGCCAGTGCGATGTCCTCGATCGTCTGTCCAGGAACCGGATCCGGCAAGAAGCCGATGAAGTAGCAGGGATGGCCCGCTTTCAGCGCGACACCGATTTCACTGTCGGCCTTGAAGCCGCCAATGCCGGGGCCGTGGCCGGCCCGGGGGTCGACGACGACGAAGGGACGCTTGGCCGGATCGACCGTGACGCCCTCGGGCGGAACGATGCTGACCAGCGCATAGTTCACCGGCCGGGCGAGCGTGCGCCCATCGGTAACAAGCTGGGCCTCGAACTCCAGCACGTTCGGCGCGGTCTGCGTGCGATGTTCCTCGTATTGCGCGCCGCGCTGACGCATGACATCGAGAAAAAGGATCGAACGTTGCCAAGCATCGAGCGAAAAGGAATAGGCATCTGCGAAAGTCGGGATTGTCGGGCTCGTGGAATGCTTGGGCATGATGTCCACTCCTCGGTGCGATTGAAGGTCAGCCCCGTCGCCAAGGCCAATAGAGCAACGCAATTCGTCGCGCATTGACCTTAGTCAAATCGACTGGCGGCAGAGCGCGATATGAACTCGGCATGATGACCCAAGACCATCTGCCCGGGTCGCAGGAACATAACAGCGGAGTGTTACGGCGACTTGTCGCCCTTGCGAATTCCTCGCCTTCGACCCCGTTGAAGAAGCATCGTTTCGCTGGTGTTCAGTGATCTTTCGCAGTGCAGCATTGTCCAGAAATGGGGAGTGCGCAAGTCGGGCCTTGAAATTCAGGACATAGCTTGCCAATTGGGGCGAAACCCAAAGGAGTTGCCAGGCAATGAGCGAAACCGAAATGTCCGTAGAGAAACATGTCTTCGAAGCCGATGTGGCGCGACTGCTCCATTTGATGGTGCATTCGGTCTATTCCGACAAGAACGTCTTCCTCCGCGAACTGATTTCGAACGCGGCGGATGCCTGCGAGAAGCTGCGTTATGAGGCGATCGTCTCGCCGGAGCTTCTGGCCGGCGACCCGACACCCCGCATCACCCTGACGCTGGACGAGGAAAATAACCGGCTCATCGTCGAGGACAACGGCATCGGCATGGGTCGCGACGAGCTTGTCGAAGCGCTCGGCACCATCGCCCGCTCGGGCACACGCGCCTTCATGGAGCGCATTGAAGCCGCCCAGGGCAAGGAGGGCGCGCAGCTCATCGGCCAGTTCGGCGTCGGCTTCTATTCCGCCTTCATGGTCGCCGACAAGGTCGATGTCGTATCGCGCCGCGCCGGCTCGGAGCACGCCTTCCTGTGGTCGTCCGACGGCAAGGGCAGCTACACCGTTTCCGCAGCCGAACTTGCGGACGCCCCGGCGCGCGGCACACGCATCACGCTGCACCTGATGGAAGACGCCAAGACCTACACGTCGCGCTGGACCGTCGAGCGCATCGTCAAGGACCAATCCGGCCACGTGCCGGTGCCTATCTCGATTCTCGAAAAGCCCGATGCCGAGCCTGTCCAGGTCGGGGACGGCACCGCGCTCTGGACCAAGCAGAAGAGCGAGATCAGCAAGGAAGACTACGCCGATTTCTACCGCGGCGTCGCCGGACAGTATGACGACCCAGCGCTGACCGTGCATTTCCGCGCCGAAGGCCGCCATGAATATACGGCCCTTGCCTTCGTGCCCGGCTCCAAGCCATTCGATCTGTTCGACCCCGACCGCAAGGGCCGGATGAAGCTCTACGTCAAGCGCGTCTTCATCACCGACGAAGCGGAATTGCTGCCGCGTTACCTGCGTTTCGTGCGCGGCCTCGTCGACACGTCGGACCTGCCGCTCAACGTTTCGCGCGAGATGATCCAGGAAAGCCCGCTGCTCGCCAGCATCCGCAAGGGCGTCACCAATCGCGTGCTGACGGCGATCGAGAAGCTTGCGGAAAACGAGACAGAGACCTTCGACAAGCTCTGGGAAAACTTCGGCAGCGTGCTGAAGGAAGGCATCTATGAGGATTACGAGCGCCGCGAGCAGCTGGTGGCGCTGTCGCGCTTCCGCACCACTACTTCGGATGAGAGCCAGCGCAGCCTTGCCGATTACGTCAAGGACATGAAGGACGGCCAGTCGGCGATCTATTACTTGACCGGTGACAACCTCGCCCAGCTCAAGGCCTCACCACAGCTCGAAGGTTTTCGCGCCCGCGGGATCGAGGTGTTGCTGTTGACCGATCCGGTCGATAGCTTCTGGGTCACATCCGCGCCCGATTTCGACGGAAAACCGTGGAAGTCGATCACGCAGGGTGCGGCCGATCTCAGCGCCATCGCCAAGGCCGAGGGGGCCAAGGAAGAAGCGCCGCAGGCCAGCCAGTTGGTCATCGACTTCGTCGCGTTCGCCAAGGAGACGCTCGGTGCGTCCGTCTCGGACGTGCGCACCTCCGACCGCCTGACAGAAAGCGCCGTTTGCCTGGTGGCACCCGAACACGGCCCCGACCGCCAGCTCGAAAAGATGCTGCAAGGTGCTGGCCGTCTCGACGACGCCCCCAAGCCGATCCTTGAGATCAACCCGAGCCACGCTCTGATCACCGCCATGGCCGCGAGCCCCGCCGGCGATACGGCGTTCCGCACGGACGCCGTCCAACTCCTGCTCGACCAGGCGCGCGTGCTCGATGGCGACAAGCCGCAGGACCCGCGCGGCTTCGCCGAACGGCTGTCGCGCGTCTTTGATCGCGCCCTCAAGGCTTAACAAAGAAGCCCTGGAAATCTCTCCGATTTCCAGGGCTTTCGCTATTTTCTTCAGGTCACGCCTAAACGAGACACTCAGCGTCTCACGTCGCGTTAATAGCTCTTCGACGCGTCCATCCCGATTTCGGCCAACACCTCGGCCGTATGCTCTCCAAGTCGCGGCACGCCACGCTCGAGCGCAAGCTCGGCGGCCGAAAACCGGATCGGCGTCCGGACCCCGGGCGACGTACCGGCAGCGGCCCCCGAATGCGGCGTATCCACACGCATTTGCCGATGCTCGATCTGCGGATCGGCAAAGACGTCGGCAACGGTGTTGATCGGTCCGCCGGGCACGCCTGCATCTTCCAGCAACTTCAACAGCGTATCGCGCTCGATCTTCGCGGTTTCGGCGGCGAGTTCCGGCGTCAACGTGTCCCGGTTCTGCACGCGAAGCGCGTTGGTCAGATAACGCTCGTCGGTCGCAAGATCCGAACGCCCGAGCAGGGTGCAGAACTTCACGAACTGCCGGTCGTTACCAACAGCGACGATCAGGTGACCGTCCGAGGTCGGGAAGACCTGATAGGGCGCGATGTTCGGGTGCGCATTGCCGAGCCGGCGCGGCGCCTTGCCCGAGACGAGGAAGTTGAGCGCCTGGTTGGCAAGCACGCCCGTCATGCAGTCGAGCAGCGCCATGTCGATCTGCTGCCCCTCGCCGGTGCGCTCGCGCTGGGCAAGTGCTGCCTGCACGGCAATCACGCCGTAAAGACCGGTGAAGATATCGGCGAAGGCGACGCCGATTTTCTGTGGCTCGCGATCGGGCTCACCGGTCAGGTCCATGATGCCGCTCATGCCCTGGACGATGTAGTCGTAGCCGGCGCGGTGCGCATAGGGACCATCCTGGCCAAAGCCAGTGACCGAGCAGTAGATCAGCCGCGGATTGATCTTCTTCAGACTCTCGTAGTCGAGCCCGTATTTCGTAAGCCCGCCAACCTTGAAGTTCTCAAGCAGCACGTCCGACTGGGCGGCAAGGCGGCGCACGGCCTCCTGCCCCTCCTCGGTCGTGAAGTCGAGCACCACCGAGCGCTTGCCGCGGTTGCAGGCGTGGAAATAGGCGGCATCGAGCTTCTCGCCTTCCTCGTCCGCAACGAAGGGCGGGCCCCAGGTGCGGGTGTCGTCGCCGGCCGGGCTTTCCACCTTGATGACGTCGGCACCGAGATCGGCCAGCGTCTGGCCGATCCATGGGCCCGCCAGAATGCGGGCCAATTCCAGGACACGAATGCCCTTCAGCGGCGTTTCCATGACGGCACCGCTCAGAAGAAGGCCTGAAGGCCGGTCTGGGCGCGACCGAGGATCAGCGCATGGACGTCATGCGTGCCCTCGTAGGTGTTGACGGTCTCGAGGTTCACCATGTGGCGCATGACCTGGTATTCCTCCGAGATGCCGTTGCCGCCGTGCATGTCGCGGGCCATGCGGGCGATGTCGAGCGCCTTGCCGCAATTGTTGCGCTTGACGATCGAGATCATTTCCGGGGCCATGCGGCCTTCGTCCATCAGGCGGCCGACGCGCAGCGACCCCTGCAGGCCGAGCGTGATCTCCGTCTGCATATCGGCAAGCTTCTTCTGGAAGAGCTGCGTCTGCGCCAGCGGCCGGTTGAACTGCTTGCGATCGAGACCGTACTGACGCGCCGCATGCCAGCAGAACTCGGCAGCGCCGAGCGCACCCCAGGAGATACCGTAGCGGGCACGGTTGAGGCAGCCGAACGGGCCCTTGAGACCCTCGACGTTCGGCAGCAGCGCTTCTTCGCCGACCTCGACACTGTCCATGACGATTTCGCCGGTGATCGACGCCCGCAGCGACAGCTTGCCGGCGATCTTCGGGGCGGACAGACCCTTCATGCCCTTTTCGAGCACGAAACCGCGGATGGCGCCTCCGTGCGCTTCCGACTTTGCCCAGACAACGAAGACATCGGCGATCGGTGCGTTAGAGATCCACATCTTCGAGCCGACGAGGCGGTAGCCGCTCTCGGTCTTGATCGCGCGCGTCTTCATGCCGGCCGGGTCAGAACCGGCGTCCGGCTCGGTCAGGCCGAAGCAGCCGATCCACTCGCCGCTGATGAGCTTCGGCAGGTACTTCTGCTTCTGCTCCTCAGAACCATAGGCATAGATCGGATAGATCACCAGCGACGACTGCACGCTCATCATCGAGCGGTAGCCCGAATCGACGCGCTCGACTTCGCGAGCAACGAGGCCGTAGGCGACGTAGGAAGCGCCGACGCCGCCATAGGTTTCGGAAACGGTGACGCCGAGCAGACCGAGCTCGCCCATCTCGCGGAAGATCTCCGGATCGGTCGATTCTTCGCGGTAGGCGTCGATGACGCGCGGCTGCAGCCGGTCCTGCGCATAGGCCCGCGCGGTGTCGCGGATCATACGCTCGTCCTCGGTCAACTGATCGTCGAGGAGGAACGGATCATCCCATTGAAATTGCGTCTTGCCGGCCATGTTTCTCTCCCATCGGATTATTCGGCTCACGTTATCGCAAGGGGTGCATGCCGTTTCAAACGAAATTGAGGCACCGCCTCATGCGTCCGGGGAATGGCCCCTCCCTCGCCATCGAGCAGCCCATGTTGCAAATTCGCTGGAATATGACGACAAGAACGGACGTCCTTCGCTCCGCTTCCCTCCTTGCAGAACAAAGGGCCAGTTCAACGCCAGAGATCAGAAGCAAGCCACGACCATGGCCAATGACCGCCTCGAACGCTTCGCCCACAATCTCGACTGGAATCTGCTGCGCACCTTCGTCGTGCTCGTCGAGGAAGGCAGCATCACGGCCGCCGCCAACCGGTTGCTCCTGCAACAGCCGGCCGTCAGCATGGCGTTGAAGCGGTTGGAGCAAACCGTCGGCCAGAAACTCATCGACCGGCGTCCCGGGCGTTTCAACCTGACCGACGCCGGTGCGCGCCTGCATGCGCAGTGCCGCGATATCTTCGCAGCCGTCATCCGCCTGCCGAATGTTCTTGAAACCGCCGGCGAGGAGATCACCGGCCATCTCAACATCCACTCGGTCAGCCACGCGCATAATCCCGCCTGGGACCGCAAGCTCGAAAGCTTCTTTCGCCTGCACCCCAAGGTCACGCTGTCGGTCACGGTCGCAACTACCGTGGATGTGTTGAGCGCCGTCGAGCGCAATGTTGCGACCATGGGCCTATGCGACGGCAACATTCCTGACTGGCTGAACAGGCGGTTTCACGTGCGCGAGCGCTATGCGCTCTATTGCGGCAGAAGCCATCCGCTTTTCGGGGTCGAAGGTGTCGACTTCAACGACCTCAGGGGCAATCCCTATATCGCTTTCATCGCCGACGTTTTGGGCGGCCAGCACATGAACTCGGTAACCGCCGTGCGCGCGATCGGGTCTTTTGGCCAGCAGGTCCGCGCCGTCTCCTGCAATGTCGAGGAGGTGATGCGGCTGATCGCCTCCAATGTCGGCATCGGCATGCTGCCGGATCACTTGGCATCGCCAGCCGTCGCGGCGGGCCAACTGTGGCAGCTGCCGCCCTATAGCGATCTGCCCAGCACCGATGTCTTCCGCATCTCCAATCCGAATGCGATCCTCAATCCGGCAGAGGCCGCATTTCTTGCCCATGTGGCCGATACGGAGCCGCTGGACCACTGCCTCGACGATCGGGCCGACCATCATCAGGATTGATAGCCACCTTTCCAGTTATAAATTTGAACACAGATGACGCCTTGCCTATGGTCCGGCCGACAACTAACGGAGGCGGACATGCAAGACTACGACGTGGCGATCATTGGCGGTGGAATCGCCGGCCTGTCGCTTGCCTATTTCCTGGCACCGCATCGCTCCGTCGTGGTGATCGAGCGGGAAGAAGGGCTCGGCTACCACAGCACCGGCCGCTCGGCGGCAGAGTTCGTGCTGCGCTATAACGCGCCGGAGGTCTGTGCGCTGGCGGCGATATCCAAGGGCTTTTTCGATAATCCACCTGAGGGCTTCTCCGAAGTGGCGCTGCTCAAGCAGCGCGGTGGCGTCATGATCGCCAATGCCGAGAAAGTTGCCCGGTTCGAAGAGGTGTTTGCCGCGGAGAGCCGTGCCAACGCCGAAATTGAACGGCTGACCGTCGACGAGGCGATCGCGCGTGTGCCGATCCTGCGCCGCGACTATGTGGCTGCGGCCTATTACGATCCGCAATTCTGGGACATCGAAGTCGAGAACCTGCTGCAGGGTTACGTCCGGGGCGCGCGTCGCCATGGCGCGGTAATTATCGAGCGCTCGGACGTGCTGGCGCCGCGCCGGAACGGCGACCGCTGGGTGCTGGCGACGAGTGCCGGCGAAGTCAGTGCAAAGACGATCGTCAATGCTGCCGGCGGCTGGGCCGATCCCGTCGCACAATCGTTCGGCGTCGCCCCCATCGGCATCGTGCCGCATCGCCGCACCGCAATCACCGTCGACCTGCCCGAAGGCATCGACGCGCTGACGCTGCCCGAAATCAACGAGATCGATGAAGACTTCTACATGAAGCCCGAAGGCGGGCGGCTGCTTTCCTCGCCCGCCGACGCAACGCCGTGCGATCCGACCGACGTCCAGCCGGAGGAGATCGACGTCGCCTGGGCTGCGCACTACGTCGAGGAGGCAACGACCGTGCCGGTGCGCCGTATCTTCAAGAGTTGGGCCGGCATGCGCAGCTTCTCGCCGGACAAGCTTCCAGTGATCGGCTTTGCCCGCGAGCGTTCGGACTTCTTCTGGCTCGCCGGCCAGGGCGGCTACGGCATCCTCACCTCACCGGCGCTCGGCGCATTCGCCGCAAGCCTCCTCGTCGGTGCACCAGCGCCCGAGGCCTTCGAAGCGATCGGCCTCGATGCCGTAAAGTTCAGCCCGGCTCGATTGGAACGCTAGCCCGAGCAGAGTTGGCCGCAGGCGAGGAAGGCCACGCCCAGCACGATACTGCGGGCCGCGCCGGGGTCGAAATACGACTGTGACGAGGTCTTCGGCAATGCCGCGATCGATGAAGGCCTTCGCGCGCTCAGCCGAAGATATCTACCCGGGCGCGAAGTTGCCCGCTCGCTCGCGCGCGGCCCCGTCTGGAGGGCCCGCGACGCAGCAGCCCGCGGCGAGATCAAGCGCCGTTCTCGGATTGCCAGGCAGGCCTGTCGCTGGGCTGCGGCGGCCTGGGGCTGATCCGCTGAACACGCGCCCCACTCCGGTGGCACGCTCGGTGACGCCGTCCGCACGACGAGGCGTTGATGCGGCCGGCAAAACCTGACACGAATACGCGCGGGAGGACGGTTCATGTATTACGCAATCTTGGCCTACCATACAGCAGGCGTCGTCGAATCCTGGACCGAGGAGGAGGACGCAGCGCTGATGTCCGACCTGCTTGAAGTTCATGACCGGTTCGTCCAGCAGAAGGCCTTTGGCCCGGCCGCACGGCTCGGGCCTACCGAAGGTGCTGTGACGCTGAGGGGCAAGGGCGAAGGCATTGTCACCGATGGCCCCTTCGCCGAAACCAAGGAGCAATTGCTCGGCCTCTACGTCGTCGACTTCCCGGCCATCGACGCGGCAGTTGACGCCGCGCGCGAATTGCGCCGCTCCAATCCGACCGCGATCTACGAGATCCGGCCGATTGCGCTCTATATTCCCGGCGCGACGCTGGACCCCGGTCCACAGAGCTAGCAACTGCGCCGGTCCTGCGCCGCGACGGCGGCTCCGACCACAGATATCCGCTCGATGTTGATGCGCGCCCCTTGAAGTTGACGGGAGCGCAGGCGCCTGCGCGCAGCCATTCAAATTTTGTTAACCAAACATGCGGGGCTGTGAACTGTAACAGAACTTACAACAAACTGACATTCCGGCTTCATGAAGCGCCGATATGGCAGGGTCATACCGATGACCGGTCTCCCCGGAAGAGGACCTGCTAGACATGTTTCAGTTGAAGAATGTAACCCGCCAGTTCGGCAAGAAGACAGCCGTGAGTTCGGTTACCTTCGACATCCCCCAGGGCCAGATGGTCGGCGTGATCGGCCGCTCGGGCGCCGGCAAGTCGACGCTTCTGCGTATGATCAACCGCCTCGTCGATCTGTCATCCGGCTCGATCGTCTTCGACGGCACGGAAGTTTCGTCGCTGCGCGGTGCTGCCCTTCGCACCTGGCAGCGCGACTGCGCGATGATCTTCCAGCAGTTCAACCTGGTGCCGCGCCTCGACGTGCTCACCAACGTGCTGCTCGGGCGTCTCAACCACCGCTCGACCGTTTTGAGCATCCTCAACATGTTTACCCGTGAAGAACGCATCATGGCGATCGGCGCACTTGAGCGCCTCGGCATCGAGCAGACCGCGCTCCAGCCGGCCGGCACGCTTTCCGGCGGCCAGCAGCAGCGCGTCGCGATCGCCCGCGCGCTGATGCAGCAGCCGAAGGTTCTGCTTGCCGACGAGCCGATCGCCTCGCTCGACCCGCTGAACGCCAAGATCGTCATGGATGCGCTGCGCGATATCAACGAGCGCGATGGCATCACGGTGATCACCAACCTCCACACGCTCGATACCGCCCGCAACTATTGCGAACGCATCATCGGCATGGCGCATGGCCGCGTCGTCTTCGACGGCCAACCCAAGGATCTGACCGCGGCAGCGGTTGCCGAGATCTACGGCGCCGACACAGGCATCGAGGAATCGATGACCTCCACCAGCATCAACATCCCGGCGGCAGTACCGCAGGAAGAAACGGCATCGGCCGGCCTCAAGCCGCTGGCACTGGCCGGCATCTGACGCCCGCCATGATCGAAAGCCCGCGTCAAGGGCACCTCTTTGAAACCCAATAGGATCCGGCCAAGCCGGACACGGGAGAACCTTATGCTGAAGAAAGCTCTTCTGGGCGCCGTAGCGCTCCTCGCCCTCGTCGGCCACGCCCAGGCTGAAGACCTGAAGGAATTCCGCATCGGCATCCTCGGCGGCGAAAACGAAGCCGACCGCCTGCGCAACTTCCAGTGCCTGGTCGACAAGCTGCCGGCCGCCATTGGCGTCGAGAAGGTCTCGCTGTTCCCGGCCGCCGACTATGACGGCGTCATCCAGGGCCTGCTCGGCGGCACGCTCGACTACGCCGAACTCGGCGCTTCCGGCTACGCCAAGATCTACCTCGCCAAGGCTGACGCCGTCGAGCCGATCCTGACGACCGTTCAGACCGACGGTTCGACCGGCTACCACTCGATCATGGTTGCCCGCAAGGATTCCGGCATCACCAAGATCGAAGACCTGAAGGGCAAGAAGCTCGGCTTTGCCGACCCGGACTCGACCTCGGGCTACCTCGTCCCGCTCGTCACGCTCCCGGAAGCGATCGGCGCCCCGGTCAAGGAATTCTTCGGTGAAACCGGCTTCGGCGGCGGTCACGAAAACCTCGTTCTCGAAGTCGTCAAGGGCACCTTCGATGCCGGCACGACCTTCGGCTCGGGCGTCGGCGAATTCAAGGACGGCTACACCTCGGGCAACCTGAAGAAGATGGTCGACAAGGGCATCCTCGACATGAACGACCTGGTCGAGCTCTGGAAGTCGCCGCTGATCCCGAACGGCCCGATCGTCGTGCGCAACACGATGAACGACGACATGAAGGCGAAGTTCAAGCAGTTCATGCTGGACCTGCCGAAGACCGACGCGGCCTGCTTCTCGGCCATCCAGGGCGGTGACTTCACCGGCTACACCGAAGTCAACGCCGACTTCTACAAGCCGATCATCGACGCCCGCAAGGCGACGATCGGCGGCTGATAGACCCGCACCACTCGGGAACGCTGGCCGCCCAAACGGCCAGCGTTTCACTGTTTGAAGGGGTGCTTTCGCATCCTTCGCCGCATTGTTTTCACGCATTTCCGGGGCGGAAAACCGCTTCGCACTTTACCTGGAAATGCTCAAGAGGCCGGCGAAAGCCGGAACGGTCATGGCAACTTCCCTGCTCCCGCGACATCTGAGCGACAACGGCGCCGTCATCGAGCGTCACTGGCAGGAACTCAGTTCCCGCCGCCGGCTCTATTCCTGGCTTGGCTTCGGCGTTCTCCTCCTGGCGCTATCGGGCTCGCTCTGGTTCGCCAACGATTCCAATGCCGGCAAGTTCTTCGACCGTTTGCCGCATTTCTTCGATTTCGTCGGCGATCTCGCGCCGCGCGACGGGCTAGAAATTTTCCGCGCCATGTTCGACCTGCCCTCGCCCTATGACGATGGCAGCTTCAAGTACAACTACCCCGAGGGCCGGCTGTACCTGACCGAAAGCTTCTACATCCCCGAATACGTGCACAAGATGCTGGAGACCGTGAACATCGCGATCTTCTCGACGGTGATCGGTACGGCCCTCGGTTTCGTGCTCTGCTTCCTTGCCGCGCGCAACCTGATGCCCAATCCATGGATCCGCGGCATCGTTCGCCGCATCATGGAGGTGCTCCGGGCCTTTCCGGAGGTGGTGATAGCCGGCTTCTTCCTCGCGATCCTCTCGCTCGGCCCCATTCCGGCGATCGCCGCTGTCTCGATCCACACGATCGGCGCGCTCGGCAAGCTCTTTTATGAAGTGGTCGAAAACGCCGACATGAAGCCGGACGAGGGCCTGCGGGCTGCCGGCGGCAACTGGATCGAGCGCGTCTGGTTTGGCATGGTGCCGCAGGTGCTGCCCAATTTCACCAGCTATTTCCTGCTGCGCCTCGAGATCAACGTGCGCGCCTCGACGATCATCGGCGCCGTCGGTGGCGGCGGCATCGGCGAATTGCTGCGCCTTTCGATCGGCCAGGGACACCAGGCCAAGACCCTTGCAATCGTCCTCCTGCTGTTTGCGACCATTTTTGCCGTCGACCAGTTTTCCGCCTGGCTTCGCCGCCGCCTCGTTGGCGAGCAGGCCTTCCAGCTTGCCCAGTAGGTGCGTACCATGACCACGACCACACGATTGAACCCGATGGAAATGGACGCGATCGCGAGCCGCCATCCCGACCTCCTCAAATCCTCGACCTCCAGCCGCGTGCGCACCGCAGCCATCGCCGGCGGCGTCGTCGCCTACCTCATCTTCAGCTGGTGGTTCTTCTCGATCGGCCACGTGCTCGGCAATGCCAACTGGGGCATCGCTGGCACCTACCTCGCCGACTGGGTTTCCTATGAGGTACGCCCGGAAATCCACGTCGCCCCCGACCGGACGATGCGTCTCAACTATCAGCGCAATTCGCCGCTCGGGCCCAATCCCAATCCGGATTGGGTGGAGCTCGACAGGCAGACGGTGACGCGCCAGGTCGAGATACCGGCCTCCACCGCGCAGGCGGTCAAGCCGAAGGCAAGCTCGTCGTTCAGCTTCATGGCGCCCGGCTCCGCGCTCGGTGGCACAGCCGCCGCCGAAACGCAGAACCGTGTCGAAACCCGGACGGAAGACGTGCTGACGCGCGTCGTCGTAACCTACGACCGCTCGACCAGGATCGAGATCGCCGATGGTCTGGTGAAGGCTACCCACGGCGGCGACACGTTTGTGATGACCGTCGACGGCGCCGACACGGTGAGGCCGCAGGGCCAACTGCCCGCCTGGGCGACACAGAAGCGGCCAGGCGAAAAGATCGTGCTTGCCTTTGGCGCCACCGGGTGGGCCGAAGTGGAAGGCGACGAGGTTTCCGTCCGCAACCGCTTCTTCGGTTGGGCGAACTTCCTGTTCGACACCAACTCGCCCTTCTTCGGCAAAAGCTATGGCGAGGTCGTCGCGCTCATCACATCCGGCGAACAGATCGACCCGACGCGTTCGAACCTTTCGCTCGCCTGGAACAACATCCTCTATAACGCCGAATGGCAGCATCTGGACGTCTGGACGAAGCTGTTGCAGACGGTTGTCATGGCTTTCGTCGGCACGCTCATTGCGTCGCTGATCGCCTTCCCGCTCTGCTTCCTTGCCGCCAGAAACATCACGCCGAGCTTCCTGACCAACCAGGTGGTCAAGCGCTTCTTCGACTTCCTGCGGTCGGTGGACATGTTCATCTGGGCACTGTTCTTCACCCGCGCCTTCGGCCCCGGACCGCTTGCCGGCATCTCCGCGATCTTCTTCACCGACACCGGTACGCTCGGCAAACTCTATTCCGAGGCGCTGGAAAACATCGATGACAAGCAGCGCGAGGGCGTGAAGTCGGTCGGAGCGACGCCGCTTGCCGTGCAGCGCTTCGGCGTGCTTCCGCAGGTGCTGCCGGTTTTTGCCAGCCAGGCGCTCTACTTCTGGGAATCGAACACTCGCTCGGCGACGATCATCGGCGCCGTCGGCGCCGGCGGTATCGGCCTCAAACTCTGGGAAGCGATGCGTACCAATTCCGATTGGGAAAATGTCGCCTATATGGTGCTTCTGATCTTGCTGGTTGTCTTTATTTTCGACAGCATCTCGAACGCGTGCCGTTCGCGCCTGATGGGCAGCAAGGCACATTGACGACAGCCAAGCATTTGCGTGTCCGCCATCATGATGTTGTCATGGAAATCGGCTAGCTGCGCATCGCATCCCGCAAACAATCGACCCGCCGCCCTGGCGGGCCGGTCGCTACAAGAAAGTGAAGACCGTGCGTTATGCCATCTATTTCGCGCCGCCGGCGGACGACCGGCTGTCGCAGGTCGCGTCCCGTTGGCTGGGGCGCGACGCCTTTACCGGTGAGGACCTCACGCTTCCGACGATCGCCGGGATTGACGAAGAGACGCAACGCACATTGACGGCTGACCCGCGGCGCTACGGTTTCCACGGTACGCTGAAGGCTCCCTTCGAGCTTGCCGAAGGCCGGGACGAAGACGAGCTCCTAAGTATTTTCGAGTGCTTTGCCGCCGACCTCGACCCGTTCGAGATCCCCGAAATCGTGCTGCACCAGTTGGGCCCGTTCTTCGCACTCGTGCCGTCCGCGCCTTGCGTCGACCTGCTGGATTTGGCCGAAGACGCCGTTCACCGCTTCGACCCGTTCCGCGCGCCGCTGTCGGACGCCGACTTTGCCCGCCGCAAGCCAAACAGCCTGCCTGAGCGCCAGAGGCGCTACCTCAAAGAATGGGGCTATCCCTATGTTTTCGAAGAGTTCCAGTTCCACCTGACCTTGACTGGCCCGGTGCCCACGGAAACCAGCGGCGTGATGCGTACCGCGCTCGAAACCACCTTTGCCGAGCATATCGGCAAGCCACTTCACGTCACGTCAGTCGCGCTCTTCGTCGAACCGGAGCGCGGCGCACCCTTTACTGTCCGCTCCCTGCTGCCGCTCGGCAGCGACACCCAACGAAAGATCGCATGAGATGAGCAAAGAACAGGTTTTGACCAACGCCCGCATCGTCCTCGAGGATAGTATCCTCGACGGTTCGGTGCTGATCCGCGACGGCAAGATTGCCGACATTTCCGAGGGCACGGTTGCCAGCGGCGAGGACTTTGAAGGCGACTATCTGATCCCCGGCCTCATCGAGTTGCACACCGACCACCTCGAAGCCCACTACTCGCCGCGCCCGGGCGTGCGCTGGCTGAAGATCGCGGCAATCCAGGCCCATGACGCACAGGTGGTCACCTCCGGCATCACCACGGTCTTCGACTGCCTGCGTCTCGGCTCCGACGAGGATGGCGGCTTCCAGAAGGGCGAGATGCGCAGCATGGCCGACGCGCTGGCCCAGGCCAAGGAAGAGGGTCGCCTTCGCGCCGATCACCTGATCCACCTGCGCTGCGAAGTTTCAACGTCCGACGTGCTCGATCACTACGAGGACTTCCAGAACGATCCGCAGGTCAAGCTCGTCTCGCTGATGGACCATGCGCCGGGCCAGCGCCAGTTCCAGACGATGGACCAGTACACGCTCTACTACAAAGCCAAGCGCGGCTTCTCGGACGAAGAATTCGCGCGCTTCGTCGAGCGGCAGCAGGCGTTGTCGGCCAAGTATGCCGGTCCGCACCGCACCGCGCTCGCCGAGGCCTGTGCGGCCCGCGGCATCACGATCGCCAGCCATGACGACGCGACCGTCGACCACGTCGAGGAATCGATCGGCTTCGGCATCAAGCTTGCGGAGTTCCCGACGAGCTTCGAGGCCGCCGAGGCGTCGCACCGCGCGGGCCTCAGCGTTCTGATGGGCGCGCCGAACATCGTGCGCGGCAAGTCGCACTCCGGCAACATCGCCGCCCGCGATCTCGCCGAGCGCGGCGTGCTCGACGTGCTGTCGTCGGACTATGTGCCCTTCAGTCTGATCCACGCCCCCTTCGTGCTCTCCGACGAACTCGACGCCGTCGACCTGCCAAAGGCAATCGCCATGGTGACGTCGACGCCGGCGCGTACCGTCGGTCTCGATGACCGCGGCCGCATCGGCGTCGGCCTTCGCGCCGATATCGCTCGCGTCCATCGCAAGGAAGGCATCCCGGTCGTGCGCTCCGTCTGGCGCGAAGGACGGCGTGTCGCATGAGCGCGAACAACCAGGGCGGCGCGCTTGTCGTCGTTGTTGGACCGAGCGGCGCCGGCAAGGACAGCGTCATGGGCTTTGCCGCCCGGCATTTCGCGGATTGTCACGACGTGCATTTCGTCCGCCGCGTCATTACCCGTCCGTCGGATGCCGGCAGTGAGGTACATGAAAGCGTCTCGGAAGACGAGTTCGTCGAGATGCAGAAGGACGGCGCCTTCGCCGTTTTCTGGGATGCGCATGGGCTGAAATACGGCATCCCCGTCGTCGTGCTCAGGAATGTCAGGGACGGCATGACGGCGATCGTCAATGGCAGCCGTGGTGCCCTGCCGGCGTTCCGCGAAGCCTTCGGCGAGATCGCCGTCGTCGTTGTTACAGCCGAGACGCCTGTGCTTGCAAAGCGGCTTGCCGAACGCGGTCGCGAAAGTGAAGAGGAAGTTTTGCGACGCCTCAGCCGCCAGGCTCCAGACGTGACCTCAGGCCCGGATGTCAGCGTGATCGACAACAGCGGTCGCCTCGACATTGCCGGAAATCGCTTCGTCGAGGTGGTTGAACGGCTGCGCACTAAGGCGGATCACGCGGTTTAGCGTGATCTGTTTTCGCGGCCCGGCAGGATTTCGGGTCGCGGGCACGCGTCGCGATCCCCATTCCAAGGACACAGACAAAGGTTCCGAACCTCATGGCTCGGGGCCTTTTCTTTTTGCCTGCGGTGATGACGAACCGGGGGTGAGAAATTCCCGAGAAATCAGAGTTCTACGGTCATCTCCTCAAAGCCCCCGTTCTGTTTCACTCGGCCGATCACCCTTTCCTTTTCCGCAGGCTCCATAAATTTCCCCTTGTGGAGCGAATTAATATGTATATACATTATATTCAGTGGAGGCGACCTGATGAACGAACTCTCGACCCGCAGGCAGACATCCGGCATCTGGCGCAATGTGCGTCTCGTGACGCTTGGCGAAACCGTTGACGGTCTTGGCCTCGTCGAGAATGCGGCCGTTGCGGTCGTCGATGGGCGTATCGCCTATGCCGGGCCGGAGAGCGGACTGCCCGCCGACCTCGCACGCAGCCTTGAAGCGACGGACTACGAGGGCCGCGTAGTGACGCCCGCTCTCATCGACTGCCACACCCATCTCGTTCATGGCGGCAACCGCGCCCGCGAATTCCAGATGCGCCTCGAAGGCGCCACCTATGAAGAGATTGCGCGTGCCGGTGGCGGCATCGTTTCCTCGGTCAAGGCGACCAATGCGCTGACCGTCGACCAGCTTGTCGAAAGCACCCTGCCGCGGCTCGACACGCTTCTTGCCGAAGGCGTCTCGACCGTCGAAATCAAATCCGGCTACGGACTGAACGTCACGGCCGAGCTCAACATGCTGCGTGCCGCCCGCAAACTCGAAACGCTGCGGCCGGTGCGCGTTATGACGAGCTATCTCGCCGCACACGCAACGCCTGTGGACTACAAGGGCCGCAACGATGACTACGTCACCGATGTCGTGCTGCCCGGCCTCGACGCCGCCCATGCCGAAGGCCTGGTCGATGCGGTCGACGGTTTCTGCGAGGGCATCGCGTTTTCGACTGCCGAGATCGCCCGCGTCTTTGACCGCGCCAAGGCACTCGGCCTGCCGGTCAAGCTGCACGCAGAACAGCTCTCCAACCTTGGCGGCGCAAAGCTCGCGGCCTCCTACGGCGCGCTTTCGGCCGACCACCTCGAATATCTCGACGCCGAAGGGGCTGCGGCCCTGGCCAAATCAGGTACGGTCGCCGTGCTTTTGCCCGGCGCCTTCTATGCGCTGCGCGAAGACCGCCTGCCGCCGGTCCAGGCTTTGCGTGATGCCGGCGCGCGTATCGCGATCGCCACCGACTGCAATCCCGGCACCTCGCCGCTGACCTCGCTGCTTCTCACCATGAACATGTCGGCGACGTTCTTCCGGCTGACGGTTGCCGAATGCCTTGCCGGTGCGACGCGCGAAGCCGCCCGCGCGCTTGGCCTACTGGCCGAAACCGGCACGATCGAAGTCGGAAAATCCGCCGATCTGGCAATCTGGAACATCGAGGATCCGGCCGAGCTCGTCTACCGCATCGGCTTCAATCCGCTTCATGAACGCATCTTTAGAGGGCAAAGGATCGGTCAATGACCATCACTCTACACCCGGGCTCCGTGCCCCTCCGCGATCTCGAAACCATTTACTGGACCGGCGAGCCGGCCCGCCTCGATCCGTCCTTTGACGCCGGCATCAACAAGGCTGCCGCCCGCATTGCCGAGATCGTCGCCGGTAACGCGCCGGTCTACGGCATCAACACCGGCTTCGGCAAACTCGCCTCGATCAAGATCGACAGCGCCGACGTTGCAACGCTGCAGCGCAACCTGATCCTGTCACATTGCTGCGGAGTCGGCGAGCCGCTCGCCGAGAACGTCGTTCGCCTCATCCTGTCGCTGAAGCTCGTCTCCCTCGGTCGCGGCGCCTCCGGCGTCCGCCTCGAACTCGTGCGGCTGATCGAAGCTATGCTCGAAAAGGGCGTCATCCCTGTCATTCCCGAAAAGGGCTCGGTCGGCGCCTCCGGCGACCTCGCCCCGCTCGCCCATATGGCCGCAGTCATGATGGGCCACGGCGAGGCCTATTTCGAAGGCCGTCGCATGTCCGGCGGCGAAGCGCTGTCCGCCGCCGGCCTCAAACCGGTGGTGCTGGCCGCCAAGGAAGGCCTTGCGCTGATCAACGGCACCCAGACGTCGACGGCGCTGGCACTCGCCGGTCTCTTCCGCGCCCATCGTGCCGCACAGGCGGCACTCATCACCGGCGCCATGTCGACCGATGCGGCCATGGGCTCGTCAGCGCCCTTCCATCCGGATATCCATACGTTGCGCGGTCATCGCGGCCAGATCGATACGGCCGCGGCTCTCCGCGCGCTGCTTGCCGGCTCGGCAATCCGCGAAAGCCACATCGAAGGCGATGAGCGCGTGCAGGATCCCTATTGCATCCGCTGCCAGCCGCAGGTCGACGGCGCCTGCCTCGATCTGCTGCGCTCGGTCGCCCGCGTGCTTGAAACCGAAGCCAACGCCGTCACCGACAACCCGCTCGTTCTTTCAGACAACTCGGTCGTCTCCGGCGGCAACTTCCACGCCGAGCCGGTTGCCTTTGCCGCCGACCAGATCGCCCTTGCCGTCTGCGAGATCGGCGCGATCTCGCAGCGCCGCATCGCGCTGCTCGTAGACCCGGCTCTCTCCTACGGCCTGCCGGCCTTCCTCGCCAAGAAGCCGGGCCTGAACTCTGGTCTGATGATCGCGGAAGTCACCTCGGCGGCGCTGATGTCGGAGAACAAGCAGCTCTCGCATCCGGCGTCTGTCGACTCGACGCCGACGTCGGCGAACCAGGAAGACCACGTTTCCATGGCCTGCCACGGCGCGCGCCGCCTGCTGCAGATGACCGAGAACCTGTTCTCAATCGTCGGCATCGAAGCACTGACCGCCGTCCAAGGCGTCGAATTCCGCGCGCCGCTCGCCACGAGCCCTGAATTACAGAAGGCCGCTGCCGCCCTTCGCGCCGTCTCGCCGACGATCGAAGAGGACCGCTACATGGCCAACGACCTCAAGGCCGCCGGCGACCTCATCGCCTCGGGCCGTCTGAACGCCGCCGTCTCCGCCGGCATCCTGCCAAGCCTGGAGGCCTGAAATGGCGGTCGTCGAAGTCAGACAAGGCAACTCGCCGGTCATTCTCGGCTTTCCGCATACCGGCACCGACGTGCCGGCTGCGATCTGGGATCGGCTGAACGATAACGGTCGGATCCTCGCCGATACCGACTGGCATATCCATCAACTTTATCATGGCCTGCTGCCGGAGGTGACCGTCGTTCGCGCCACCTTCCACCGCTACGTGATCGACGCCAACCGCGATCCCGAGGGCGTCAGCCTCTATCCCGGCCAGAACACGACCGGATTGATCCCGGAAACGGACTTCGACGGCAAGCCGATCTGGAAGGACGGAGAGGCACCGACTGAAGCGGATATCGCCGAACGGCTCCGGTCATTCCATGCGCCCTATCACGCGGCCCTTGCCGCCGAGATCGAGCGGGTCAAGGCGATCCATGGCGTGGTCGTGCTTTATGACTGCCACTCGATCCGCTCGCGCATTCCGTTCCTGTTCGAAGGCAAGCTGCCGGATCTCAACATCGGCACCGACATGGGCAAGACCTGCGCGCCTGACATCGAGAAGGCGACGGCCGCAATCGCTGCCGCTGCGGAAGGTTACAGCAGCATTCTCAACGGCCGCTTCAAGGGCGGCTGGACCACCCGCCACTATGGCCGCCCGGAAACCGGCGTGCATGCCATCCAGATGGAGCTCGCGCAATCGACCCATCTCGCCGCCGAAGAGCCGCCTTTCGCGCTCGACGCCACACGATCCGCCCTGTTGCGAAAGCCGCTGGGTGCGATCCTGAACCGCATCGAAACCATCGCATTTGACCTCAAGACACTGACAGGGAGCGAGGCATGACCATCAACAATCCGCGCCACAATATTCGCGACGTGCGCGCTCCTCAGGGCACCACGCTCAATGCCAAGAGTTGGCTGACCGAAGCGCCGCTTCGCATGCTGATGAACAATCTGGACCCGAACGTCGCGGAAAACCCGCACGAGCTGGTCGTCTACGGCGGCATCGGTCGTGCCGCCCGCACGTGGGCCGATTTCGACAAGATCGTAGAGACGCTAAAGGACCTCAACAACGACGAAACCTTGATGGTGCAGTCGGGCAAGCCGGTCGGCGTGTTCCGCACCCACAAGGATGCGCCCCGCGTTCTCATCGCCAACTCCAACCTCGTGCCGCACTGGGCGACCTGGGATCACTTCAACGAGCTGGATAAGAAGGGTCTCGCCATGTACGGCCAGATGACGGCCGGCTCGTGGATCTATATCGGCACGCAAGGCATCGTTCAGGGCACTTACGAAACCTTCGTTGAAGCCGGCCGTCAGCACTATGGCGACAACCTTAAGGGCAAGTGGGTGCTGACCGGCGGCCTCGGCGGCATGGGTGGCGCCCAGCCGCTCGCCGCCGTCATGGCAGGCGCTTCGTGCCTGGCCGTCGAATGCAACCCGGACTCGATCGATTTCCGCCTGCGCACCCGCTACCTCGACGAAAAGGCCGAGACGCTGGACGAAGCGATGGAGATGATCGCCCGCTGGACGAAGAACGGCGAAGCCAAGTCCGTCGGCCTGCTCGGCAACACCGCCGAAATCCTGCCGGAGATGGTCCGCCGCGGCATCCGTCCCGACATGGTCACCGACCAGACCTCGGCGCACGACCCGGTCAACGGTTACCTGCCGAAGGGCTGGACCATGGGCCAGTGGAAGGAGAAGCGCGTCAGCGATCCGAAGGCCGTCGAAAAGGCCGCGCGCGCCTCGATGCGCGACCACGTCGAAGCGATGATCGCCTTTCAGGACATGGGCATCCCGACCTTCGACTACGGCAACAACATCCGCCAGATGGCCAAGGAAGAAGGCCTCGAAAACGCCTTTGCCTTCCCGGGCTTCGTTCCGGCCTATATCCGCCCGCTCTTTTGCCGCGGCGTCGGCCCGTTCCGCTGGGCGGCCCTGTCCGGCGATCCGGAAGACATCTATAAGACCGACGCCAAGGTCAAGGAACTGCTTCCCGACAACAAGCACCTGCACAACTGGCTGGACATGGCACGTGAGCGCATCGCCTTCCAGGGCCTGCCGGCGCGCATCTGCTGGGTCGGCCTCGGCGATCGCCACCGCCTCGGCCTCGCCTTCAACGAAATGGTCAAGAACGGCGAACTGAAGGCGCCGGTCGTCATCGGCCGCGACCACCTCGATTCCGGCTCGGTCGCCTCGCCGAACCGCGAGACCGAAGCGATGAAGGACGGCTCGGACGCTGTTTCGGACTGGCCGCTGCTCAACGCCCTGCTCAACACCGCATCGGGCGCCACCTGGGTGTCGCTGCACCACGGCGGCGGCGTCGGCATGGGCTTCTCGCAGCATTCGGGCGTCGTCATCTGCGCCGATGGTACCGACGATGCGGCCAAGCGCCTCGAACGCGTGCTCTGGAACGACCCGGCAACCGGCGTCATGCGCCATGCCGATGCGGGCTACGACATTGCGCTCGATTGCGCCAAGGAAAAGGGCCTGCGCCTGCCGGGCATTCTCGGCAACTGATCCGCTCTCGACCGACATACTCACGGACATACTGATTGGGGCGCCGAAAGGCGCCCCAATCACTTTTTGATGAGACTAGCGTCAGGACTGCGTCTTCCTCGCTCCGGCGCCTTGCAGCTGTTGATAGCAATGCTAGAAAAATCGAGATGCCATCGCATTGCTGGCGACGCGTTGCAGAACATCTCTGTTCGCTCACGCGAGCGCTGGTTTTTTATGAGAAGGCTTCATGCGCTGGGGCGGGTACGGGAGAAGAACCATTAGACATCTTATGTTTGCCACGGGGCTTCTTGCGAGCGTCTTTGTTGCCTCGTCTGCGGTCGCTCAAAACGTGAGTTTCTTCGGCCCTGTTCGCAACGGAGAACGGCACTTTACCGCCTTCCCGGAATTTATTGGCGTCGGAATGAGCCAAGGGGAGACCAAGAAGAGGGACGTGGTCTTCTCGACAATTCAAATGATCGCCATGGCCGCCGGAATTGAGACCAAGGCCCAACCGGGCCTCGGAAGAAACACCATCGGCGTGATCTTCAGAAAGGATGTCGTCAAGAATGGCCGGGTCGACGTCAGCAAAATTGAAGATTTCGGCTTCGACCCCTACTACGAGCGGCTGCTGAACGATACTGCAGCAACTGGCGTACCAAATTGCGCTTCCGCCGTGAACTATTCCGCGGAAGGGCGATTTGACCGCGCTGTCATCGTTGCAAACAGCGATGTCCCCGATCAGGAATTGGCGACCTGCGTGGCGCAGGCCCAGGCGCACGCTTTGGGGATAGCCACGTTTACCTCCAGCAAGGCCGACTTTTCGCGCTTCTTCGCGAGGATCATGATCCTCGCCGATCAAAAGAAGAGATGTCTCCAGGACAACCAGACAAAGTTCACCTGCAGTTTTGTCGATGAGCCCTGGGACTAATTCACGAGCGGCGGAATGTTTTCTTCCCTGTTTTATCGCCGTCGAGCGCGAGCAGCAGCACCAGCCCGGCAAGGCCTGCGGCGCCGCCAAGCAGCGCCGTGCCCGAATAGTCGCTGATCCGCGTGCCGAGCGCAAAAAGCCCGGCGCAAAGGCCGCCGCTCAGGAAGAGGTTCACGGCGAGCAATGAGCTTCCGAGGCCCGGGCGGTCGGCAATCAGGTCCTGGAGGTAGCTGATCGGGATCGTGATCAACGCGGCGGCACCAAAGGCACTGATCAAGGTGAGCGCGTAGATCTGCCAGGTCGCCGTCGAGAAGCCGAGCAGCACCATGTAGCCGATGTAGATCGCGGTTCCGAGCGCCAGCGCCTTGAATGGAACAAGGCTCAGCTGGATGCGCGCCCAGACGAAGATGAACACGACTTCGAGGAAAGCGACGATCCCAACGATGATGCCGATATCGGTGACGCTGCCGCCGATCTCGTCAGTCATGATCAGGGGCAGCACGGCGGCGTTGACGTGCAGCGACGAGGTGATGATCGCAACGGCGATGACGCGCAGGAAAATCCCTGGCGCCAGGATCTCCCGAAAAGACGTCCAGTAAGAAAGCCGCTTGCCGAGCGATGCGTCGGCCCCGCTTTCGTTGGGCAGTTTAAAATAGACGATCAGCAGATTGGCGAGGCAGCCGAGACAGGCGAGCAGATAGGCCGGCAGCATGCTGTCGCCGCCGGCGAGTGCAAAGCCGACCAGTCCTGGCACCAGAACCCAGGACACTGATATGGCCGCGCGGGCGCCCGTCGTGAGCGAGGCGGCGTCATGGCCGCTCATCCGCCGGGCGATGCTGCGCACATTGGCAAAGAGCAGCGTGTAGACCGCGCCGTAGATCGGCAACAGCAACAAGACGCTAACGACGAAGCTCATCTGATGCGGGAGCACATAGACGATGCCGTAGCCGACAACGCCGAAAAAGATCGCCGTCGACATCAGCAGCCGGTAGTTGCCGACGCGATCGGCCAGAATGCCGATCGAAACACTGACGATGACGTTCACCGTCGAGGCAAGCAGGATCAGCAGCGAATAGACGGCATCGCTGAGCCCCAGCTCGTTGATGCCGACGACGGACTGGTAGGGCGAGGTGGCCGCACCGGCAAACCCGAACAGGAAGATTGCCAGCATGCTGATCCGCATGGCCGGGTTGCGCATGGCGCTGAGAATGGTGGAGGTCATGCTAGAATGTGTCCGCGAAGCGGGTGGAGGATATCGCACAATCGCTTAAATTGTGATCGATTTAAGGACGGTGTTATGCGGAAGGCTAAGGCGTTTCAGCGCCCATGCGCGTCGAACGACGCGCGGTGCTTTGAGGGAAGCCCCTACCCGAAACTCGGGTAGGAAATGTGCGAAGCATGTCTCAGGCGCCGCTCGACCAACGCGCCGAAAAGCGGGCGACGGGTTCAAAGGAAAAGTCCTGATCGAAGGGGTAGGCCGGCCGCTGACGGCGGAGGCTCGCGAGCCCTTGGATGTCCTGATTGACGACCCCTTCAGTCAGGGCCATCAGGTTGGGGTTGGCGATCGGCGCCAGTTCGGGCGACAGGTAGCCCGATTTGACGACGAGCAGCCGCACCGCCTCAGGGTCGAGGCCCAGCCGCCGGAAGTCCTCGATGTTGTGGTAGGGCCTGCGCCGTGCCGCGATAACGACATCGATCGCGCCGACCCGCACCACCGCCTGCCGCTCTTTCGCAGGCCCGGGATCATCCAGCGTGACGACCTCGGCCAGCATCTCCGCACGGGGGCTTGCCGGATCGAGGCTGCCGCCGATCTTGAGCATCAACGTTTCGCCGACCCCAGCGGCAAAGCAGGCTTCGACCGCCGGCAGGTCCGTGATGCCGGCGATCAACGCGCCCCGCCAGCCGCGGGCGAGCAGCGCCTTCAGCACGTCTGCGCGATCACCAACGCCGCCGCCGGTCGGGTTGTCGCCGGAGTCCGCAAGAATGATCGGCGTCGTCGTCGCCCGCTCGGCGATATCCAGCATTTCGTTGAGCGGTCCGGTGACCGGACCGAAGCGGAAGTTTCGACGTTTCGACCAGTAGCCCGCGGCAATCTCTTCCGCTGCCCGTTTGGCCGCCGCCCTGTCGGTGGCCGTTACGACCGCACAGGCGGTCGCCCGCGGCTCGTCGGCCCAGACGTAGCCCACCATCAGGTTGGCATCGAGAACGCCTGGCCGCTTATCGATCTCGGGCAGTTGCACGTAGAGCGACTTTGCCGGCTCGTCCTCGGTCGAGGTGCATTCGCCGGGAAGCAGGACCGGGACCGGTGCCCAGGCGATGCCCGGGCGCGTCCCGTCTCTCAGCGCAGATACCAGCATCGACCAGGCACGGGTCATGGTCTCCGGCGTATCGATATGCGGCGCGGTGCGGTAAGCGGCAAAAATATCGAGCTGGTCGATGATCTCCTGGCTGACATTGCCATGCAGGTCGTAGCTCGCCGCCACCGGGCAATTGGGACCGACGACAGCGCGGGCGGCGGAGATCCAGTCGCCTTCGGCGTCGTCCATCCCGTCGACCTTGATGGCGCCATGCATGGCGAGATAAAGCCCGTCGATCGGCAGCGCGTCACGCAGCATTTCGAGGAACTCGGCCTTGAAGGCGTCGTAGGTTGGGCGCGACACGGGGCCGCCGGGCACGGCGCGGGCATGCAAAAGCGGCAGATGCTCGACACCCTCGGCCTTCATGAAACTGAAGTACTCGGCGTCCAGCAGCGTTTGGCCGCGCAGAACGCGAAAATCTTCCTCTGTCATCAGAACAGGCGAATAGGTGCTGCATTCGGTATGGATGCCACCAACGGCGATGCGCATGAGCGTTCCTCTCAGAGGTTCGGGCTGAGCGGCGCGATGGCCGCAAAGCGCAGCCAGTCCTTCGCCGACTTCGGTGTCCATGCCGCCTCGGCGATCGCCGGAAGCCGCGGGAAGACGAGCCGGTTGAAGTAGCCGCGCGAAAGATAATGCTCGGACCAGATGCACGCCTGCACGCCTCTGAGGCGGGCCTTCAGCTCGTCCGGGAATTCGCCCTCGGCCTCGTAGCCGTAGGTGTGGGCGGGTGTCGCCGTGCCGGCCCAGCTTGCACCTGGCTCCTGCCAGGCATCGGCCTGCGCCATGTCGAGGTAATAGGCCTGGCCGGGGGTCATCACCACGTCATAGCCTTCGCGGGCGAGCTCGATGCCGACCTCCGGCCGCTCCCAGGCCATCAGCAGCGTATCTTCGGTCGAGACACCGCCGCCATGCGCCACTTCGTTCCAGCCGGCGAGCTTGCGGCCACGCGCCGTCAACATCTGCTTCACCCGCTTCAGGAAATAGGACTGCAGCGCGAAGGTGCCGGAGATGCCCTCCTGCTCCATCAGCTTCTTGGCCAGCGGCGAAGCGAGCCAAGAACCGTTCGCCACTTCGTCGCCGCCGATATGGATGTAGGCGCTCGGGAAAAGCTCGACCATTTCGTCGAGGACCTTCTCCAGAAACTCGTAGGTAAAGGCAACGGCCGGGTTGAGCGCGTTATTGGGATAGCCCTGAACCGAATGGTAGCTCTCCGGGGCCTCCTGACCGTCTGTCAGATCCGGCAGCGCCACCAAGGTCGCCGTGCTATGGCCAGGGATATCGATCTCCGGCACGACATCGACATGCAGCGCCGTCGCCTGCGCGACGATCGCCCTCACGTCCGCTTGGCTGTAGAAGCCGCCGACAGGCTCAGCGCCATTACCAAGCTGCGGCAGAAGCGGCTCATCCGGCCCGCGCAGGACGCCAAGCGTCGTCAGCTGCGGGTAGGCCTTGATCTCCAGGCGCCAGGCCTCGTCGTCGGTCAGGTGCCAGTGGAAAACGTTGAGCTTGAACCAGGCGAGAATGTCAATCAGCCGCGCCACATCCGCCGTCGGGTAGAACTGGCGGGAGACGTCGAGATGGCAACCGCGCCAGCTGTAACGCGGCGCATCCGAAATTTTGCCGCTCGCCGGAAAGCGGAACTTTTCCGGATGGTTGCGTGCCCCATCCAGAAGCTGGGCCAGACTGGTCAAACCATATTGCCGGCCGGCGCTGCCGCCAAAGCTAAGCCGGATTTCGGTCTCAGAGAAGTCGAGCCGATAGGCCTCAGCCTTAAGACCAGCGTCGGCGGTAAAGACAATCGCCCGCCCCTGCTTCGAGGCTGCCAGGCTGAAGGGGGCGTGGCCCGCAGGGAACAGCCGATGGTACATCGCCAGAACCGTATCGATGGCAGCGACATCCTCGCCCGTCGAGCCGACCGCCGGATAGAGCACCACTGGAAAACCGTCTCCAGGACGAAGCTCAAGCTTCGCTGGCCAGGGCTGCAACGCATAGGGCTGATCGAGCTTGCCGTCCGGTAGCCGCACCGGCGGCGGTTCACTGACGGCATTTTCAAGCAACAGATCGGAGACAGCGACCGGCACGTGACCACCATCGGCAAGCGTCAGATAGGCGGACTTGGCACCGTCGGTGCAGTGGCGCGCGTTGCGGTGCAGGCCGCTGACGGTGAAGGTCCAGCTCCCGCCGTTTTCGATCGTCAGCCCCGCAGGCGGCGCGAATTCGTGAAAATTGGCGTTACGGCGCAGGAACACGGCATTGTCGCAGGCCTTGGGATCGATCACCCGGGTGAGCGAGGTGTAGACGATACTGAAGCCGGAAAGTGGCGCGCCGGAGAAATTGAACAGCGTGAAGGTAAACCGCCCGAACGGCCCGCCATCCGGCTGCCAAGACGCCTCGAGACGGTAGGAAACCGGGTGCATGCTCTTCCTCCAGAATGCTCTATGTCAGTAGTGGTTTGATTGCGAGAACGTGCGGGCCAACTCAGCCTGTCCGGCGGTCAGGCCGCAATCGACAGGCAGGCAGACGCCCGAAATGGCGGCCGCGAGCGGGCCTGCGAGAAAATGCACGGCATTGGCGACGTCATCCGGATTGACGATGCGCTGCAGCGGATACCAGCGGCGCGCCTCTTCGAAGACATCCGGGTTCGATGCCGCCCTCGCCTCCCAGGCCTGGGTGCGAACCGTGCCGGGTGCCACCGCATTCGAGCGGATGCCGAACTTGCCGTATTCGACCGCAATCAGCCGGGTCAGGTGCAGGAGCCCGGCCTTGGCGGCGCTATAGGCCGGATGGCCGAAGACGTTCATGCCGTTGACCGAGGCGATGTTGACGACCGAGCCGTGGGTCTCTTTCAGCATGTCCTCGACGGCGCGAAAAGTGAGGAAGGCCGCCTCGAGGTTCAGCGCATTGTCCATGCGCCAGATCTCCGGCGTCGTGTCGTGCAGGCTGACGGCACGGGCAGCACCAGCATTGTTGACGAGGGTGCGGACAGCGCCCTTCTCTGCGGCCTTCGCTGCCATCGCCGCCACGCTTTCGGCATTGGTGACGTCACAGGCGACTGCGACGAAGCGCTTGCCGTCGCCAAGCGCCCGCGCTGCCTTTTCGGCGGCCTCCGCATCGATGTCGACGAGCAGAACCACGTCATGGTCGTCGGCAAGCTTGCGGGCGATAGCACGGCCGATATCGCCGGCGGCGCCGGTGACGATCGCGAGAGATTGCGTCATGCGTTGACCTTTCGCGGCACGTCAGTCTCCGAGCAACTGGCGGTCGTCACCGTCGCGGTGGGTCACCAGCTGCTGTTTGATGCGCCGAAGTGTGGCTGTCGCCTGCGGCTGAACCCGATAAGCGACGAGACTGGAGAGGATGTCGAGCAGCGCCAGATAGGCGATGCGGGTGGAGGTGGGGCGGTAGATATTGTTGCCCTCGGGCAGATCGACCGGAACGGTGATGCTGGCAGCGGTGGCCACCGGGCTGCCGCTCTGCGTCAGCGCGATGGTCGGCACTTTCAGTTCGCGCGCAAGCGTGAAGGCGCGCACGAGTTCGGCGTTGCGGCCGGAAAAGGAGGAGCCGATCAGCACGTCCGTCGGCCGGGCCGCCGCCGTCATCATCAACTGCATGCTGTGATCCGAGCTCGATGTGATGCGCAGGCCGAAACGAAAGAGCCGGTTTTGAAGCTCGCCGGCGATCATCGACGAATTGCCGCCGGAACCAAAGGCGTAGATCATTTCCGCTGAGGCAATCCGCTCGACCGCCTGCTCGATCGCGGCGAGATCGAGCGAGCGATGCAGAAGAAACAGCGCGTTCTGCGACTTGGTGATGATGTCCTGGGCGACATCGCCGGTCTCCCGGCTCTTCGGCTCGGGCTTCAGGTAGCGCATGCCGATATAGGCGGTCCGCGCGAGCTGCACCTTGAAGTCGGAGAAGCTGTCACAACCCAACCGCCGACAGAAGCGGGTGACGGTCGGCGGCGAAACGTCCGCCTTGCTCGCGAGCTCGATGATGGAGGCGTTTACCGCGAACTCGAAATCGTTCAGGAGAATATCGGCGATGCGGTTTTCCGACTGGGAGAGCCGCCCCTTTTCTTCCTGCAATGTCGCGAAGATGTCCATCGCCCGCTTATGCCTTGCTTCGGATCACGAGTGAGAGCGGGATGCGGGCAGAAAACCGCTCCCGCTCCAGGATCAGCCTTCTTTCGGCTTATAGGCGACGCAGTCGATCTCGACCTTGCAATCGACCATCATCGACGACTGGACGCAGGCCCGCGCCGGCGGATGAGCACCGAAATACTCCTGGTAGATCTTGTTGAATGTCCAGAAATCCCTGGGATCGTCGAGCCAGACGCCGCAACGAACCACATGCTCCGGACCGTAGCCGGCTTCCGTCAGGATGGCCATCACATTGGCGATCGTCTTGTGGGTCTGGGGGATGATCCCGCCCTCGATGATCTCGCCGTTTTCCATGGCAACCTGACCAGAGACATAGAGCCAGCCGTCCGCCTCGACAGCGCGCGCGAAGGGCAAAGGTTTGCCGCCAGCGCCGACCTGTTCCGCACCATAGCGCTTGATCGTCATCATGAGCCTTCTTGCAAATTATTTTCTTTGATCGTTGACAAGTGACCATAGAAAGCCGAATTTGGCTAGCGAAAAACGCCATTCATGAAAAGAATTTCAATCCAGGGCGCGAATATGCGGGATCCTTTTCTCAATCCATTCCCCTCTTCCGATGCTGCACGCCACTCGATCTGGGAGATGCTGGTCTCCCGCGACATCACTGCCTTTCTGGCAGCCGACTGGTCGATGGTTGCAGACGATTTCGTCGGGGAGAGCTTCATCGGCATCGACGGCCGCCGCGAAACCAATCCGGACAATTGGCGGCTGACCTTCCCGTCGCTGGCCGCCTATCGCGAAGAGTGGCTGCGCCAGGCGCAGGATTTCGCGACACAGAGCTTCGCCGAAGACCCGCGCACGGCGATCTTCACCACGACGACGCTCGAGGACATCGAGATCAACGGTGACCAGGCGTTGGCGCGCAAGAAGTTCGATGGCAGCCTGAAGAAGACGGACGGCAGCGTCGACATCCTGAAATGGCAGACGGTCTATTACTGCCGTCTGCACGAAGGACGCTGGAAGATTGCCGGCTTTACCGGCTACCTGCCGAACCCGATGGGCGCGGCTTCCGCGTAGTTTCCTGGATCGCCATGCATCCGGGAAAAATCATGCGCCAGACTTAGAGCCCGCAGCGACCTTAGCACATCCGGCCGGATGAGCGGCGCTGCAGGCGTGACGCAATAGAAAAGGCAACGGCATTGCGGATCTTCACAGCGGCGCTTGCGACCGAGACCAATACCTTCTCCCCGATCTGCATCGACCGCCGGGCCTTCGAAGCCTCGCTCTACGCCCCGCCGGGAGAACACCCGGAAACACCGACGCTTTGCACGGCGCCGATCACCGTCGGCCGGCGCGTCTGCGTTGAGAAGGACTGGGAACTGATCGAGGGAACCGCGACCTGGGCGGACCCGGCTGGCCTCGTCAACCGCGAGACCTATGAGGGCCTGCGCGACGAGATCCTCGGCCAGTTGCGCGCCGCCATGCCCGTCGATGCCGTGGTGCTCGGCCTGCACGGCGCCATGGTCGCCGACGGCTACGAAGACCCCGAAGGCGACCTGCTGACGCGCGTCCGTGCGATCGTCGGTCCCGATATCCTCGTCTGCGCCGAGCTTGATCCCCACAGCCACCTGACGGCCAACCGCGCCGCCGCATCGAACTTCTTCGTCTACTTCAAGGAATTCCCGCACACCGACTTCGTCGACCGCGCCGAGGACCTCTGGAAGATCGCTGTCGACACGCTCGAAGGCCGCATCACGCCCGTCATGTCGATCTTCGACTGTCGCATGATCGACGTCTACCCGACATCTCGCGATCCGATGCGCTCCTTCGTCGACAAGTTGATGCGGATCGAGAAGGAAGACGCAGACGTGCTTTCGCTCTCCGTGATCCACGGCTTCATGGCAGGCGACGTCCCGGAAATGGGAACGAAGCTGCTCGCCGTCACCGACGGCAAGCCGGAGAAAGGCGCGAGCCTCGCACGGGAATTGGGTCTGGAACTCTTCTCCCACCGCGGCACCTTCATCATGCCGCAGATCGACGAGAGGCAGGCGGTCGATGAGGCACTCGCAGCAACCAAAGGTCCCGTCGTCATCGCCGATGTCTGGGACAACCCGGGCGGTGGTACGGCCGGCGACGCGACAGTTCTGCTCGAAGAACTGCTGGCTCGCGGCGCAACCGACGTTGCGGTCGGCACGATCTGGGACCCGATGGCGGTGCAGATCTGCATGGCGGCCGGCGAAGGCGCCGACATCCCCTTGCGCTTCGGCGCCAAGTCGGCGCCGGGAACCGGCAATCCGGTCGATGGCACGGTCAAGGTGGTCAAGCTGGTGCGCGACGCCGAGATGCGCTTCGGCGAGAGCTTCGCCCCCTTCGGCGATGCGGCCCACATTCGCTTCAAAGGCATCGACATCATCCTCAACTCGACCCGCGCGCAGAGCTTCGATCCAAGCCTGTTTTCGGTAATGGGCATCGACCCGACAAGCAAGAAGATCCTGGTCATCAAGTCGACCAACCACTTCTACGCCTCGTTCTCCAAGATCGCGTCCGAAATCCTCTATTGTTCGGCCGGCACGCCTTACCCGAACAATCCCGCCAAGACCGACTACAAGCGCGCGCCGAAGAACATCTGGCCGAAGGTCGACAACCCGCACGGAACCGAGAAGGGCGCGGCCTGAGGTTTGCGGCACCGTCGCCGGGCGCAACCGACCCTTCAGCGATCGGCAGCCTCGCGAGCCATCTTGATGTATAGCGCGACTTGTTTCTCATCTATATCCGCCGGGCCCAGGAGCTTGATGTGGCGGCGAAGCTTGCCTGAACCCTCCAGGACGGCATGTGGATCGGGCAAAGCGGCGCCCCGGCTAAACTCCAGCGTCACGTGTTGGGCGTAGGAAAAGACGCCGCAGAAGCTGTCCTTGGACGAAAACAGGATGCCGCCATACTTTACCTCTTCGGTGACTGCAGGACCCGAGGCAAGCGCGATTTCCCGTAGTCGGGTGACGATCACGAACTGATCGCCGCGATGAAGCTCGATCTCCCGCAGAAGGGTCTGGATCCGGTCATCCATCATGCCGCACCCGAAGCGATGACAAACGGCTTGAACTCCGGCGCGGGTTCGCGATTCGAGTAGATATAGAGCAGGACACCGTTCGGATCCTTTACGGCGAAGCCACGATCTCCCCATGGGTGATCCTCGATCGGCAACGCCGGGGCAAGGCCTGCTGCCCTGATCCGGCTATACTCGCCGTCGACGTCTGCGACGCAGAAATTGTAGGTGAGGCCTTCGGTGTTGCACACAGGCTGCCCCTGTTGCGGTTCCATGAACTGGAGGGACAGGCCTTGGCCGAGTTCCAGGCTGATGTACCAGCTGCAGTCAAACGTCAGCCGTGCGGCGAAATATGTCTGATAGAAGTCTCGCGACGCGGCGATCTGGGTGGTCGTGATGCAGGGCGAGGCAGTGGTCGGGCGCACAGGTGGGCTCCTCCTGAGTCATGGCGTTCGTGGGTTGCGTGGTCGGGCCGGGCGGCTAGGCGGGCGTGGCGGAACAGAGTTCGACAAGGCAGCCGTTGAGATCGCGAACATAGCCGACCACTTGCCCCGACGGCTTTTCTTCCGGCGGCTTCACCGGCGATGCTCCGGCCGAAACAGCCTTTTCATAGGCCTCGTGCGGTGCAGAGCAGACCAGCGCGATTTCGAACCCGGCGGCAAGATCGCTCCTGCGGTTCGCGCGAACAGCAAGACCATTCAGCTCCGCCATGGTTTCGCTGGCAAAGGCCAGAGCCGTCACACCCGTCTCCATCTCCGCATAGAGGCTGCTTTCGTGTACGAACCTGCGCTTCAGACCAAAGGCAGCCTCATAAAACGAGACCGTTGCCGGCACATCGGGAACATAGAGGATTGTGTATCCGAAACGGACGGCCATGGTTCGTCTCCAAGGGTTACTCGCCGCCGAAGTCGGCAACGCGCTAAGCGCGCTACCCGAAGCAGCGCGAACGGTTACGGGCGATCATCATTCATTGCCAGGCTCTGATCTTGAACAATTCGGACATCAGTCCGAGATCGTCACCAGTGTGACTTCGGGCAAGCGCGCCGGCGAGAACCCGCCCAGGCGCCGGAAGACCCGGGTCATGTGGGATTGGTCGGCGAAACCGGCTTCGAACGCGGCATCCGCAGGACTGAGATGGTGATCCCGCAACAGCCGCAAGGCGCGATGGAACTGGATGATGGCGGCAAACGCCTTCGGCGTGAGCCCAGTTGCGCGAAGGAGAACGCGTCTGGCGGTGCGCTCGGAGACACCGTGCATCGCGGCAAGCTCGGCGATGCGCAGCCGCCCGCCCGAGGCGTGCAGCGCGCTTATGATGTTGCGGCCGAGCGGCGCCACTTCAAAGTCGCTCTCGGCATCACGCTTGCGGACAAACCGCACCAGGCGGCCGGCAAGCTCCTGCTGGTCCGATGCCGGCACGCAAAGGGCGGCCATGTCGGGCCATTGACCCAGAACCGCTGCGCCGATCAGGGCGTCACCGTGCAACCGGATCGGCTCCAGGCCCAGAATTCTCTGGAAATGGCCAGGTCGCAGGCGCACGCCGACGAAGGCGGCGCCGGGTTCCAGCGGAACATCGCAATAGCCCGTGGTTGGACCGGTCACGATCGGCGTCAGCTCGCGGAGTGGCAGGGCGTTCAGCGCAAATCGGAGGATGATGTCGCATCGCCCATCCGGCAGGACCCGGTAGCTGCCCTCGTTGCGACTGACAGACGCCCAGACGGCTTCGATCCCGGCATTGGCGTCGGCCAGATGGGGAAGTTCCGTATAGCGGCCAAGCGTCATGATGCTCTATCCAAGTGCGCTTGATCGCCTTTGAATAGAGGGCGTCGGCGACCGGCAATCCTTACAGGTAGAGCTGCCGGATATCCAGCCACAACGGCCAAACACTGGCCGCGCCCTGATTGGCCGCGACCATGATCCTGGCTTCGACGACGTCAGGCAGCCGCGGGGTCGAGCACGCCCATATCGATGTCGGTCAACTCGACGCGACGTTCGAGCGCGAGGCCAGCCTCGTCGAACAGGTGGCAATCGACTGCCTTGATGCCTGTCTGGATGGTCTCCTCCGGTCGCACAGCTGCTGTTCCCGGCAGCATGGCACAGAAGTTCTCGCCCTCACCACCGATAGCCGCATAGGCGACCGTATGGGCGCCGAGCCGTTCGATGACCGTTGGCGTCACCTTGAGGGTCAGGTCGCCGGACCCGAGCATGATATGCTCCGGCCGCACGCCAAGCGTCAGCGTGCGCCCGGCAAGGCCGCTTTGCGGGGTGACGGGGATGACCGCCGTCTGCCCCTTGTAATCGACCTCGACGCCGGCATCGCTGACGCCCTTGCAGGTGACCGGCAGGAAGTTCATCTTCGGGTTGCCGATGAAGCCGGCAACGAAGGTATTGGCCGGCTTGTGGTAGAGCTCGAGCGGCGCGCCGGTCTGGGCAATCTCACCGGCATTGAGAACGACGATCCGGTCCGCCATCGTCATCGCTTCGACCTGGTCGTGCGTGACGTAGATCATCGTTGCTTTCAGTTGCCGGTGCAGTTTCGCCAGTTCGATGCGCATGTCGGCCCGAAGGGCCGCATCGAGGTTTGAGAGCGGCTCGTCAAATAGGAAGATCTTCGGCTCGCGCACGATCGCCCGCCCGATCGCGACACGTTGGCGCTGGCCACCCGAAAGCATGCCCGGCTTCTGCTGCAGCCGCTGGTCCAGGTGCAGGATGCGCGCGGCATGCTCCACCTTGGCTTTCAATTTCTCCTCGGCCATCTTTTCCACGCGAAGCGGAAAGGCGATGTTCTCGAAGACCGACATGTGCGGATAGAGCGCGTAGGACTGGAAGACCATGGCGATCCCGCGCTTGACCGGCGGCAGATCGTTGACGCGCTTGTTCTCGATCAGGATGTCCCCCGAGCTGGTCTCGTCGAGACCAGCGATCATCCTGAGCAAGGTCGATTTGCCGCAACCGGAGGGCCCGACGAAAACGACGAACTCACCGTTCCTGACTTCGAGGTCGATGCTTTTCAGCACCTCGAACGTCCCGTAGAATTTCTGAACCCGATTGAGATTGAGCTGTCCCAAGAAACTGTCTCCGGCCACCGGCGAGAAGCGGCTCATTTATAGCAGAGTTAGGTGGGGCCGCGAACCGATCTTGTCGGCGCGCGGCCCCGGTGGCCTTACTTGTACTCTTCGAGGCTGGAAGCCGCCTTCTTCAAGGCGTCGGCCGGCTCAGCCTTTCCGGTCACGACCGACTGAACCATCTCGATGATGACGTTCTGGAAGCCCTTGTAGTCGGTAAAGAGCGGCTCGGGACCACCATAGGTGATGCCGTCGATGAACGGCTTCCAATAGGGATCCTTCTTGACGAACTCATCGACCATCGGCGACGGACGCAGCGGCGTCAGGCCAGCGCCGCCCTGAAGCTCGTATTCGCCCTGCGGTCCTGGCGAGGTGATGAACTTGGCGAATTCGATCGCCTTCTCCTCAACGCCCGAGCCCTTGAAGATCGCCAGGCTGTCGGTGATGAGCAGCGTGCCCTCGCCCTTTGCTTCCGGGCCGAGCGGCAGCGGTGCTACGCCCCAGTTGACCTTGGTTTCCTTCAGGCGCGTTGCGGCACCCGAGCCCGCCTGGATCATGCCGACCTTGCCGTCAAGGAAGATGGCGCGGATTTCGTTCTGTTCGTAGGCGGTGGCGCCTTCAACAGAGAAAGGCGTGATGTCCTTGTAGGCCTGCAGCGCTGCGAGCACCTGCGGGCTGTCGATGACGATCTTGTCGCCGTCGATGACCTTGCCGTTGTTGGTGTACACCCAGTGCATGAACTGGTGCATGGTGTTGTCGAAGGTCTTGGCCGGCAGGCCGTAACCGGCAATGCCGGTCTTTTCCTTGATCGTCTTGGCGAATTCGATCTCTTCAGCCCAGGTCTTCGGCGGCGTTTCCGGATCGAGGCCGGCCTGCTTGAACAGGTCCTTGTTCCAGTAGAGCGCCTTGGTCGAGAAGGCGATCGGAACGCCCCACTGGTTGTCGTCGAAGGTCACGGTATCGACGATGTTGGGGTAGTAGGTCTTCTTTTCGTCGTCCGTCATCGGCACGGGAACGATAAGGTCGTTCTGTGCAAATTCCTTCAGCGTGCGCGACCCGACATAGGCCATGGCGACCGGTGTGCCGGCGGCGGCAAGGGTCGTTGCCTTGTCCTGGCACTGGGCCCAGCCGACGACTTCAGGCGTTACCTTCCAGCCCGGGTTCTTCTCTTCCCACTGCTTGATGTACTTCTGGTGGACCGCATCCATGGTGTCGCCGCAGTAGATCCAGCTGATCTCCTGGTCGGCCGCCTTGGCGGTCACGGCGCCCAGCGCGGTCGAGCCGAGCAGGGCAAGGGCGAGCACCCCCGTCTTGAATTGAATAGACACGTTTTTATGCTCCCGTTCTCTGGTGGTTGACTTAAGTCTTATTGTTTCACCGCGCCCGCGGTGAGCCCGCTGACGAGATAGCGTTGCAAGAGGAAGATCACGACGACGGCCGGCGCGATGCCGACGAAGCTTGCCGCCATCAGTTCGTTCCAGACCACTTCCTGGCGTCCGAAATAGGCAAACAGCCCGACAGGAAGCGGCATGTATTCGCTCTTGGAATTGAAGGTCAGCGCGTAGATAAACTGCTGAGCATAGGCGCCGATGAAGGTGGTGATCGCCACCACGGTGATGCCGGGCATGGCGATCGGCAGGATCACCCGGCGCAGCGTATAGAAGTGGCTGGCTCCGTCGACGAAGGCGGCCTCGTCCAGTTCACGCGGGATGCGCATCATGTAGGTGCGCAACAGCCAGATCGCCGACGGGATCAGGAAGGCAACGCCCGGCACGATCATGGCCAGATAGGTGTTGAGGACGCCGAAGGTGCGCATCAGCCGGAAGAGCGGGATCAGCAGCACCGCGCCCGAAAACATGTTGACGGCAAGGAATGCCCCCAAAAGCACGCCGGCGCCACGGAAGTTGAAGCGGGCGAAGGCATAGGCAGCGGGTATGACCAGCACCAGCACGATGGCCGTGACGATGGTGGAGATGAAGAAGGAATTGAAGATGTAGCGGGCAAAGCCCGGCACGCTCTCCCACATCGTAAAGTAGGCGGCGAACGAGCCGTTTTCCGGCCAGAAGCGATAGGGTGACGAGAACAGCAGCCCGAGCGGCTTCAGCGACACCAGAAAGCCCTCGACGAAGGGCGCCAGGATAAAGCACAGGAACACGAAGATACCGGCATAGATTCCGACAAGCTCGTACCAGCGGTAGCGATTGATCAGGGCAGGCTGGCTCATTTCTGTTCCCCCTGAGAAAGGCGGCTCGTCACCCGGAAATAGGCAAAGCAGAAGATCGACAGGAAGATGCAGATCAGCACGGCGCGCGCTGCCCCTTCGCCATACTTCTTCGACCCGATCGCGGTGCGATAGGTGTCGATGATCATCGTCGTCGTCTCACCGTTGGGTCCACCCTGGGTGAGGATCCAGATGATATCGAACGAGTTGAAGGTCGCGATCAGCGACAGCATCGACATGGTGATCAGCGACGGCACGAGCAGAGGCAACGTGATGCGGCGGAAGCGATAGAAACGCCCTGCCCCATCGGTCCACGCGGCCTCATAGAGATCCTGCGGGATCGCCTGCATGGCTGCCAGCATATAGAGCGTCACTAGCGGCACGCCGATCCACACGTCCGTGATGATCGTCGCCCAGAAGGCAGTCTCTCCGCGGGCGAGGAAGGCGATCGGCCCGTTCGACAACCCCATGTTCTGCAGCACGCCGGAGATCATCCCGAACTGGCCGTTGTACATCCAGCCCCACATGAAGATGCCGATGGCCATCGGCACGATCCATGGCGGCATGGTGAGCAGACGGAAAAGCGCCCGGCCGGGAACGGCCGCGTTCAGCATCGTTGCGCCGAAAACGCCGATGATCATCTTGATCGACACCGAAAAGAACGTCCAGATGAAGGTCCGGAAGATGACCTCGGCGAAGGTCTCGTTGAAGATCTTGTCGTAGTTGGTCCAGCCGACCCAATTGGTCGTCTTCTTCAGCGACGCGTCCGTAAACGACAGGATGAAGGTGTCGACCAGCGGATAGGCGACGATCACCGTGACGTAAAGAACAGCAGGAAGAAGCAGGATCCAGGCGAAGATGACTGTGCTGCGTTGAACACTCATCCGTCGCCTCCCCTTACGCCGCGCGGGAATGCAGGGCTTCGTCGAAACGGTCCCATATGGGCCGGAGGTCTATGACGCTCTTCTTGCGCCGAGCCTCGTCCATGGAGAGCGCCAGAATGCCGGCTTCCAGCGCATCGCGCGTCGAAACCGGCAGAGGTCGGCCGTCGCGGACGTGGCCGATGATGTCGGTCGCCATCTGCTCGTCGGCACCATAGTGCTGCGACAGTTCGGTGGCCTTATACTTGTTCTCGATGACCTTCTTGCCGGTCAGCATCTCGTGCACGTCGAAGTAACCGCGGATGAAATCGCCCTCGGCCATGCCGCGCGAGCCCATGATGCAGAAGCGGCGGAACTGATCCGGCACGTTGAGATTGGTGTGGAAGTTCATGCCGACGCCGTTGGCGTATTCGACGATCGCCACCTGGTAGTCGATGATGTCGCCGTCGCTGTCGAAGACCTTGTCGGACCCCATCCATCCGCTCGGCTTGCGATGGAACAGTTCGAGGTCGTTGATGCCTTCGCGGGCCGGGTCGTTGGCAGGGATGAAGCTCTTGCGGCCGCCAAAGCTTGCGACGCGTTCCGGCCGGGCTCCGACGACGCCGTTGTAGAGGTCGAGGTCGTGGCAGCATTTCTCCAGCATGAAGCTGCCGGAATAGCGCTCGTAGCGGCGCCAGTCGCGCATGAAGAAGGCGCCATGGTAGGGCTCGATATGCTCGGAAGCCTCGATCGAGACCACCTGCCCTAGCTTGCCTTCGGCAAGCGCCCGGCGGAGGTCGCGGTACATCGGCGCGTAGCGCAGCACGAGACCGACCATCAGCCGTTCATGGCCAAACTTCGCCATCAGCGCTGCGAGTTCCAGGCTTTCCTGGATCGTCGTGACGATCGGTTTTTCGCTGAAGACCTTCAGGCCGGCTTCAAGGCCGATCCGGATGTGGTCGAGGTGCATGTGGTTGGGCGAGCCGATCATCAGGAGATCGAGCTTCTCGTTGGCGATCAGCTCTTCGGGCGTCGCGTAGGCCTTGCCAGGCGAGATGCCTTTTTCGGTGAGCGGGACCAGACCGGCCGGGTTCGGATCGACGTATCCGGCGATTTCGAAGCTCTCGTCCATGGCCTTGAAGACATAGCCGAGATAACCCAAACGGAATCCGAGTCCGATGATGCCAACTTTCATGCTCGTCCTGTTCCCCTGCCTTTTGGCGTAATTTATTTTCGCAGACTGGGACAGTTTTTTCAGGCCGTCAACTCAAATCCGCATATTTTGTAAAATTGTGAAATTCATTTTCATATCTCAGGCAAATGCCGACAAAGCAGGCATTCTACAGACAACCAAGAAGGGTGCACGCATCGCAACTCTACGGCAGGAGGAAAGCGGTCCAGACCACTGCACGTTGCGTGAGGGGTCGCTGATCCACTTAGCTCCTCCGTCGGAGACGATCGCGCAAGCGTAGCAGTGTCAGCAAGGTCCGCGCCAGAACGGGTGACGGGATCTTGGGATGATCGCCGACCGTCCCCTTGCGCGCTGCCGGCGCCCGCGGATCGATCAGGAACGCGACGATCAGCGCGTTGCCGATGCCGACGAGGTCCAATGGTCCGTCCGACTGGTGGAGCCCCTGATCTCCCTCGTCAAACCGGACGCCCCCGACTTCCACCGAACCGGAGAACACATAGAAGTAAAGGTGCCTCCCCTCCTTCCGGGGAAACGCCACCTTTGCCGTCGCCTCGAGCCTGAGATCGAAGAAATCGATGGCGTTGCGCACGTAGAATGGCGCTCCCTCCCCCTCGGCCCCAACGAGATGCCGCCAGCAATTGAGGGGCGCCGGCTCGATCGGACCGTACTGAATGTTTGGCGGGAGATCGACGCTGTGGGGGCGCACGAGAATTTGCAGCATGCGCAGCGGAGGATCACCAGACAAGGTTTCCTCCGAATGCCAGAAGCTTTGCCCGGCGTTCATCACCATCAGATGCGCGCGATCGGTGACCAGTCTGCCGGTCGCCCGGTCGTCGTGGCGCATGACCCCTTCCGGCACCCATGACAGGATCTCGTCGTTCCTGTGCTCGTGCATGGCGACCAGCCTGCCAGGATCCAATATCGTTTCGGCGACCATCGCGAGCGGTCCGTAGCCATGGTCGCGCGGCCATGGCAACAGCCAGCCGGGCATGTTGAGCCTGACCTTGAATCCACCCATGTCCCTGACAACAGGACTTTTGGCGCCGCGGTAGAGCATCGGCCATCCTAACACGGGTAACGGCAGTTTGCTGAGACAGCCGGCCGATTGCCCGGTTGCGCATCTCCACCGCCTGCGCCTAGCGCCCCATCCGCGCGGCAAGCTTCCGCTCCGCCGCCTGCAACCCATCGTGCAAAAGCACCGCAAGCGTTGCGACGATCAGGCCGCCCTGGACGACGAAGGAAAGGTTGTTCGATTGCAGCCCGGCGATGATTACTTCGCCGAGTGTTTTTGCGGCGACCGTCGATCCGATCGTGGCGGTTGCCAGGCTGATGACGACCGAAAGCCGGATACCCGCCAGGATCACCGGCATCGCCAGCGGCAACTCCACCTTGAGAAGCCGCTGGCCGCTGGTCATGCCGGCGCCGCGCGCCGCCTCCATGACGGACGAAGGCAAGGTCGTCAGCCCCGTCAGCGCATTCTCGAAAATCGGCAGCAGGCCATAGAGAAAAAGCGCGATCAGCGTCGGCTTTTCGCCGAAACCGAAGATCGGAACAGCGAGCGCAAGAACCGCGACGGGCGGAAAGGTCTGACCGATATTCACCAGGCTGCGCGACAGCGGCAGGAATTCTGCTCCGGACGCGCGTGTGACGAGAATGGCAAGCGCAAGCGCAACCAGCGCGGCCGCTGCCACCGCCAGCGCCACCGTGCGCAGATGCAAGAACGTCAGGTGCAGCAGGCTTCCCTGGTTGTAGATGACAGGGGCGTTGTCCTGCACCAGCGGCCGCAGCAGCGGCTCGAACCAATGGGGCTGCAGCAGGAACGCGACGAGAACCAGGAAAACCGCGATGCGAATGAGAGTGGCGAGCTTCGGCATCAGGCTGGACCGGCCGCGCGTTTGGCCAACCCCTCCAGGCTGACCCTGCCGATTACGGCGCCGTCGGGACCTGCCACCGGCAACGCATCTCGTCCGGACCAGAGGAGTTCGGCCAGGGCTTCCCTTTGGCTGGCATCGCTCGATATCGGCGCGCCTTCGGCGGCCCCGGGCTCAACCGCGCTCGAGACCGGCGCGATCGCGAGCAGGCGGTAGGGCCGTTCGCCCGCCCCGATCAGGCTTTCGACGAAGGGCGTGGCCGGTTTCAGCAGCATTTCGGCGGGGGTCGCGTACTGCACCACTTTGCCCTTGTCCATGACGGCAATGCGATCGGCGAGGTGAAAGGCCTCTTCCATATCGTGGGTGACGAGAATGATCGTCGTCTGGAAGTGTTTCTGGATGGCAAGCAGGTCGTCCTGCGCCTTGGCGCGGATGATCGGATCGAGCGCCCCGAAGGGCTCGTCCATCAAGAGCACCTTCGGCTCGGCGGCAAGCGCCCGGGCAACGCCCACGCGCTGCTGCTGGCCGCCGGAAAGCTCGTGTGGGAAGCGTGGACCGAAATCTGCGGGATCGAGTTGGAAAAGGCGCAGGAGTTCTTCCACCTTCGCATCGATGCGCGCCCGTTCCCATCCGAGCAAGGTCGGCACGGTCGCGATGTTCTGGGCGACGGTGCGATGGGGAAACAGACCGTGCCCCTGGATTGCGTAGCCGATCCGCCGGCGCAACTCATAACCGGGCAGCGAACGATTGTCCTCGCCATCGAGACGGATCGCGCCCGAGGTCGGCTCAACCAGCCGGTTGACCATGCGCAAGAGCGTGGTCTTGCCGGAGCCGGAGGTGCCGACGACGACGGTGACGGTGCGCGGCGCGATCGTCAGGCTGACGTCGTCGACAACGGTGCTTTCGCCATATCGCTTGGTGATGTTCTCGATCTCGATCATGCGGCCTCTGCCTGCCTGGTGTTGGGTGTGGCCATCTCGATCACCGCGTCGAGCACGATCGCCGCGCCGAACGCCAGCACGACCGTCGGGACGGCGCCGAGCAGCACGAGGTCCATCGCGGTCTGACCGACGCCCTGAAAGACGAAGACGCCGAAGCCGCCGCCGCCGATCAACGCGGCAATGGTCGCAAGGCCGATATTCTGGACGAGCACGATGCGGATGCCGGTGAGGATCACCGGGAAGGCCAGCGGAAATTCGATGCCGACCAGCCGCTGCCAATCGGTCATGCCGATGCCACGCGCGGCATCATTCGCGTCCCGCGGAACGCCTGCCAGACCGACGACGGTGTTGGCGACGACAGGCAGCAGCGAATAGAGAAAGAGCGCAACAAAGGCCGGGGCAACACCGATGCCACGAATGCCGATGGCAGCCGCACCCGGCACATGGAGGGCGATCCAGCCGAGCGGCGCGATGAGAATGCCGAAGAGCGCAATCGACGGGATCGTCTGGATCGCGTTCAGGACGCCGAGCAACCCATCGCGCAGCCGCGTGACGCGGTGGCAGAGGATGCCGAGGGGGATGCCGACGAGGGTCGCAGCCACGAGCGAACCGAGCGCCAGGGTCACATGCTTGCGGCCCTCCGCCCAAAACGTGTCCACCCGGCTTGCATATTCCTTGAGAATCGACAGGCCGTCCCAGGCGCCGGCGAGAAGGATGGCCGAAGCAAAGGCCAGCACGACGGCGAGAACGACGATGCGCACGAAGGGCGCCGGGCGCAGTCGCGTCAAGGCGTCGGCGGCGAGCAACCCGAAGGCAAAGAGCATGATCCAGAAGCCCGAAGCCGGCGAGACGCGGGCATAGGTGTTGGCTTCGGGTGTCAGATGCGTGGCGGCAACGCCGATGCCGAGCGCCAGCGCGGCGAGCGCGACAAAGGCGGCAGCGAGACGCAGGTAAGCGGGCGATCGGACCAGCGCGACGATGACCGCGCAGACCACGATGCCCAGCAGCACGGCACTCCACCCCGCAGGCAGGGCGTCGGCCACCGACTTGACCTCACCGGCGACGATACGGTTGGCACGAAACGTTGCAAAAGGCGCTATGAAGGCGCCGCCGAGCGCCAGGGCCGCAATGATCGCTCCGAGCTTGTCAAAGCGGAGTGCTTTCAAACCACATTCCCTCCCCGCCTGTGCCGGCGCATCTCCGGCACCTGCAGGCCTATCCCCGGAACGCCAGCCATCCGACCAGCGTCCCGGATCTCCGTCAACTTATTTCAGAAAGCCGTTCTTCTTCAGGAAGTCCTCGGCGACCGCCTTGGCCGGTTCGCCGCCGACCTGCACGCGACCGTTCAGGTCTTGCAGCGTCACCAGGTCCAGTTTCTCGAACACGGGCTTCAAGAGTTCCTCGATCTGCGGGTTTTCCTTGAGCACCGCTTCGCGAATGATCGGGGCCGGCTGATAGACGGGCTGGACGGCCTTGTCGTCTTCCAGGACCACGAGGCCGGACGGGGCGATGCCGCCGTCGGTGCCATAGACCATGGCTGCGTTCGCACCGTTGGTCTGGTTTGCCGCGGCCGCGATCGTCGCCGCGGTATCACCGCCGGAAAGCGTGATCAGTTGGTCCTGCTTCAAGGTGAAGCCGTAGGTGGTTTGGAACGCCGGCAGTGCGGCGGCCGAATTCACGAATTCCGACGACGCCGCCAGCACGACCTTGCCGCCGCCAGCGATGTACTTGCCGAAATCGCTCAGCGTCTTCAGCTTGTTTTCGTCGGCGACTTCCTTGCGCAGGCCGATCGCCCAGGTGTTGTTGGCCGGCGATGGCGTCAGCCAGACGATCTTGTTGACATCGTAGTCTAGCTTCTTGGCCGTCTGGTAACCCTTGGCAGCATCCTTCCAGACCGGATCGTCGGCCTTTTCGAAGAAGAAGGCGGCATTGCCCGTATATTCCGGATAGATGTCGATCTCGCCGGCGGTGATCGCCTTGCGTACGACCGGCGTCGCCCCAAGCTGGACGCGATCGACCGTCTTGATGTTGTTGGCGTTGAGCACGGCAAGGATGATGTTGCCAAGCACCCCGCCCTCCGTGTCGATCTTCGAGGATACGACCACATCGGCGCTCGCCGCCGCGGCAGTCATGGTCAAGGCAAGGGCAGTTCCGATAAGCAGTCTGGTCAGGCGCATAGGTTTCTCCTCGGATTTCGATGCGCAAGTTTGATCACGGAACGTCCGCTCCGTCGGGGCAAGCCATTCCATATATGTCAGCCCCCGGCAAAAAATAGGGTTGCATCCAGAGACTGTGGCAGGCGAATATTTTCCTACATTGATAAACACGATCGAAAGCATAGACTACCGTTTATGGCGGTAGCTGATTGGGCGTTGCAATCGCCGGCGTTGTCGGCCACTCTGATCGCGGCCCGCCAGAAACATCCGCTTTCACTCTTGGTTGCGATGCCGCTCGACCCGAACCGCTTGGGGGCTGGTGGCTTGGGTTCGCCCGGCGAACGTTCGGGGACACGATGTCGATCTATTTTCTGACGCTCATTATCGGCGTGGTCGCTGGCCTGCGCACCATGACCGCACCCGCCGCCGTCAGTATTGGCGCAGCCGCGGGATGGCTGCCGCTCAGCGGTACCTGGGCGGCCTTCATGGGCTTTCGCTTCACACCTTACATCTTCGGCCTCCTGGCCCTAGTTGAGTTCGTCACCGACCAATTGCCGAGCACACCGAGCCGAAAGGTGCCGCAACAGTTCGGCGCCCGCATCGTCAGCGGCGCGTTCTGCGGGGCCGCGCTCGGATTGACCGGACATGCTATGCTCCAAGGATTGGTCGCCGGCGTCATCGGTGCCGTCATCGGCACGCTCGGCGGCTATGAAGCCCGCAAGCGCCTCGTCGCGGCCATCGGCGGCAAGGACCTGCCGATCGCCCTTCTCGAGGATGCTGTTGCCGTTCTCCTCGCACTCTGGGTGGTGTCCTCGGTCTCATGACGAAACATTTCGACGCAATCATCATCGGTGCCGGCCAGGCCGGCCCATCGCTTGCTGGCCGGCTGACGGCAGCGGGCAAAACCGTCGCGCTGATCGAGCGCAAGCACTTCGGCGGCACCTGCGTCAACACCGGCTGCATGCCGACCAAGGCGATGGTCGCGAGCGCCTATGCCGCGCATCTGGCGCGACGGGGCGCGGACTATGGCGTGACGACCGGTCCCATCACCATCGACTTTACCCGCGTCATGGCGCGCAAGGACACGGTGCGGTTCACGTCCCGGGGAAACATCGAAAACTGGCTGAAAGGCATGGAGAACTGCACAGTCTTCGAAGGCCATGCGCGCTTCGAAAGCCCGCATGAGATCCGAGTCGGCGCCGCGCTGCTCTCGGCCGACCAGATCTTTCTGAATGTCGGCGGACGCGCCGCAACCCCGGATTTCCCTGGTGTCGCGGAGGTGCCCTATCTCACCAACGTCTCGATCATGGATCTCGACACCCTGCCCCGCCACCTGATCGTCGTCGGCGGCAGCTATATCGGACTCGAGTTTGCGCAGATGTTCCGTCGCTTCGGCTCCGAGGTCACCGTAATCGAGAAGGGGCCGCGGTTGATCGGCCGGGAGGATGCGGACGTTTCAGACGCCATTCTCGCGATCCTCGAAAAAGAGGGCATCCAGTTTCGCCTCAATGCCGAATGCATCCGCTTTGCCAGGAGCGGCGACGATGTCGTCGCCGGCGTGGATTGCACGGCGGGCGCACCCGAGATCGTCGGCTCTCACCTGCTGCTGGCAACCGGCCGCCGGCCGAACACGGACGACCTCGATCTCGGCCGGAGCGGCGTCAAGACTGACGCCCGCGGCTATGTTGAAGTCGACGAGACGCTTAAGACCAACGTGCCGCACATCTTCGCGATGGGTGATTGCAACGGTCGCGGCGCCTTCACCCACACGGCCTATAACGACTTCGAGATCATCGCCGCCAATCTGCTCGACGGAGAGGCGCGGAAGGTCAGCGATCGCATTTCAACCTACGGCCTCTTCATCGATCCGCCGCTCGGCCGCGCCGGCATGACCGAGACCGAGGCGCGCAAGTCGGGGCGCAAGCTGCTCATCGGTACGAGGCCGATGACCCGCGTCGGCCGCGCCGTGGAAAAGGGCGAGACTGAAGGCTTCATGAAGGTGATCGTCGACGCCGACAGCAAGGAGATCCTCGGTGCATCGATCCTCGGAACGAGCGGCGACGAGGCTGTGCAGAGCATCCTCGACGTGATGTATGCGGGCAAGCCCTACACGACGATCACGCACGCGGTTCATATCCACCCAACCGTGTCGGAACTGATCCCGACGGTCTTCGGCGACCTGCACCCGGCCACCTGAGCGGCCGGGCAATTGATGCCGCGCGCTTAAACGAGCGCTGCGCGTGCGAGCTGGTAGAAATAGGTCGCGCCGCGCTCAAGGATGTCGTCGTTGAAATCGTAGCGGGTTGTGTGCAGCCCGCTGCTGTCGCCATTGCCGATCAGCACATAGGCGCCCGGCACCTTTTCCAGCAGGAAGGAGAAGTCCTCGCTGCCCATCAGCGGCTCGGGCAGTTCGACATAGGCATCCGCGCCGAATGTGTCGGCGATCACCGCACGCGCATCCTCGACCGCCTCAGCATCGTTGATCGTCGCGGGATACCCGACCTGCCAGTCAAAGACGGCTTCGGCGTTGTAGCTTTCCGCCTGCAGGCGGGCGACCTGCTCGACGCGCTCCTGCAACTGCTTGCGGACAACAGGATCCATCGCGCGCATGCTGATTTCCAGCACTGCGGTATCCGGAATGATATTCGAGGCCGAACCCGCCTGGAACGAGCCGACCGTCAACACGGACGGCTGGTGCGGCGACACATTGCGCGACACCAGCGTCTGCAGCGCCATCACCACGCTGGAACCGACGACGACCGGGTCGACCGTCAGTTCCGGCTGGGCGCCGTGGCCGCCCTTACCCTTGATCGTCAGCGTCAGCACGTCGATCGATGCCGCCATGGCACCGGCGCGGCTGGAGAACTGGCCGACCGGAAGACCCGGCCAGTTGTGAAGCGCATAGACCCGCTCGCAAGGGAAGCGCTCGAAAAGGCCGTCTTCGATCATCAGCTTGCCGCCGCCGAAGTTTTCCTCGGCCGGCTGGAAGATCAAATGAACCGTACCGTTGAAGCTTTCGTCCTTCGACAGCGCCCAGGCGGCACCGAGCAGCATGCTGGTGTGGCCGTCATGGCCGCAGGCATGCATCGCGCCCGGATGCTTGCTCTGGTAAGCAAGACCGGTCTCTTCGTGCATCGGGAGCGCGTCCATGTCGGCGCGAAAGCCGATGGCGCGGTTGCTGTTGCCACGCTTCAGCGTTGCAACGATGCCGGTTATCGCAAGACCGCGCGTAACCTCGAAACCCCAGGACTGCAGCAGTCCCGCAACGAACTCCGAGGTCTTCACCTCGGAAAGGCCGATCTCGGGCATTTCGTGCAGCTTGTGGCGGATATCGACGAGTTCGGGCAGGAACTCGGAAAAATTGGTGTCGCGCATCGGGGTTTCCTCAAGCCATCTGCAGGAACTGGCGCAGGCGCGCCGATTGCGGGTCACGCATCATCTGCTGGGGGGCGCCGCGTTCTTCGACCAAACCCTTGTGCAGGAAGATCACTTCGCTGGAGATATCACGGGCGAGTGACATTTCGTGGGTGACCATCACCATGGTGCGGCCCTCTTCGGCAAGCTTCTTGATGACGAGCAGCACCTCGTTGACGAGTTCCGGATCAAGCGCCGAGGTCGGCTCGTCGAAAAGCATCACCTCAGGCTTCATTGCCAACGCGCGGGCGATTGCCGCGCGCTGCTGCTGACCGCCCGAGAGCTGATTCGGATAGTGGTCGCGCTTGGGCGTGATGCCGACCTTCTCCATCAGCAGTTCGGCTTCGCCGATCGCATCCTTCTTGGTCATGCCGAGCACGTGGATCGGCCCTTCGATGATGTTTTCGAGAATGGTCTTGTGGGACCAGAGATTGAAGCTCTGGAACACCATGCCGAGGCGCGTGCGGATATGTTCGAGCTGCCGCTTGTCGGCTGCATGGAACTTGCCGTCCTTGCCCTTGATGGTGCGGATCACCTCGCCGGAGACGGAGATCTCGCCCTCGTCCGGCGTCTCCAGATAGTTGATGCAGCGCAGAAGCGTGCTCTTGCCCGAGCCGCTGCTGCCGATCAGCGAGATGACGTCGCCGGACTTCGCCTCGAAGGAGACGCCTTTCAGCACCTCGACGGATCCGAAGCTCTTGTGAATGTTGTTTACGGAAAGCGCTGATGCAGCCATGTCCGTTCCTCCTCTTATGCCTTCGCCGTGCGGTAGCGCGTCAGCCGCTTCTCGACCACGCCCATGACGCGCGTCAGGATGAACACGACGGTGAAATAGATGATGCCGGCGGCGATCAGCGGTTCGAAGATCAGCAGCGACTGGCGCTGCAGCATGCGGGCGGTGCCCATGACCTCAAGAATGGTGATGGTCGAGGCAAGCGACGTCGTCTTCAGCAGGATGATCAGGTCACCCGTCAAAACCGGCAGGCATGATCGGAACGCCTGCGGCAGGGTGATGCGGCGCAGGACCATCGACGAGCGCATGCCGATCGATTTTGCCGCCTCGATCTGGCCGCGCGGGATCGCCTTGATCGCGCCGCGGATGACCTCGGCATTGTAGGACGCCTGGTTGAGGCTGAGTGCAAAGATCGCATACCACAGGCCGTCACGCAGATAGGGCCAGAGGAAGCTATGTCGCACCCAGGTGCCGGGTAGGATTTGCCCGAGGCCGTAATAGATCAGGTAGATCTGCACCAGAAGCGGCGTGCCGCGGAAGGCGAAGGTGAAGACATAGGCCGGAACCGAAAGCACGCGGCGACCGGAAAGCCGGGCGAGCGCCACGAGCGTGCCGATGACGAGGCCGAAGACGCCGGCGACCGCCGTCAGAAGCAGCGTGAGCGGTGTCGCCTTGATCAGCGCCGGCAGGAAGCCGACGACGTTGGAGATCGTTTCCATCAGTTGTGCCCCCGATTGAGGCGGCGCTCGATCTGGGCGATCACCAGGACGGACACGAGCGTAATTGCCAGAAACAGAATGGCCGTCAGCCCGTAGAAGAAGATGTACTGCTTGGTGCCTGCCGCCGCGCGATAGCCCGTGTAGAGCAGCTCGCTGAAGGAGCCGAGCACGCTGATGATGGCGCTTTCCTTGGTGATAGACAGCCAGAGATTGCCCATGCCGGGGACCGCGTGGCGCATCATCTGCGGGAAGATGATGCGGGTGAAGACCTTGCGCCTGTTCATGCCGATCGAAACCGCCGCCTCGATCTGGCCCGGCGGCACGGAGAGGAAGGCCGAGCGCAGCACCTCGGTCATGAAGGCGCCGGAGACGAAGGCGAGCGCGATGATCGCCGCCCAGAACGAGCTGAACTGGAAGGTTTCGGCGACGAGCCCGAAGTGCTTCAACAGCCGCTCGGCACCGCTCGCGACCGAGAAATAGAGAAGCAGGATGACGAGCAACTCAGGCAGCGAGCGCACGACCGTCGTGTAGATATCGGCAAGGAAACGCGGGATCCGGTGCTTCGACAGTTTGCCGGCAGCGCCCAGGAAGCCGAAGAGAACCGCAACCGCATAGGCGACCACGGAGACCTGCAGGGTCATCACCAGGCCCCAGGCGAAATCGTCGCCCCAGCCCTCGCCGCCCCAGGCAAGCAATTGCCAGTAATAGTCCATCCGTCGTTACCTGTTCCCGATTGTCTCGTCAGCCCCTACGCCGCTGCCCGATCGGTGCGGGCAAGGTGGCTGTAGCGGTTGCTGCGATGGTGCCCCGGCGCTGCGGCCGGTTTTGGCGAATGAGGGCGGCGACGCTGGCCGCCGCCCTCCGAAATTCGGTTTACTTCTTGCCGAAGATCCACTTGTCGACGAGCTTCTGCGTCGTGCCGTCCTTTTCGAGCGCGGCAAGGCCGGCATTGACCTTGTCGAGGGTCGCAGCGTCACCCTTGCGGACGGCATAGGCGACGCCTTCGCCGAGCGTGACGTTCTTCGGCACTTCGACCTTGACCTCGTAGTCGGCGCCTTCAGGCGTCTTCAGGAAGGTCTGGATGTAGAGGTCGGGGATGAGCACGTAGTCGACGCGACCGGCGATGAGGTCGGCGACCGAGTTGTCGGCGGTGTCGTAGCTCTTGGCTTCGGCGCCGGTCAGGTACTTGGCGACATAGGCCGACTGCACGCTCGACGTCTGCACGCCGATGATCTTGCCCTCGACGCTTGCCGGGTCGATGATCTTGCCAGAACCGTCGGCGGCGTCGGCCGTCTTGATCTCGCTCGTGTCACCCTTGGAGCCAACGAAGGACGTGCCTTCGGTGTAATAGGGCGTCGAGAAATCGACGACCTGGCGGCGCTCGTCGGTGATCGAGAAGGCGCCGATGATGAAATCGACCTTGTTTTCCTTCAGCGACGGGATGAGACCGTCCCAGGCCATCTGGTTGATGTCGCACTTGACGGCCATCTTCTCGCAGAGCGCGCGGGAGAGATCGGCTTCAAGGCCCTCCCACTCGCCGCCGGCGTTCACCTGGGTGAAGGGCATGTAAGGCTCCGGCGTCATGCCGAGGCGCAGCGTCTCCTCGGCAAACGCGCTGCCGGCAGCCATGGAAAGGGCGATCCCTGCGAACAGGGCGGTCTTCAACGTCTTCATATGTTCCTCCTCGGGGATTGCGTCGGATCAGAGCGTGTTGCTGAACCAGCGTAGCGACATGCAGGAAAGACCTGCGTCGATCTTGCCGATCTCCGTCGTCTTCATCGGCACGACCTTGTAGCCGAGCTTGTCGAGCATCTCGATCGTGCGCGGGAAGTCCGAGCCGACCATGACGACGTCGTTGACGCGCAGCGCATTCGCTGCCGGCTCTTCGCCTTCGGGAATGATCACCTGCTTGAAGCGCTCGAAGGCGCCGGACTTGGCGAGGCGCGCGGTCGAAAGCACGGTCTCGTCGTCGAGCAGCGAGCAATCGGTCTTGAAGTGCAGCACGCCTTCAGGCGTGGCGACGATCTCGCTTTTGCGACCGAGCTTGGTCAGGCAGGCCTGAAGTGCTTCGGCGCCAACCTTGTTGGTACGGGCCGAAAGGCCGATCATCACGCTTTCGCGGGTGGTCAGAACGTCGCCGCCATCGGCAAAGCCGGTGCCTGGCAGATCGAGAACCGTTTCGAACATGGCGCGAAGCGTCGGCTCGATCTCCGGCGTTTCCTTGACGCGGGTTTCGGCACCCGGACGCAAGAGGATCGCGCCTTCGGTGAAGACCAGCGCCGGATCTTCGACGAAGATCGAGTCCGGGAAGGCTTCGAGCGCCGGCAGCACCGTCACCTTCACGCCCGCGTCCTTCATCGCCGCGATATAGGCATCGTGTTCTGCCTTTACACCTTCGAAGGTGGGGTTGCCGCGGTCATCGGCGCGAAGGCCGTTGACGACCGACTTCGACGGGGTGCGGACGATGATGTTGTTGAACTGGTAGACGGGGCGTGACTGCGACATTTGTAGTACCTTTGGCTTGGATGAGGTGCTTCTATCGATCGGACATGGCGGCGTAAAGCGGTTGCTTGTTCACGTTTTCCCGACGTGACAGGTGAACGCCAGCGAGCATGCAGCGCACGGAGCCGCCCGCGAGCTCGATGGTCGGAACGTCGAAGGCGAGAACATGGGCAGAGACTTCGAGCGCCTTGATCTGGTCGGCGCGGAGCGAGGCGAGCGCGCGAGCCGACATGACCACGACGCGGCCATCGGCACCGTCGAGTTCGATGGCATTGCCGGCGAAGTTCTCGATTTGCTCCAGCGTCAGATCGATGACCTGGCGGCCGGTTTCCTCAAGCCGCAAGCAGATCTCCTGGCGACGGGCGAGATCCGGGATCATGCTCGTGCCGATCAGCGCAAACTCGGTGCCGATGCACATCAGCACGTTGGTGTGGTAGATCGAGTTGCCCTGGCGATCGATCGCGCCGAAGATCATCGGCTCGAAATTGAAGTGGGTGCAGAAGCGTTCTAGCGCCACTTCATTGGTGCGGTTGGAACGTGCGGCATAGGCGACGCGACCGATATGGTCGAGCACCATGGCGCCCGTGCCTTCGAGATAGACGCCGTCCTTTTCAAGGCCGGAGTAATCGATCACGTCCTGAACGCGGTACTCGTTCTTCAGCATCTCGATGATGTCGGAGCGGCGCTCGCTTTGGCGGCTTTCCGAATACATCGGATAGATCGCGACATGGCCACCCGAATGGGTCGAGAACCAGTTGTTGGGGAACACCGAGTCCGGCCGCGTCGTCGTCTCGTCTTCGAAGAGATGGACTGCGACGCCGGCGTTCGAAAGCCCGTCGGCCATGCGGCTCACTTCGTCATAGGCGGCCTTGGCGATCGCAGTCGGCTGGCGCGCCGCGTCGGTCGCCTGGAAGGCATTGTCCTTGGCCGTCATCGGGTTGGGGCCGAAGTGGTGCGGGCGGATCATCACGACGCCCTTCGGCGCCTGTACGGACAGTCTCTTCATGTTATGCGGCACTCCGCTCGGCAGGGACCGCCGGCTGCTGCCGGAACAGGCCGTAGAGATCGCGCGGATGGTCCGGCTGGGTCGTAAGGTCGAGCTCGGTGTAGAATGCGGTACCCTGGATCTTGTCGCGCAGGAAGCGCAGGGCCGAGAAGTCTTCGGTAGCAAAACCAACGGAATCGAAGATGGTGATCTGGGCGCTCGAGCGACGGCCTTCGGCCTCGCCGGCAATCACCTGCCAGAGTTCGGTGACCGGGAAGTCCGGCGCCATCTGCTGGATCTCGCCCTCGATGCGGGTCTGTTCCGGATATTCGACGAAGACGTCGGCGCGGCGCAGGATGTCCCCCTGCAACTCCGTCTTGCCGGGGCAATCGCCGCCAACGGCGTTGATGTGAACGCCGGCGCCCACCATGTTGTCGGAGAGGATCGTGGCATTGCGCTTGTCGGCCGTGACAGTCGTGATGATGTCCGCGCCAGCAACCGCTTCTTCCGCCGTGGTTGCGACGACGATGTCGAAGTCCATATCCGAGAGGTTGTTGCAGAACTTGGCGGCGGCTTCCGCATCGATATCGAAGACCTGAAGGCGCTTGACGCCAAGAAGGGCGCGGAAGGCGAGCGCCTGGAATTCGGACTGGGCGCCGAGACCGATGATCGCCATCGAGCGGGCATCAGGACGTGCGAGGTACTTCGCGGCAAGCGCCGATGTCGCCGCCGTGCGCAGTCCCGTCATGATCGTCATTTCGGAAACGAGACAGGGGTAGCCGGTGCTGACGTCGGAAAGAACGCCGAAGGCGGTCACCGTCTGCAGGCCGACATTGGGGTTCTTCGGATGGCCGTTGACGTATTTGAAGCCGTAGTGCTCGCCGTCCGAGGTCGGCATCAACTCGATGACGCCGGTCTTCGAGTGGCTGGCCAGCCGCGGAGTTTTTTCGAAAACGTTCCACCGGCGGAAATCGTCTTCGATGTATTCCGCAAGACCCACAAGAAACGTCTCAATGCCGATCGATTTGACCAGCTCGATTACGTTGCCGACACCGACATACTGAACCACGTTTAAAACTCCATCGGAGAAATTCGATGAAGTCAGCCTAGGCTTGCAAGAAGTGAGTTGAAATTTTAAACCTGCGCAAAATTACAGGACATATTGAGCAATTTGCGCAATCGTAATATACACCTTTCATGCATATCTTCGATGACCTCGACCACCAGCTCATCTCGCTCCTGCGAGAAGACGGGCGCGCGCCCTACTCCAAGATCGCTGCGGTGCTCGGCATATCGAGGGCGACCGTGCAGACTCGCATCGACCGGCTGCTCGAAAGCGGCGCGGTCCTGGGCTTCACGCTGCGCGTGCGGCAGGATTATGACGATCGCGCCATCCGTGCGATCATGATGATCGAGGTGAGCGGCCGAAACACCACCAAGGTGATCAAATACCTGCGCGGCCTGCCGGAACTTTATGCCCTGCACACCACCAACGGCGGTTGGGACCTGGTCGCCGAAATCCGCGCTAACAGCCTTAGCGATTTCGACCGCATCCTGCGCGAAGTGCGCGACGTCGAGGGCGTGTCGAACAGCGAAACGAGCATTCTGCTCAGCACCGTCTGACGCTCCTACCCATCATCTGCGCAGCTCGCGCACGACCAAGACAGGCATGACCATGAGCCATATCCCCCAGATCGACTACGACACCGCCTCGGATGAAATCCGCGCCGCCCACGACGAGGAGGTGCGCGTGCGTGGCCGCATGACCAACATGAAGCGCACGCTTTTACATTCGCCGGTCGCGCACCGGATCTATGCGGAATGGTTCACGCTCCGCGAGGAACTACGCCCTACCCTCGACGACAGGGCGATCTGGTTCCTCTCCCATTCCATTTCGGAGGCCATGAAATCCCCAATCGCCATGGGCTTCTTTCGTCGCGCCTTCGCCAATGCCGGCATCGATTTTCACACGGACGTGCCGAGCGAAGACGAACAGCGCCTGATCGCGTTCGGCCGCGCCATCGTCGCCGACAGCAATGCCGTTCCGGAGGAAATCTGGGTTGGCCTCAAGGCACGCTACGACGCCAAGGCGCTGGTCGACCTCGTCGCTTTCTCCGGCATCATGGTGGCGACTGCGCTTTTCAACAATGTCGTCGAAGTGGAGTTCGACAAGGAACTGGAACCCTTCGTCGATTGAGACAGTGAAGAGCAGCGTGACAAACGATATGACGATCAGGCGCGCGACCGTCGCGGATGCGTCAAGCCTTGCGGCGATCAGCCTGGAAGTCTGGCTGAACACGTTTATCAGGGATGGCGTCAACGCATTCTTTGCCGATTATGCGCTGGAGCACTTTACCACCGCGCGCTTCGAAGAAATTCTGGGCGACCGCAACGAGACCGTCTGGGTTTCGCAGAACGTTGTCGGTATCGACGGCTTCTTGCACATGTCCGCGAATTCGCCGGCACCGGTCGATATCGCCTCCGACCTGGAAATCACGACGCTCTATATTCAGCCCCGTCACCATGGTCGCGGCCTCGGCAAGGCGCTCCTGAAGACCGGCCTGCAATTCTGCCTGGACACGGGCCAGCCAGGCACCTGGCTGGCGGTGAACGCCGAAAACGAAAAAGCCACGGCCTTCTACCTCGCGAGTGGCTTTGAGATGGCGGGACAAACCCATTTCACGATCGGCGACCAGGTTTACCCCAACCACGTTCTTCAGTTTCGCTTGGACCGCTGATCGCTTCGAACAGCGCCTTCACACCACGAAACGGTTGACGCCGATCGATTGCGTGTATATACACACATTATGTCTCGTTGCTATTGTGCCCTCTTACGCAAAGCCACCCGGCGAGTGACGTCAGTCTATGACGACGCGCTGCAGCCGATTGGTCTTAACCTTGCCCAGTTCAGCCTGCTTCGGCACATCGCACGCGATGAACCGATCTCGATGACCGAGCTTGGCCGCAAGATCGAACTCGAGCGATCGACGGTCAGCCGCAACGTCAAGGTGCTGGAGGGAATCGGGTTGGCCGCAACTGGAAACGGAAAGGATCAGCGGGAGGCCATTGTCGAACTTACGGAGAGCGGCCACCGAATACTGGCTGACGGCGCGCCGCTCTGGCAGGCCGCTCAGGACAAGATCGAGGCGCGGCTGGGAGCCGACGCCGCCGCCCAGCTGGAGGACCTGCTGCTGGCGCTCTAGCGCGTCGTTTCCAGACCAATTTTCTGGTCGCAGGCTGCGACTTGAGGCCAGAAGAATCCGGGCAGCCTAAGCCGCCAGGAACCGGCAGAAAACTGCCAAACAACCGCTCAATCTGCGACCTGCGCTCCGAAAGCCCGCGCAGCGCTGTCGCACGCCCTAAAAACACCGACGAAAGGAAGTCGACGATGCTCGGTCCGGCGCTTGCGCGTTATCTTGCCAGACGCAATATCCACTACGGCTGGGCTGTCGCCGCCGTCACCTTCCTGGTCATGCTTTCGACAGCCGGCGCCATGGGCTCGGCCGGCGTGCTCATCAAACCGCTCGAGACCGAATTCGGCTGGACCAATGCGCAAATCTCGCTGGCGCTCGCCATCCGGCTTTGCCTTTTCGGTCTGCTCGGTCCGTTCGCAGCCTCGTTCATGAACCATTTCGGCGTGCGCCCGGTCGTGTCTACGGCGCTGATCCTGATCATCTCCGGCATCGCCGCATCGTTCTACATGACGGAACTCTGGCACCTGGTGGCGATCTGGGGCGTCGTGCTCGGCGTGGGTACCGGCATGACGGCGCTGGTGCTCGGCGCGACGGTCGCAACGCGCTGGTTCGACAAACGGCGCGGGCTCGTCGTCGGACTGATGACCGCCAGCAACGCCACCGGCCAGCTGGTCTTCCTGCCGTTGCTCGCTTCTCTCACCGAAACGATCGGCTGGCGCTCGGCGCTGACGCTGATCATCGTCATCCTGCTTGCGGCCTTCACCCTGGTCCTGCTTCTGATGCAGGATCGCCCTGGGGACCTTGGCCTTGCGCCCTTCGGCGGCAAGCAAATGGTGGCGGCGCCGCCGAAGGCGAAGAGCTTCGGGGAACTGCTGATGGCACCGATCCGGGCGCTTTCCGACGCCGCCAAGACCAACACCTTCTGGGTGCTGTTTGCGACCTTCTTCGTCTGCGGCTTCAGCACCAACGGGCTGATCCAGACCCATTGGGTTTCGATCTGCGGCGATGTTGGTATTGCCCCCGTAGCAGCAGCCAGCCTGCTGGCGCTGATCGGCGTATTCGATCTGATCGGCACCATCGGTTCCGGCTGGCTCTCGGACCGTTATGACAACCGCTGGCTGCTCTTCTGGTTCTACGGCCTTCGCGGCCTGTCGCTGATGTTCCTGCCGTTCAGCGGCTTCAACATCTACACGCTGTCGATCTTTGCGATCTTCTACGGCCTGGATTGGGTCGCGACGGTACCGCCGACGGTGAAACTTTCGGCCGAACGCTTCGGTCCGGAACGCGCCGCCCTCGTCTTCGGCTGGGTCTTCACCGGTCACCAGCTGGGTGCGGCCAGTGCGACCTTCCTCGCAGGCGCCAGCCGGACGTCGCTTGAAACCTATACGCCGGCGCTGATTGCCGCCGGGACGCTCTGCATTGTCGCGGCCCTGCTGGTGCTGACGATCGGTCGGCGTCAACCGGAGGCGCTTACGCCGCAACCGGCCTGAGTCCTTCTGCCAGTTGCATCGAAAAGGGCGGGCTGCCAATGGCAGCCCGCCCTTTTGTTGGACGCTGAGACCCAATGAACGTCAGTGGGCAAACTCGGTCACGAATTCCGGATTGCCGCGGATCGTATTGCTAACGGTGCAGATCTCGTTTTCGGCGGCTTCCGCGATCGCATGGCGGACCGTGTCGTCAAAATCACCCTTGATGTCGAAGACGATGTTAAACTTCGCCACGCGGGACGGCTCGTCATGGGCTTTCTCGCCCGTCACCTTGGCACTCACTTGCGTCAGCCGGTCGAGCACGCCAAAACGGCTGGCGGCGATGCGGGCGCTCAGCACCAGGCAGCTTGCGAGCGACGCATAGAGCAGATCGAGCGGGCCGTAGCCCGCCTGCGACGGGCCGGTGACGATATCGAGTTCACCACCGGTGACCGAGGTCACATGCGGAAAGCCGGTCTTGCCGACCACAGCCGTCGCACCGGTTTCCCGCGTTCTCACCTTCACATCCGCCATGTCGTAAAACCTTCCCAGAACTTATCAAACCGATCGGTAGAAACACGTCGCCCCGGGCCGGAAGGCCCAGGGCGTTTTGATATGTGCGCCTTTTTCTCATCGGCGCAAGGGCGATCGCTGGCGGATCAGTTCTTCTTCACCAGGCGGTAGAAGACATAGTCCGAGATGGCGCCATTGACGTAGCCTTCGACCTTGTCCTTCATCGCGACCTGGGTCGCTGCCTGGAACATGATCACGATCGGCGACTTTTCCTGAACCTTGCGCTGCAGGTCGACATAAAGCGCGTCGCGCTTGGCCGGATCGGCTTCCTTGAGGGCTGCCTTGGTCGCTTCGTTGAGTTCCGCCGGAACCGCCCAGCCGTTACGCCAGGTGGTCGTCGACTGATACTTGTCGTCGGCGTTGTCTTCGTTGTAGGCGAAGGCCTTGGCGTTCGAATGCGGGTCCATGAAGTCCGGGCCCCAATAGAGCAGCATCGCTTCGTGGGTGCGCGCGCGGTATTTGGTGATGACCTGGCTACCGGTGCCCGGGATGATCTCGAAGTTGATCCCGGCTTCGGCGAAGGACGCCTGCAGTGACTGCGCCATGTCGGTGAACGGCGTCGAGTTGATGACGTCGAGGGTCACCTTGATCGGCGTCTTGATGCCGGCATCGGCGAGAATCTTCTTCGCCTTTTCGACGTCGTAGCTGTAGGGGGTCTCGTCGAGCGAGCCCGGGAAGCCCTTCGGCCAGAAAGCCTGGTGAACTTCCATCTGGCCTTTGAGGAAGCTGTCGGTCATGCCCTTGTAGTCGACCAGGTAGCGGGCGGCTTCCCAGACTGCTTCCGGCTGCAGTGCTGCGTCCTTCTGGTTGAACGACAGGAAGTGTACGGCGGCCTGCGGATAGGATTCGACCTTCACGCCGTCCTTGCCTTCAAGACCCGAAACCTGGTCCGGGGTCAGGTTCTTCGCCATGTCGACGTCGCCGGTCTGCAGCATCAGCTGCTGGGTTGCGGCTTCGGCCACGTGACGGATGATGACGCCCTTGATAACAGGAGCGCCGCCGAAGTAGTTCGGGTTGCTCGCAAGGTTGAGCAGCTCGCCGGCGCGGAAGGCCTTGAGCACGAACGGGCCGGTACCGGCCGAATTGGCCTTCAGCCACGCATTGCCGAAGTCGCCATCGGCCTCGTTGGCCTTGACGGTTTCCGCGTCGATCACCGAAGCCGGGCGAGCGGCGAGAACGTTGAGAACGAAGGCCGACGAGAAGTCGCCGTCATACTTGACCGTGACCTTGTTACCTTCGGCGGTCACCATCTTGTCGATGTTTTCGGGCGTCCAGCCGAGCTGCGTCAGGATGAAGGCCGGCGCCTTGTTGAGAACGACGACGCGCTTGAAGGAGTAGACGACGTCTTCGCCACGCAGCGGATTGCCGGAGGAAAAGGTAACGCCATCACGCAGCGTGAAGGTGATCGTCTTTGCCGCATCGTCGACCGTCCATTCGGAGGCAAGACCCGGTGCCAGCTTCTTCACGTCGGGCGCATCGTACTGCACCAGGCGGTCATAGGTCTGGGTGACGTATTCGCCCGAGGAGAACTCGTAGGCCTCGGCCGGGTCGATGCTGACGATGTCGTCGATATTCTGGGCAACGACCAACACATCGGCTGGCGTTTCGGCGAGTGCGGCCGGCGCCACGCTCATCATCAGGGACGCCGCGAAGACCGCGGCCTTGAACATTCTCATCATCATTCTCCTATTTTCGATGAGGCTTGGTTTTTGTCGGTGCCGGCTTCAGCGCCGATTGCGGCTGACCGGTCTCGTTGGATTGGGAAGCGCGGGGCCGGAAGAGCGGCAGGGTGCCGGTCCAGATCAACCGCACGGGTGCGTCTGTCTTGTTCCACCAGTAGTGGGGCTGGATGCCGCGGAAGTGCAGGCCGTCGCCAGGCGAAAGCATGGTGTCGTCGCCATCGAGCCCGAAGAGGATCTCGCCTTCGAGCATGTAGACGAGCTCTTCGCCCTCATGGCTGAAGACCTCGGAGCGATGCCCCGGCGGAATGGTGATGACGAAACTCGAAAGCTGGTTGCCGGCGAAATCCGCGCCAATGCGCTCATAGGAAACAGGCGAGCCGCCGACCGAAAACACCATGCGCCCCTCGGCGCGCGAAAGCCCGGTGTCGATCGCCGGTGCCAGGATGAAATGGTTGAGTTCGGCGCCCAGGCCTTGCGCAATCTGGGCCAGTGTGCCGAGCGAGGGCATGGCAAGATCGCGCTCGATCTGACTCAAATAGCCGACCGAAACGCCCGCTGCGTCGCTGAGCGTCTGCAGGGTCATATGCATCTGCCGGCGGCGCGCACGCACCAGCGCGCCCACCTTCGGCTGCCCTGCCCCGGCCGATTTGCCCGAAGCGGCTTGCGTATCCTCTGACGGATCGCTCACAGCGGTTATTCCTCCCGTTTCCGCCCCAGTAAAATTTTTTTGATTTAAGCAAACTTATTTATATACTCCAAGCAAATTTTTGCGGTATCGACAAGTGAGACCGCAAGCGAAGAGGGATGGTGACGCCACGTGGCAAACGACAGCACGACAGCAGCAGCGCCGGCGCGCCGCGCCGCCAGACCCAGTCGGGGACGGCAGCGCCTTCTTTCACTGGCAGGCTTCCTGGTAACGCTTGCGATAACCTTCCTCGGCCTGCTCGCAATCACCTTCTTCATCGGCCGCATCGTGCCGATCGACCCGGTTCTGGCTGTCGTCGGCGACCGCGCACCCGTCGCCGTCTATGAGCGCGTGCGCCAGGAAATGGGGCTCGACCAGCCGCTGATCACGCAGTTCGTCAGCTACGTACGTGACGTCGCCACCTTCAATTTCGGAACATCGGTTTCGACGGGCAAGCCGGTTATCGAGGACCTCGCTCGCGTCTTCCCGGCAACACTCGAAATGGCGACGCTCGGCATCATGCTCGGCGTGCTGATCGGCGTGCCGCTCGGTGTTTTTGCCGCCGCCCGCCGTGGCTCCTGGCTCGATCAGGGCATCCGCGTCATCGGTCTGCTCGGTTATTCGGTGCCTGCCTTCTGGCTCGGTCTCGTCGGCCTGGCGATTTTCTACGCGAAGCTGAAATGGGTCGGCGGCCCCGGCCGTGTCGATATCTTCTACGACGGCTTGGTGTCGCCGGTCACAGGCCTGATCCTTGTCGATAGCATCATTGCTGGCGAATGGGAGATCTTCCGCAACGCCGTCTGGCACCTGATCCTGCCGGCGTCCTGCCTCGGCTTCTTCTCGCTCGCCTATATCGCCCGCATGACGCGCTCCTTCATGCTCGACCAGCTGAGCCAGGAATATGTGACGACCGCCCGGGTCAAAGGCGTGCCGGAGCGCCTGGTCATCTGGCGCCATGCCTTCCGGCCGATCCGCGTGCCGCTGATCACCGTTATCGGCCTGTCCTATGCCGGCCTGCTCGAAGGCTCCGTGATGATCGAGACGATCTTCTCCTGGCCCGGCATCGGCAACTACCTGACCGTCGCTCTGCTCAATGCCGACATGTCGGCCGTGCTCGGCTCGACCCTCGTCATCGGCGCGGTCTTCATCGGCATCAACAAGATTTCGGACGTGCTCTACCGCGTGCTCGATCCGCGTGCACGCTAAGGGAGGAGCGACCATGACCACACTTCGCGACTGGCTGATCGACGACAGCCCCGCCTCGCCGATGCAGGCGCGCCTCGGGCGCTTCTATCGCATCTTCGGCGCGCTGATGCGCAATCCGCTCGCCGTTGTCGGCGCCGTCATCATCCTCGTTCTGGTGCTGACCGCGCTCTTTGCGCCGTGGCTCGCCACCCATGATCCGCTGCGCCAGTCGCTGAGCGAACGCCTGCTGCCGCCGAGTGCTGCCCACTGGATGGGAACCGACGAACTCGGCCGCGACATCTGGTCCCGCGTTGTCTACGGTTCACGCATCACGCTGGCCATCGTCACGCTGGTTGCAGTGCTCGCAGCCCCCGCCGGCCTGGTGATCGGCGTGGCCGCCGGTTATTTCGGTGGCTGGGTCGACCGTATCCTGATGGGCATTACCGATATCTTCCTGTCGCTGCCGAAGCTCATCCTGGCGCTTGCCTTCGTTGCAGCCCTTGGTCCCGGCATCGAGAACGCGATCATCGCGATCGCGATCACCTCCTGGCCCGGCTATGCCCGTGTCGCTCGTGCGGAGACGCTGACCTTCAAGAACTCCGAATTCATTTCGGCGGTGCGTTTGCTCGGCGCGTCGAGCCTCCGGGTCAATCTCGGCCACGTGCTCCCGCTCTGCACCTCATCGATGATCGTCCGCGTCACGCTCGACATGGCCGGCATCATCCTGACGGCCGCCGGTCTCGGCTTCATCGGACTTGGCGCTCAGCCGCCACTTCCCGAATGGGGCGCGATGATCTCGCGCGGTCGCTCCTTCATTCTCGATCAGTGGTGGGTCGCGACCATGCCCGGCTTTGCCATCATTCTCGTTAGCCTCGGCTTCTGCTTCCTCGGTGATGGCCTGCGCGACGTGCTCGATCCGAAGAGCGGGGAGCAGCGCTGATGAGCAATCTTCTCGAAGTCGAAAACCTGCGCGTCACCTTCCCGACGCCCCGCGGTGATCTCGAAGTCGTGCGCGGCATCTCCTTCACCCTCGGCCGCGAACGCCTCGGCATCGTCGGCGAGAGCGGCTCGGGCAAGTCGATGACCGGTCGCTCGATCCTGCAGCTGATCCGGGCACCGGGTCGGGTCACCGCCGACAAGCTCGTCTTCGACGGCGTCGACCTCCTGAAGCAGTCCGAGCGGCAGATGCGCGCCATCCGCGGCGCCCGCATTTCCATGGTGATGCAAGACCCGAAGTTCTCGCTGAACCCGGTCATGACCATCGGCGAGCAGATCGCCGAAGCGTTGCTGACGCACCAGAAGCTGCCGCGCCGCGAGGTCAACGCGCGCGTGCTTACGATGCTGGAATCGGTGCGCATTGCAGATCCGGAACGCGTCGCCAAGCTCTACCCGCACGAAGTCTCCGGTGGCATGGGCCAGCGCGTGATGATCGCGATGATGCTGATCCCCGAGCCGGACCTTCTGATCGCCGACGAGCCGACCTCGGCGCTCGACGTTTCCGTCCAGGCCCAGGTGCTCGACATCATCGACGAACTGGTGAAACGCAAGGGCATGGGCCTGATCTTCATCAGCCATGACCTCAATCTCGTCTCCAGCTATTGCGACCGCATCCTCGTGATGAACACCGGCGAGGTGGTCGAGGAATGCAAGGCCGGCGAACTGATGGCGGCCAAGCACCCCTATACGCGCGGGCTGATCGCCTCCATTCCGCGCCTCGATGAAACACGGGACGAGCTGCCGGTGCTCGACCGCAGCGCATGGGCCAAGGCATGACCGCGCTCTCTCTGAAGAACCTCGACATCTCGTACGGCGACGTGCAGATCACCCACAACGTCAATCTCGATATCGCCGACGGCGAGAGCTTTGCCCTTGTCGGCGAAAGCGGCTCGGGAAAATCGACGGTGCTGAAGGCAATCGCAGGTCTCGCGCCGGAATGGACCGGCGGGATCACCGTGCTCGGCTCGCCCCGCGGCCACGGCATCGACCGCGCCTTTTCGCGTCAGTGCCAGATGGTGTTCCAGGATCCCTACGGCTCGCTGCACCCGCGAAAGACGGTCGACGCCACGCTCGGCGAAGCGCTGACGATCCACGGCATCGGCGACCGCAACGCCCGCATCGAAGAGGTCATGACCTCGGTCGGCCTCGATCGCAAGTTCCGCTTCCGTTTTCCGCACCAGCTCTCGGGCGGCCAGCGCCAGCGCGTGGCAATCGCCCGGGCGCTGATGCTGAAGCCGAAGGTGCTCTTACTCGACGAGCCGACATCCGCGCTCGACGTTTCGGTCCAGGCCGAAATCCTCAACCTGTTGAAGCGCCTCCGGCGCGAGCAGAACCTCACCTTCCTGATGGTCACCCACAACCTGGCGGTCGTCTCCTTCCTCTGCGATCGCCTCGCTGTCATGCGCCAGGGCCGGATCGTCGAGATTGCCGATGTCGCCGACCTCAAGCGCGGTGACCTCAAGGATCCCTATTCGCGCGAGCTGATGCAGATCAGCGCCGCGCATGCCAACTAGGATATGACAACACCGACGATTTATTGTCTGTCCCCTTCTAAGATATCGAGTAACCCCAAGGACATAGCATGAACAGTGAACAGATCGCTGCCGCGCTGGCGGAATTCGACGCGGCCATTGCCAAGACCACCGATGCCGATGCGGTATGGACCGCATTGCAGACGCTTAGCCGCCAGGTGATCGGCGCCAAGCTCTTCACCATCATGACCGTAGACATGGTCAACGAAGTCGCGCGCCGCGCCTACACCTCGCACCCCGCGGAGTACCCGACCTCGGGCACCAAGCCGATCCGCTACGACAGCTGGTTCGACATCGTGCACAAGGCGCACCAGACCTTCGTCGCCAACACCATCGCCGATATCGCCAAGGTTTTCCCGGACCACGAGACGATCTGGTCGCTCGGCTGCGGCTCGGTTGCCAACATCCCGGTCGTTGTCGGCGGCGAGCTGCTCGGCACCGTCAACTGCCTCGACGTCGAGCATCACTACACGCCGGAGCGCGTGGCACTCTCCAAGCACCTGGAGCTGCCGGCGAAGCTCGCCTTCCTCGCCGCAGCACGCGCCGAGAAGAAGTAAGACAGCAGGCCGGAGGCGTCATCGCCTTCGGCCATCCATCCGCTCAGCGGCCGATCGCCCCACCGGTTTCCTTCAGGAAGAAATGCATTTTCTCCGTCTCGATCGGCACCGCGATCTGGTCATCGGGGCCGATGCGTGACGCAGCGTGAACCTGCGCCGTGAAAGCGGCGGGCCCGACCCGGCCAAGAGCCAGCGTATGCGGGCCGAGCGGTTCGATATCGCGCACGATCAGCCTGACTGTGGGCGCATTGGCGTCCGTCGCCATCGTATGTTCCGGCCGGATGCCGAGCACGACCGCTTTTCCGACGTAGGCGCCGAGTTTTTCGGCGCGGTTTTCCGGGATAGCCACTGCCACGTCCCCATCAGCTATGAACTGCATCCCTCCATCGCCGCGCTCCAGCCGCCCCTCGAGGAAATTCATGCTCGGCGCACCGATGAAGGCGGCGACGAAAAGATTGGCGGGGGCCTCATAGAGCGTGATCGGATCGGCCGCCTGCTCGATGCGGCCCTGGTTCATGACGACGACGCGGTCGGCCATGGTCATGGCTTCCACCTGATCGTGGGTCACGTAAACGGCAGTCGTCTGAAGACGCCGGTGCAAGAGCTTGATTTCGGTGCGCATTTCGATGCGAAGTTTGGCATCTAGGTTCGACAGCGGCTCGTCGAAGAGGAAGACATCCGGCTGGCGTACGATCGCCCGGCCGATCGCCACGCGCTGGCGCTGGCCGCCCGAAAGTGCGCTCGGCTTGCGATTGAGATAGGCGCCGAGGTTGAGGATGCGAGCGGCATCCGTTACCGCCTTTTCGATCTCCGCCTTCGGCGTGCCGCGCACCTTCATGCCGTAGCCGATGTTCTCGGCGACCGTCATGTGCGGATAGAGCGCGTAATTCTGAAACACCATGGAGCAATTGCGCAGGCCCGGTCTGAGATCGGTCACGTCGCGATCGCCAATCCGGATCGAACCCGAAGTCGCAGTTTCGAGGCCGGCAATCATCCTGAGCGTCGTCGTCTTGCCGCAGCCGGAGGGACCGACGAGCACGACGAACTCACGATCGGCAATGTCGAGATCGAGCGGCGGAATGACGGTGACGCTCCCGAAGGACTTGGTGATCTGCTGCAATCGGACCTGTGACATGCTGTAGCCTCTGATGCTGTCTGTGCCCGGTCTCGCCGGGGACGGTGGCGCCCGCCCCGATCGTTTCGGGGCGGGCGTGGGTTCGTTACTGCTGCGGCAAGCCCATCGAGGCGCGATAGGCGGCAAGCTGCTTGTCGCGGCCGAACTCGTCGGTCAGCTTGTTCCACTGTTCCGCGACGCTATCGAGCGCCTGTTGCGGCGTCACTTCGCCGGCAAGCGCCTTGGAAAGCTCGATCTCCAGCACTTCGGTATAGGAGAAGTAGCCGGGAAGGCGCATGTCGAGCGCGATGTTCTTGGCGGTCACCGCCTCCTTCTGCGCACCAAGATATTCCTTCGCCTCACGCTCGGAGAAGATCTTCGACCAGAGATCGAGATTGGTCGTGTGCGAGATGCGGTAAGGGTTCACACCGGTGCCGCCGGTAATCGCCGCCTGGCCCGAGACGGCCGGGCTCGTCAGGTACTGGATGTAGTTCCAGGCTGCTTCCTGCTTGGTCGAGGTCGCGGGAACTGCCGCCTGCCAACCGCCGAAGGCCATGAAGGAGGTCTGGACGACGTGGTCGAACTTGTCCCACTTCTTGGTCTTGTAGTTCCAGATCTCGTCCGATCCCGGCAGCGATGCCGAGCCGACATTGCCGGCCACCTTCGACTGCTTCGTGTCGGCACCGATGACGCCGGTATCACCCCAGCCGATCGATTCCGCCACCTGGCCGCCGGCAAAAGCGGCGTTCACTTCGCCGAAGGAGAAGTTCAGCGCGTTCGGCGGCGCGAGCTTTGAGGCCCGGATATATTCCTCGAGGCCACGAACCCAGCCGGGATTGTTGACCTGCGCATCCATCGTTTCCGGATTGAAGAACATGGCGCCCGGATTGTCCGGATGGCTGGTATAGCCGGCGACGTGGCTGAACAGGAACCAGAACTGCTGGCCGCCGCGGCGGAAGGCTTCCGCCGTGCCCCAGAGGTTGTTGGCCGGCTGGTTGAAGTATTCGGCGATGTCCAGGTACTGCTTCCAGGTCTTGGGCGGCGCCAGATCGTAGCCGTACTTTTCCTTGAAGGCCTTCTGGTTGTCGGCGTTCTCGAAGAGGTCGATGCGGTAGCTGTAGGTATGGGCGTCGCCGTCCATCGTCTGCGACAGCACCTTGCCGTTCCAGACCATCAGCTGTTCGCGGTAGACGGGCGCGATATCGTCCCAGTCGGCGCCCTTCTGCATGTCGGCCGGCATTTCCGACAGGAAGTCGGTGAAATCAGGGGCCCAGGCCGGTGCAAAGGCGATCACGTCGAAAGCGTCTTCGCCAGAGGTCAGCGAGGTCACGATCTTCGGATAGAGCTCCGACCACGGGAACTCGACGACCTTGACCTTGCCGCAGGTCTTTTCCTCCCAGCCCTTGGCCGCAAGCTGCAGCGCCGAGGCAATGTAAGGACCGGTCTGTGTGGTCGCCGTCAGCTCGACGCCGGTGTAATCCGGGTCGCAGGCGAGCGCCGTTCCCGCGCTCCCCGATGCGAGTGCGGCGAGAGATGCAGATGCCAGTAGCAATTTCCTCATTCTATCCTCCCTGTGAATGAATGCATGCCAAAGCGGTTGGTTACTTGATCGCTCCAAGAAGCAGGCCGGAGCGCATGAGCCGGCTCAAAAGCCCGGCCATGACCATCATCGGAATGATGGCAACGAGGGCGGCAGCGGAAATCGCCCACCATTCGTCGCCGCGCTGGCTGTTCTGGCCGGCAACGAGAATGGGCAGCGTCTGCCATTTGGAGTTGGTCAGGAACAGCGCGAACAGGAACTCGTTCCAGACGAAGGCGAGCGTGATCATGAAGGTGGCGATCAGACCCGGCTTCGACATCGGCAGCACAATGCCGAAGAAGATCCGCCACGACGGCACGTTGTCGACCATCGCCGCCTCCTCGACCTCCACCGGCAGCGCCTCGAAGAAGTCGCGCATCAGCCAGATGACGATCGGCAGCGAGAAAGCGATATAGGCGAAGGTCAGGCCGATATAGCTGTCGACCAGCTTGAAGCCGAGTTTGCCCATCTCGGTGTACATCAGGTAGAGCGCAAAGGCAGCGACGATCGGCGGGAACATGCGCTGGCTGACGAACCAGAAGACGATGTCGTTGTTGCCAAGTTCCGGCCCCGGAAGGCGAAAGCGGCTCGAGATCACCGCAAGCGCGAGCGCTGCGACAAAGGCATAGACCAGCGAGATGCCCTGGCCGTAGCCAAGCACATGGCGGCCGAGCAGGAAGCCGCCGAAGGCGATCACCACGAAGATCAGTGCCGAGAGCAGGCGAAAGCGGAAGGTGAAGCGCACCAGCGCATAGGCTGCCATGGCGCCGATGAAGGTCGCGGCGATCGACGCCGAAAGGCCGATGATTGTCGAGGCCAGGAAGGTGTTGAAGAACTGGCCACGCTGGCCCGACAACAGCTCGCTCCAGGCCGTCAAGCTCGGTTCGAAATCAACGAAGGGTAGATAGGTCGGCCCGCCGACGACAGCGATCGGCGTCTTGAACGAGGTGATCAGCACCCAATAGAGCGGAAAGAAGGTGATGGCGAGCCAGACGAGGCAGCCGCCGAGCGCCAGCCAGCGCCGTTTCCCTTTGAGAGTGCGCACGCTCATTTGTGCTTCTCCAGATAGGGCTTGAGGATGGCGAGATAGACGAGACCGATCACTGTGATGACAATCAGGAACAGGAAGGAAAGCGCCGAGGTGTAGCCGAGATTGAACTTCTTGAAGCCTTCCTGATAGGCAAACAGCGTCAGCGTCTCGGTCGATATCCCCGGCCCGCCGCCGGTCATGACGAAGACCGTGTCGATGATCTTGTAGCTCTCGATCAGCCGGATGAAGACGACGGCAACCGAGATCGGCAGGAGCATAGGAAAGGTGATGTCGCGGAACTGCTGCCACGGCGTGGCATTTTCGAGCGCGGCCGCCTCGTAGACGTCGTCGGGCAAGGTCTGCAGCCCGGCAAGCAGCATGAGGATGACGAAAGGCGTCCATTGCCAGACCTCGACGGCGATGATCGAGCCGAGTGCCCAACTGGTCTGGGTGAGGAACGGCAGGTTGGGGAACCCGATTGCCGTCATCAGCTCGTTGAGCGGGCCCATCGTCGGGTTCAGCACCTGGCGGGCGATCAGCGCGACGGCGACCGGCGCCACCAGCATCGGCAGCAGGAAGCTGACGCGGAAGATGCCCTCTCCCGGCACTCTTGAATTCAACGCCAACGCCACCGAAAGGCCGATCACATATTGCAGCCCGACGGAGATGAAGGCGATCAGCGTCGTCGTTCCCGCCACATGCCAGAACCGCGGGTTCTGCAGGAGATCGAGATAGTTGCCGAAGCCGACGAAGCGGGCCGGCGTCGGCGGCACCAGCCGCATGCTCATGAAGCTGGTCGTCAGCGAATAGACGAGCGGGAAGATCGAGATCATCAGCACGATGATCAGCGCCGGCCAGATGAAGAAGTGCTTGATCGGGTCGTTGCGCGTCATGCGGACGCCCCGCGCGCAAGCAGCGCCTCGATCTCGGCCAGCGTCGGCATGGCGGGCGCGGTGCCGCGGCGGGTGACCGCGATGCCGGCGGTGGCGCAGCCGAAGCGTACAGCGTCAACCGGTGAAAGGTCGCGGGCGAGCGCTGCGGAGAAGCCTCCGACAAAAGCGTCCCCCGCCCCGGTCGTGTCGATTACCGGCCCGCTGGCGATCGCCGGCACCAGCACCGACTGCTCGTGGTTGTGATAGAGCACGCCGCGTTCACCGAGCGTGATCAGCGCCGTTTTCGCACCCTTCTTCAGGATCGCGTCACCGGCACGACGAACGTCGTCTGCCGTGGCGAGCGCAAAACCGACGATGGCTGCGGCTTCCGTCTCGTTCGGCACAAGATAATCGCAGAGCGGATAGATCGCATCCGGGAAGGCTTCGGCCGGCGCCGGGTTGAAGACGGTGATGACGCCGGCCGCATGGGCAATTTCGAGCGCCCGCCGAGCGGCGGCCACCGGCTGCTCCAATTGGGTGACGAAGATACGCGAACCTTCGATCGTCTCGCGCGCGGCCTCGACATCGTCGATCCCGATCGAGCCGGCGGCTCCGGGATAGACGATGATGGCGTTTTCGCCGTTCTGGTCGTTGACATAGATGAAGGCAGCCCCCGTCGGCAGATCGTCCATCTCAACGATCTTCGGCGTCACGCCGGCCTCGGCATAGGTGCGCAGCGCCATCTCGCCAAAGGTGTCGCGGCCGAGCTTGGAGATGAAGGAAACGGGACTTCCCGCCCGAGCACAGGCGACCGCCTGGTTCGAGCCCTTGCCACCCGGCCCGACGGAGAAGCCGCTGCCAGTAATCGTTTCACCGACAACCGGCATGCGCCGCGCCAGATAGGCCGTGTCGGCCACGAAGATGCCAAGGATCGAAACACCAGTCTTCATTCAAGCCTCCCCCTGCGACCGCACCGCAAGCAAAGCGGCGTGCCCAGGCAATCTCTCGCGATTTCATCTGTCGTCTCGTGCCGCGCGGCGACCGCGCGGTCCGTCAGGTCTTGGGCGGAATGACGCCCTTGGTGAAGAGGAAGCAGCCATAGAAGCGCGTCTCGCCCGTGGTGATGACGCAATAGGCCTTCTTGGCTTCCTCGTAGAACTTGAAGCGCTCGATGCCGTACATCGGCGCCGATTTACCCTCAGCGCGATCGATTACCGCCTGCACTTCCTGCTGCACGGGCAGCACTTCGTCGGGCGCACCCATCACCTCCATGCGCCCGGCCGAAGGCTGCAGCGGCGTATCGAGCGGCAGCACGGAAAGCACCGCTTCGACGGCACGCGCAGCCGAGACGTTGTCGATGCGCAACAGCGTGCCCAGCGTGGTCTTGCGGGCAATGGCGTCGGACGGGAAGTTGGTGTCGGAAATGACCAGCGTGTCGCCGTGTCCCATGGACCTGAGCGCGTGCAGCACATCGGCGTTCAGCGCCGGATCGATATTCTTCAGCATACAGTCCTCCTCCTGGCGCGCTCCGGTTTCCGTGGCGCGCAATGCATTCCCCCTTGCAGGCGAACGCGTCTCCCTACTGTTCACTTGTCCCACAGCGCGGGCCGGCTCCCCCCGCCCCGCGCGTGGTGGCTCTCCTACTCGCCGTAGGGGATCCAGATGTTCTTGACGTCCGTCGCGCGGCGCAGATAGGCCGGGCCTTCTGCCGCCTCGCGATCGAGCCAGTTCGTCGCCTTTCCGTAGTCGACAAAGGTGCGCTTCAGGTTGCCGACCGAGAGCCTCTCCACGAGGGTCGAAAGTTCCGCCGAGCCGAAAGCCCAGAGCGCATCCACGTCGTTGTGGCTTGCGAGCGTCTTTGCCAGTTCGATCGTCGAACCGGTGACGATGTTGACGACGCCGGCCGGGACGTCTGATGTTTCGAGCACCGTATAGAAATCGGTGGCCGCCAGCGGATGCTGTTCGCTCGGCACCACGACGACACGGTTGCCGGTGGCGATCAGCGGCGCGACCAGGCTGATCATGCCGAGCAGCGGCGCTTCCGGCGGGCAAACGACGCCGACGACGCCGATCGCCTCGGGGATCGCAAGTGCTACGCCGCGAAGCGGCGGCTGGTGGATCGCGCCTTCGTACTTGTCGGCCCAGGCGCCATAGGTGAACAGGCGTGCGATCGAGGCTTCGACTTCCGCCTTGGCGTTGGCGGCAGACGCGCCGGTCATGTCGGCGATCCGATCGGCGAATTCGCCCGCACGGCCACTCAGGTTTTCGGCGATGTAGTAGAGGATCTGCGCGCGGTTGTGCGTCGTTGCCGACGACCAGCCGGATGCGGCTTGCGCTGCGACGACTGCGTTGCGGATGTCCTTGCGGTTGCCCTCGCCGACCTCGCCAAGCACCTTGCCCTTGGGCGAGAGCACGTTGCGGTTATAGTTGCCATCCGGCCGTGCCTGCTTGCCGCCGATGAAAAGCTTGGCGGTACGGTCGACGTCAGGCATGGCGAAATCGCCAGCCACGGGCTTCAATGCCGGTTCGGCGGCGGCGGGACGCAGCTTTCGGCCGACCCAAGCCTTCGGCTTCAGATATTCGTAGCAGCCCTCGCGACCACCCTCGCGGCCGAAGCCGGATTCGCGCTTGCCGCCGAAACCGGCAGACGCATCGAAGAGGTTAGTCGCATTGACCCAAACCACACCGGCGGCGAGCTTGGCCGCGACATGCAATGCCAGGCCGATCGTCTCGCTCCAGACGCTGGCGGCAAGGCCGTAGCGCGTATGGTTGGCAAGCTGGATCGCCTCTTCCGGGGTGCGGAAGGTCATGGAGACGGCGACGGGGCCGAAGATCTCTTCCGTCGCAACGATCGAGGTCGGCTGCACGCCGGTGAGCAGGGTCGGCGGATAGAAGCTGCCGCCCTTCGGCAGTTCGATCTTCGGCTGATGCAGCGCTGCTCCTTCGGAGACGCCCTTGGCGACCAGGTCTTCGATCCGCTGCAACTGCACCGGCGCGACGATTGCCGCCATGTCGATCGCCTTGTCGAGCGGATGGCCGACGCGCAGCGTCTGCATGCGGCGCTTCAGGCGCTCGTAGAACAGCGGTGCCACGCCTTCCTGCACGAGGATGCGCGAGCCGGCGCAGCAAACCTGGCCCTGGTTGAACCAGATGGCGTCAACCACGCCTTCGACGGCGCCGTCGATATCAGCGTCGTCGAAGACGATGAAGGGTGACTTGCCGCCGAGTTCGAGCGTCAGCGACTTGCCGGTGCCGGCGGTGCGCTCACGGATGAGGCGGCCGACTTCGGTCGAGCCGGTAAAAGCGATCTTGTCGATGTCCGCATGCTCGACAATAAGCGCGCCGGTTTCACCTTCGCCGGTAACGACGTTGAGCACGCCGGCCGGAAGACCTGCTGCAGCGGCCAGTTCGGCAAAGAGCAGCGCCGTCAGCGGCGTGAATTCCGCCGGTTTCAGGATCACCGTGTTACCGAGCGCCAGAGCGGGCGCGACCTTCCAGGCGAGCATCAGGAACGGGAAGTTCCAGGGAATGACCTGGCCGACGACGCCGACCGGAACCTGATCGGCAAATTCGGTTTCCTGCAGCTGCGCCCAGCCGGCATGGTGATAGAAGTGGCGGGCGGCCAGCGGCACGTCGATGTCGCGGGTTTCGCGGATCGGCTTGCCGTTGTCGATCGCCTCGACCACGGCGATCAGGCGCGCGTGGCGCTGGATCATGCGAGCGAGCGCATAGAGATGGCGGGCGCGGGCATGGCCCGGCAGCTTCGCCCAGGCGGCTTGCGCCTTGCGGGCAGCGGCGACGGCGTCGTCAACATCCTTGGCACCGCCGAGCGCGATCTTGGCGAGCAGCTTGCCGGTTGCCGGCTCGTTCGTCTCGAAGGTCTTGCCGGACGCGGAAGCGACGAAGGCGCCGTTGATGAAGTGGCCGAATTCGCCCTTGTGGCGCGCCAGCCACTGGCGGGCTTCCGTGTCGGCTTCCGGTGCTGGACCATAGGACATTTCGTCAAAATACCTTGCGACAGTCATCGGGATCATCCAATCGGGTGACGGTTGAGGGCCGAGTAGGCGCCGGTAACGTGGTGTTCGAGCTGGCGCTCGATATCGGCAAGCAGGCTCGATGCGCCGATGCGGAAGAGATCCGGCTCGAGCCATTCGCGCCCGAGCTCGTCCTTCATCAGGAACTGGTAGTTCAAGATGTCCTTCGCCGCAGAAATGCCGCCGGCCGGCTTGTAGCCGACCTTGAGGCCGGTCTGCTCCTGATAGGCCCTAATCATGCGCAGCATGATGAGCGTCACCAGCAGCGTCGCGTTGACGCCTTCCTTGCCGGTCGAGGTCTTGATGAAGTCGGCACCGGCCATCATGCAAACGAGCGAGGCGCGCGCGACGTTGCGCAGCGTCTTCAGGTCGCCGGTCGCAAGAATCGCCTTCACATGGGCATCACCGCAGGCGGCACGGAAATCGCGCATCTCGTCGTAGAGCGCCTGCCAATTGCCGGTCAGCACATGCTCGCGGGTAATGACGATGTCGATTTCCTTGGCGCCATCGGCGACAGAGGCTTCGATCTCGCGCAGCTTCACGTCATGCGGGATCAGGCCGGCAGGAAAACCGGTGGAGACGGCTGCCACCGGGATACCGGAACCTTCGAGCGCCTCGACGGCGGTGGAAACGAAACGATGATAGACGCACACGGCACCGGTCGTGATACCGCGACTGCCCATGCCGATCGCATCGAGCAGATCCTGGCGCACCGGCTGGCGGGCCTTGGCGCAGAGGCGCTTGACGCGCTCGGTCGTATCGTCGCCGTTGAGGGTCGTCAGATCGATGCAGGTAACGGCCTTCAAGAGCCAGGCGGCCTGCGCGTCCTTCTTCACCGTGCGGCGACCGGGCAGCGTCGCAACGCGACGCTCGGCGGCCGACAGATTGACGCGCTGGTCCAGCACCCAGCCAAGATCGAGATCGATGCCGTTGTTGCGCGGCCAGTTATGGCCCGCCGCCGGCGAATGCGCGGCCTTCGGCGCGCCAGTTTTCACAGCAAGGTCTTCCAAGCGATGGCTCCTTGAACTCCCTGTCACGACCAGCCGCACTCGAGCACAGCCGCCGAGAACTCATTTTTGTTATTTTTCTATCGAATTTTTGTGACTATTCCATCAAGAACAGAGAGTGTCAAGCGAGACACTGCCGTTTTGACGATTTCGTAATATTTTTGCGGATGCCGCGTTCACAGGCCCGGCAGCTGCGTTTCGCCCTCTTCGGTGATGATAGAGCGAAAAACGCCGATTGGCGCGAAAAAAGCCGGCTTCAGCTTGCCGATCTTGCTGAGGTCGACGACCAGATGGCTCTCGCGCGCCAGCGAGATGACCTTCTGCTTCACCGACACCTCGTGGAAATGCACGCAGGTCGCACCACGCGCCGGATCGATGCCGGCGGCCGACAGGAAGGCGACGTTGATGCCGAGCGAATCGAGAGTCTCCAGACCGGAGTTGCCGGAAAAAGACGCAGACGAAGGGTGATAGACTCCACCAAGCATGACGATCCGAACATTCGGCTTATGGGTCAGCTTCTCCGCCACGTTCAGAGAATAACATACTGCTGTTATTGAATAATTCTCGGGAACGAGGTCGACGAGATATTCGAGTGTGGTGCCGCAATCGATGAAGATCGTCTCGTCCGGGCGGATATGGCGCGCCGCGTGGACACAGGCCTCGCGCTTGGCGGCAGCGTGGCTGTCTGCCTCGCGTGCCAGCTCGTAGGGCGCATCGCCTTCGATCTCCGACGCCGGCACGATATGTCCGCCGAGAAAAGCAAACTGTCCGGGATTGTCGGCAACGTCACGACGGATCGTCATTTCAGAGACGCCGAGCAGGGCCGCGGCGTCGCGCAAGTGCAAGACTCTCCGTCCTGAAAGGGCATCGGCGAGCTGGATGATGCGGGCTGTCTTGCGGCTGACCATGATTTCTTTCGTGTCCGACGAGTTCTGCAGCCGTTCATGGCGTGAACAGGTTTTGTGAAAAATATCACAAACCCTCTCCCCCAAGCAAGAGGAGTCACATTGATTGAAAGCGACCTGATCGCGGCCGGGGAGCCGATCGCCAAAAATGACAACGGCGGACCAACCGGCCCGCCGCTCCACTGTCGTCATATCAATCGGCGTGAAGAAGCGGACGAGGCGCTATCACGCGCTGATCGGCGCCGTCCGGTCGGAAAGCCAGCCCACCGTCTCCGGTTCAAGCAAGCCGTCCAGTTCCTGCGCGACGCGACTGTGATAGGCATCGATCCAGGTCCGCTCGGCCGCCGTCAGCAAGCCGAAATCGGCCAGCCGCAGATCGATCGGCACCAGCGTCAGGCTGCGGAAGCTCAGGAAACCGTCGCCGTCGTCGACCACCTCCACCTGGTTTTCGATGCGGATGCCGTAGGCGCCGGCCTTGTAGTAGCCCGGCTCGATCGTCGTCACCATGCCCGGCTTCAGCTCGATCTCGTTGACGCGGCGATCGAAGCGCTGCGGCTGTTCGTGGACCGAGAGAAAGTGACCGACCCCATGGCCGGTGCCGTGGTCATAATCGAGACCAAGATCCCAAAGCGGGCGGCGGGCAAAAGCGTCGAGCTGATGACCGAAGCTTCCCCTGGGGAATTTCAGCGACGCCATGGAGATCAACCCCTTAAGGACGGCCGTGTAGGCGCGCCGGATCTCGTCGCTGACCGGACCGATCGCCGTCGTGCGCGTGGCATCGGTGGTGCCGGTCAGATACTGCCCGCCAGAATCGAGCAGATAGACACCGTCCTTGCGGATCAGCCCGTTGCTCGCCTCGGTGGCTGCATAGTGACACATGGCGGCATGACCGCCGGCTGCCGAAATCGAGCGGAAGCTCGGCTCGACGAAACTTTCGGCCATCTGGCGATAGGCGAGGATACGCTCTTCCGCTTCCAGTTCGGTCACCGGTTTGCCGCTCGCCTCCCGTTCGGCGGCGTGCCGCTCGAGCCAGGCAAAGAAGCGAACCCAGGCGGCGCCGTCCAGACGGTGACAATCGCGGAAGCCCGAGAGCTCGGTCGCGTTCTTGTGCATCTTGGCGAGCGTGATCGGGCTCTTCGCGAGCTGCACGGTGCCACCTGCGGCACGTGTGGCATGGGCCGTGGCCGACGGGGCAAATCCGGGATCAATCAGCGCCGTGCGTCCGGCCGCCATCGCCCTGACGCGGTCGAGCAGCTTGCCAGGCTCGGCAATGGCAACATCGTCAAGCTCGAAGTCCGAGAGGTCGTTCGGAAGCTTGCGATGATCGACCAGCCACTCCGTTTGCCCGGCGCGGTCGAAGATCAGGAAGGACTGCGGCATCGGGTTGAAGGCGACGTCGCGGCCGCGGACATTGAGGAACCACGCGATATTGTCCGGCTGCGCCTCGATCAAAAGATCGGCCCCCTGCTCCGCCAGCATGGCGGCGATGCGGCGCCTCTTCTCTCCAACACTTTCGCCGGCATTGGCGACCGGGAAGGCGGTAATCTTGCCGAGCGGTTTTTCCGGCTGGTCGGTCCAGATCGCGTCGACAAGATCCCCGTCGACAGGCGTCCAGACGCCACCCGCCAGCTCGACCGAGCGGCTGCAATCCGCATCCCAGGTGGACGGCAGCAGCATCGCATTGAAGCCGACGCGTTCGCCGTTGCGCAGATTGTTCTTCAGCCAATCCTTGAGCGGTGCGTCATAGAAGTGTTCGATCGCGAAGGTGCCGAGATCCACTTCGTCGCGCACCTGCACCTGATAGCGACCATCGACGAAGATCGCGGCGCGGTCGCGCATGACGATCGCCACGCCGGCCGAGCCAGTGAAGCCGGTGACAAAGGCCAGTCGATGGTCGTGTGGCGCGCAGTATTCGCCCTGATGTTCGTCGAAGCGCGGCACGACGTAGCCGTCGAGCCCCGCTTCCGCAAGTTTGCGCCGCAGCGCGCCGATGCGGCCGGAGATATCCGGCCTTGCTCTCGTATCCATGATGTCTTTCCTATCGAGTGGCGTTTGAGGCGCCGCCGATCGTCTCGGCGAAATGGCAGGCGGTCATGCCCGATCCGACCGGGCGCAACGCCGGCTTTTCGCGGCGGCAGCGTTCGGTCGCGTGCGGGCAGCGCACGTGGAAGGGGCAGCCGGGCGGGATGGCGAGCGGGCTCGGCAGCTCACCCGACAGTGCCGGTGTGCGACGCCTGGCGCCCGGGTCAAGCGACGGTGCGGCAGCAAGCAGTCCCTTGGAATAGGGATGCATCGGCTTCGAAAACAGCGCCTCCGACGGGCCGATTTCGACGATGGCGCCGAGATAGATGACGGCGACGCGGTGCGAGACATGGCGTACGAGGCGAAGGTCGTGGGCAACGAACAGCACCGTCAGGCCCAGCTCGTCCTGAAGCTCGATCAGGAGATTGACGACCTGCGCCTGCACCGAAACGTCGAGCGCGGAAACGAGTTCGTCGGCGACCAGGCAGGTCGGTTCCAGCGACAGCGCCCGCGCAATGCCGATGCGCTGGCGCTGGCCGCCGGAGAACTCGTGCGGGAACTTATCCGCGGCCCCTTCGGGCAGCCGCACCAGATCCAGCAGCTCGTCGACGCGACGATCGATCGCCGCTCCATCGCGCATGCGATGCACCGTGATCGCCTCTCGCAAGGTATCGCGCACGGTCATGCGGGGGTTAAGCGAGGTATAGGGGTCCTGAAACATCATCTGGACGCGCCGGTTATAGGCGCGCCGCCGTGCCCCCTTGAGGCCAACGACGCTCTCGCCCTCGAACAGGATATCGCCTGATGTCGGCCGGTGCAGGCCGGCGATCAGGCGCGCAAGCGTGGACTTGCCGCAGCCGGATTCGCCGACGATACCGAGCGTCTCGCCGGGCATCACATCGAGATCGATGCCGTTGACCGCCGAGACGACCTGCTGCGGACGGCGGGCGAGCGTGTCGGACAGCGAGCGCCGTTTCTCGAACTGGATCGACAGCGCACGCAGCGAAAGCAAAGGCGTTGTGCTTGCTGAAGTGGGCATGATCATTGCGCCGCCTCCCGCGGTCCGAAATGCGCTTGGGCATCTTCAAGATGATGGCAGGCAACGAGCCGCGACGAACCGATCTCTTCGAGCGCTGGCCGAATGTCAGGACATTCGCGTCCTGCGACCGGACAGCGGGCGCTGAAGGCGCAGCCGCCTGGAAGCGCGTTCAACGCCGGCGGCGCGCCGGGGATCGAATAGAGCGGCGTTCGCGGCGCAACGTCGCGCGGGATCGAGCGCAACAACCCCAAGGAATAGGGATGGCGCGCATCGGCGATCACATCCGTCGTCGTACCGACTTCGCAAAGCCTGCCACCATACATGACGGCCACGCGATCGCAGGTCTCGGCGACGACACCCATGTCATGGGTGACGAGGATCACCGCCATGCCGAGATCGCGGCTCAGCGACTGGATGAGCCTGAGGATCTGGTCCTGGATGGTGACATCGAGCGCTGTCGTCGGCTCGTCGGCCAACAGCAGCTTCGGATTGGAGGCAAGCGCAATCGCGATCATCACCCGCTGGCGCATGCCGCCGGAGAACTCGTGCGGGAAATCGTCGAGACGATTGCGGGCGCCGGGGATGCCGACGAGATCGAGCAGTTCGATCGCGCGTGCCTTCCGCGCTTTGGCGTCGAGGTTCGTATGCGCCACGAGGTTTTCCTGGATCTGCAGGCCGACCGTCAGCAGTGGATTGAGCGACGACATCGGCTCCTGGAAGATCATCGCGATCTCGCGGCCGCGGATGCGCCGGAGACGCGCCTCGTCGAGCGGAACGAGGTCGCGGCCGTTCCAGAGGATTTCGCCGGCGACCCGGCCGCGCGGCCGGATGATGCCGAGGATCGAGCGCAGCGTGATGCTCTTGCCCGAGCCGGATTCGCCGACCAGCCCAAGGATCTCGCCCTGCCCCACCTGGAACGAGACGTCGTCCACCGCGACCAGTGGGCGATCTTGCGGGCCGAACTCGGTTCGAAGGTGCCTGACGTCGAGCACGACCGGTTTTTCTGTGCTTTTCATCTCAGCGCCCCTTCGGCCGAAGCAGATCGGCCAGCGCGTCGCCGACGAGGCTGAAGCCGAGCCCGGTCAGGACGATGGCGATGCCCGGCATCAGGCTCATCCACCAGGCCGTCATCAGGAAGTTGCGGCCCTCGGCGATCAAGACGCCCCATTCGGCAGCCGGCGGCTGTGCGCCGAGGCCGAGATAGCCGAGCGACGAGCCGAGCAGGATCGCGAGCGCCATATCGGTCATCCAGTAGACGAGGATTGGCGAGATCGCGTTCGGCAGCAGATGGCGGAAGATGATGCGGCGATCGGAGTAGCCGAGAACCCGGCCGGCCGCGGCATAGTCGTTGGCCTTCTGCGCCATGATTTCGGCGCGCGTCAGCCGGGCGTAATAGACCCAGTTCACCGCGGTGATCGCCACATACATGTTGACGAGGCCAGGGCCCAGCACCGCGACGATCGCGATCACCAGCACCAGAAAGGGAAAGGTGATGATCGCGTCGACGCAACGGCCGAAGATCACGTCGGCAATGCCGCCGTAGTAACCGACGAAGGCGCCAACGGTGAGGCCGATCAAAAGTGCGAAGATCGTCGCGAAGAAGGCCATCTGCATGTCGACGCGATAGGCCCAGATGACGCGCGAGAGCACATCGCGGCCGAAGTTGTCGGTGCCGAAGGGATGCGCAAGGCTCGGCCCCTGCTGGATCGCCTGGAGGTCGAAGGCAAGCGGGTCATAAGGAGCAAAGAGCTGAGGGAACACCGCAAGCGCCAGCGACAGGCCGAGAATGACAATGCCGATCACGAAAGAAGGACGGGCGAAGGCGCGTGCCAGAAAGGCCGCCAGCCGTCCCCGCGTCCGCGAATGGGTTTGGGTCAGGACCGTCATGATTGGCGAAGCCTCGGGTCGAGCCAGGATTGCACGACATCCGTCAAGAGGAAGACGACGGAGACGAGCACGGCGAAGGTGAGCGTCAGGCCCTGGATCAGCGGATAGTCGCGGGCAAAGATCGCCTCCAGCATCAGCCGGCCGACACCAGGAATGGCAAAAACCGTCTCGGTCACCAGCGTGCCGCTCATCAGGTTGCCGATTGACAAACCCAGCAGAGTGACCGTCGAAACGAGCGCATTGCGCAACACGTGCCGGGTCATGATGGCGCGCGGCGACAGGCCCTTGGCCCGCGCGAACTGCACATAGTCGGCGTCGAGCACCTCGATCAGCGAGGCGCGCAGATTGCGCAGGATGATCGCCGACGTATAGAGCGCGACGCTGAGCGCGGGCAGGATCAGGTGATAGAGATTGGCGAAAAAGGTCTTGCCGTAGCCGCCGACCGGAAACCAGCGCAACTGCGCCGCAAGCACGGTGAGCAGCAGGAGCCCGATGTAAAAGACGGGCATGGAAAGACCGACCTGAAAGACGCTGCGGATGGCGACATCGACAGGGCTGTTGACGCGCGCTGCCGCGAGGAAGGCGAGCGGCCCGGCGAGGAACACAGCAAGCACGACCGCATAGAGCGCCAGGAAGATCGTCGTCGGCAACCGGCTGAGAATGACCTCGGTCACCGGCGCCTTCAACATGATCGAGCGGCCGAGATCGCCGGTCAGCGTGTTCTTGACGAAGACGAGGAACTGCACCGGCAACGGCTCATCGAGACCGAGATTGTGCCGGATCTGTTCAAGCTGCGCATCGGTCGCCTTGGCCTCGGCCATGGCGATGGCCGGATCTCCCGGCAAAAGGCGCACGAGCAGGAAGATGAAGATCATCACCAACAGGAACGTCGGGATGATCTGCAGCAGCCGTGCAACGAGATAGGAAAGTGAGGGCATGGTTCCAACCTTCAACGGAGAACCGGGCGGCTTGCCGCCCGGTTTTCGCAGATCGTTCCGCTATCAGTCGGCGCGCCAGGCTTCAGAGAAGTCATTGGCGCCGAGCGGCGTCTGGACGTAGCCTTCGATCGATTTCGAGACGGCGACGGCAAACGGCGTTTCGAACAGGAAGAGCAACGGTGCCTCGGCCGCGTAGATCTCCTGCATGCGCTTGTATTCGTCCTTGCGCTTGGCCGGATCGGTCTCGACGTTGGAGGCCTCGAACAGCGTGTTGAATTCCTGGTTGTTCCAGCCGGTGCCGACGGCCTGACGCTGCTTGTAGTAGCCGAGCCAGCCGGTCACCTGCGCCGGGTCGTTGACGTCGTTCGCCCAGCCATAGGTATGGATGTCGAAATCGCCGGACCGGTTCTTCTCGCCGCGGGTCGGGTTGTCGACCTGCTCGACCTTGAGGTTGACGCCGAGTGGCGCCCACATCTGCTGAAGTGCGGTAAACAATGTTGCATCGTCTGCGCTGCCGGCAAGCGTCGTCAGATTCACCTCGAAACCACCGCTGAGGCCAGCTTCGGACAGCAGCTGTTTGGCCTTTTCCGGATCGTAGGGGTAGAGCGGCTCGGGGCCATAGTGGAGCTGCGTCGCAGCCGACATCAGCGAGGTCATCGGCTTGCCGGTATCGAAGGTCACGAGCTTGATCAGCACGCTCTTGTCGGTCGCATAGTTCAGCGCCTGGCGCACCTTGACGTCGGCAAGCGGGTTCTTCGCGCCGTCCTTCTTCGCTTCGCGCGTGTTGATCGGCGCGTAGACGATGCGGGTCGAGGGGAAGAGCTCCATCTTCAGGTTCGGATCGGCGCCTAGCTCGCCGACGCGGGCAAACGGAATGAACTCGGCGGCGTCGACTTCGCCGGCCTGAAGCTTGAGGATGCGGGTCGCGTCATCCGGAATGACGAGGAATTCCACCCGGTCGAGATAGGGCAGCGGCTTGCCGTCTTCGCCCTGGCGCCAGTAGTTCGGGTTGCGCTCGAAGCTCATGCTCGAGCCCTGCACATGGCTCTTCATGACGAAGGGCCCCGATGTCACCGGACCGGCCGAGAAGAAGGCGCGCGCCTTTTCCTGGTCGGTCGCGCCGGCCGCCTTTTCGAAGGCCGCCTTTGGCATGATGCCGGTGTTGAAAGTTGCAAGGATCGAGATGATCGTCGGGTCGGGATTTTTCAGCGACACAGTGATCTTGTTGCCATCGGCCGTGACCGCGTCGACGGCGCCGAGCAGCCCCGCCCAGGGGCCGAGTTCGGCATTGCGTGCCCGATCCAGCGAGAAGACGACATCGGCGCCGGTAAGGTCGGAGCCGTCGGAAAACTTGAGGCCGCTTCGAAGCGTCAGGGTGATAGTCTTGCCATCTGCCGAAACCTCGTGAGCCTCGGCGAGACCCGGCACGATCGAACCATCCGGACCGTTGCGGAGCAGCGTTTCGTAGAGACCGTTCACCATCCAGAGATCGGGATTGCGGTCGGCGTAAACGGGATCGATGACGGTCGAGTCGTCGTAGCGGGCGAATGTCATCGCGCCACCGCGTTCGATCGCAAACGCCGAGGTGGCCGCAAGCAGACCCAGCGTCGTGCCGAGCAGAATAGGCAATATAGGTTTCATCTCACTCCTCCTTTTGACCGCAGCCGACATCGATCGCGCGCTGAACACGTTTATTGGATATTGGATCCAATTTTTCTTAGTGTTTTTTGCCGCCGACGGATTGCCGCGAAGACGTTCTTGTAGTTCCCCTTTTCAAGAAGGCTGGCATACGATCTGATCGGCTTGCCGAACCAACTTTAGCTGGACTAAAGTACATCGATAGACGTGAGTCAAGCGGAAAGAAAGTCATGCCCCTGAAGATCGAAGAGGCGCCCGGAGCCCATGAAGGCGCCTCCCTCCCCGAAGCCTCGACACCCGCCTCGCTCGGGCAAATGCTCAGAGCCCGCCGCAAGGAAATCGGCAAGACAATGAAGGACGTGGCGCGCGAGGCCGGGCTTACGGAAGGCTTCATCAGCCAGATCGAGCGCGGCATTTCTACCCCGTCGCTAATCTCGCTGTACAACGTCGCCAATGCGCTCGGCACCAGCGTCGACACCTTCCTGTCGCAGCCGCCGCAGCATTCGCATTCGATGGTCTCGCACGCAGGGGAACGCCCCGGCTACAATGTCGAGACCAAGGAGCGCGTCTACGAACTGATCGAACGCGGCTTTCCGGGCGCGGCGCTCAACGGCTGCATCACCCATATGCCGCCGGGCTATGCGTCGGAACTGACCAGCCACGAGGGCGAGGACTTCCTTTACCTGATCGAGGGCGAGATGCTCTACCAGATCGATGGCAAGGACTATCTGCTGAAGGCCGGCGACACGCTGCACTTCCCCGCCTCGCTGCCGCACCGCGCCCGCAATGTCGGCGCGGGACCGGCCCGCGAACTCTGGGTCGGCACCACCCGGATCATCAAGGAAGACTGAACCGGCAGAACAATCCAAAGGCCTGGGCCGAAAGGTACGGGCCGCAACGAGGCGGCCCGCAAAGGCAGACCTTACTGCTTGCGCGGCCAGGTGTCGGCAAGGCGATAGCCGGCCGGCCACGGATCGGCCGGGTCGAGCATCACCTGGTGCGTGCCGGTGATCCAGGCGCGTCCGGAGATCTCAGGCACGATCGCCGGGCGTCCGCCGACCGTCGTTTCGCCGACGATGCGGCAATTGAAGGTCGAATCGATGATCGAGTGGCCGCTGAAGCGCTGGCCGACCTTCATCAGCCCACGCGCGTGCAGCACCGCCATGCGCGCCGAGCAGCCGGTGCCGGTCGGCGAGCGGTCGAGCTTGGCCGGCTGGATGACCACGGTGTTGCGGCCATGCAGGATGCCGTCCTTTTCTTCGACCGGCATCGTCAGCTGGCAGAAGGAGATATGATCCCATTCCGGATTTTCCGGATGGGTGAAGCCGAGCTGTTCGTTGGCCGCGCGGGTGATTTTGATGCCGGTTTCGGCAAGCTCGCGCGCCTCGTCTGGCGTCACCGAGAAACCAAGAGCGCGAGCGTCGGTGATGACGAAGCTGTCGCCGCCATAGGCGGTATCGACCGTCAACGTGCCCAGACCCTCGACTTCAAGCTTGGCGTCGAGCTTGTCGGCAAAGGACGGCACGTTGGTGACGGTGATGCGCTCGGCCTTGCCGTTGCGGCACTCGGCAACGACGTTGACCAGTCCACCGGGCGCTTCCAGCACCATGCGCGTTTCCGGCTCCTGCATCGGTACGATGCCGCTGTCGAGCAGAACGGTGGAGACGCAGATCGAATTCGAGCCGGACATCGGCGGCGTATCTTCGGGCTCCATGATGATGAAGCCCATGGTCGCGCGCGGGTCCTTCGGCGGCACAAGCAGATTGATGTGGCGGAAGACGCCACCGCGCGGCTCGTTGAGCACGAAATTGCGCAGCGCCTGGTCTTCGGCGATGAAGCGGCGCTGTTCCCAGAGCGTGTTTCCAGGCGGCGGCGCGACGCCGCCGACGATGACGTCGCCGACTTCCCCTTCCGCGTGGCAGGAAACGATATGAACGACCTTGTTGCTGCGCATGCGCTTTCTCCTTCCGTGACGGTGGACGGACGCCACCCGGGCGCGCCCTTCACTTGCGGCCGCTCCCCCATTTCACTGGGTGACGCGATGGCGTCGCCCGTCGACGAAACGACTCTTAGAAAAATTGGATCCAATATACAATCTGAAAATACTCATAATCCAAATCCGGCCAGAGAGGCCTGCAAACGTACGCCGTGACAGTCCGCCGACCGGCTTGTCGGCAGCGACGTCGAAATAGTTGCGCTTTGAGTTCGATCAGCGACATGGAAGCGCCTCGAGCACACCTCAAGAGCTCACATGAACCCCGGATTGCGGGGCAGATAGCGCGTCCAGTCGCCATAACCGGGAGACGCCATCAGCAGCATTGGAAACGTGATCCGCATCCCCTGATTGACCGCAAGGCTCAAAGCGCCGTCGCATGCCCCGGGCAAGAAGGCCGAAATCCTCTCAGACGTGCCCGCGGCGGCCAATCGCAACGCGGCCGCGAAGGCATCTTGAACATTGTAGGGCCACAGGACGGCGAGTGGGCCGATGTGCCCGTTGGCGCCGATATAGCCGTATCCGGCAGGATCGCTGCCGGCGTAAAACAGAAACCCTCGGGTTGCCAGATCGCCAAGCAGGTAGCGATGGTGCTTGTCCCGCGATACGCCGATGGCGCAGCGATCGACCGTCGCCAGCGTCTCCATGGTCGCTGCATCGGGTTCGATCGGCACGGCGCGCAGGACCGCCTCCGGCAACATCCGCACTGCCTCCCGCCTGGCATCGAAAAAAATAGATCGGCGTGCGCGGAAAGAGCCGTGTCGCATGTAGAGCCCCTGCGACACCCGATTGAAGGTGAAGGTGATCAGCGCCTTGTGGGCTGCGCCTGACTTGCGCGCATGTTCCAGAGTTCGTTCCAGCAGCGAATTTCCGATGCCCCGGCCCTGTTGAGCGGGATCGACGAACAACTGGGCGAGAAACCAGAGATCCCCGCAAGTCCAACTCCAGGCGCATCCGACGATGCCCCCGCCCTCTTCGGCCACCCAGAGGCCGTCCGGATCGTTCCTAAGGCAAAAAAGCTGAAAATTGGGAGGGCTTGTCGCCGCCATCGGGCCGAAGCCGTGCCGAATGGTAAGATCGTTGATGCTTGAGACGACCAGTGCATCGGTCGCAGCCAATTCGTCGGCTTGAGCGGGCCTGTAAACGAGCGGCATTGGTAACACCACGAGAGGTTTCCAGGACAAGGCTGGCTTCGCAGGCTCGACCATATCACGCTCTGCCGCTCCGCTTCATCAGAGACCTTTCCTCCGTCAGACGATTTCCGGCTCCGGCGACGAGATCGTCGCGCCTACTTTCCAAAGCTCTGTTGCCCGGCGCCCGGATTGGACCTATGACCGTTGACCAACAGCGCGAAAACGCTTCCGAATTCGCCGTGCCGAGAGGCTTGGCCAGCGGGGTTTGAACAGGATGAAACTCGACGCCGTCGATGTCAGGCAAGCCGCCTCAGCGGCCGATATCGTCTATGAGGCCTTGCGCAAGGCGATCATCGAAGGCGACCTTGCCGAAGGCGAGAACCTGCGCCAGGACCACATCGCCCAGATGTTCAACACCAGCCGCATTCCGGTGCGCGAGGCGCTTTCGCGGCTGGAGCAGCATGGGCTGATTACCACCGAGCGCTATAAGGGCGCCGTTGTCGCCGGCCTCTCGATTGAGGAAATCGAGGAGATTTTCGAGTTTCGCGCACTGATCGAGGCTGAGGTCATTCGGCTTGCCGTACCCAGTCTCGACCGCCGTACTCTGGACCTTGCACGCCAGCATTGCGAGGAATTCGAGCAGGAGGAAAATTCCGACCGCTGGGGCGAAATCAACCGCAACTTCCACTACAGCCTCTACGAGGCAGCACGTCGCCCCTATTACCTGCAGATCGTTCGCGCCTCTCTCGATCGCATCGACCGTTACCTGCGGGCGCAGCTGACGCTAACCTCGGGCGTCGCGCGTGCGCGCCGCGAACACAAGGCCATCCTCGACGCCTGTGTGGCGCGCGACGCCGAGCGGGCCAGCGCCTTGACGCGCGATCATATCCTCGATGCCGGTCGCTCGCTGACCGTCTTCCTGAGAGAACAAAGAGGCTAGCGGCGCGGTTTCTCCCGCGGCTTTGGCCGACCGTCATAATAGTTTGATTTACATATCGTTTTATCGTGTTTCATTCCGGATCGATGCTCGATCCTTCACAGCAGTGCTCCCGCTGAAATTGCGCCGCACGTCGACTGCTCTCCGGTTGACAAGCGGGGCGGAAGCCTGAAAAGTGAAGCCTCTATCGAGACCGGCAGCGTTGGGAGGACTTGATGTCTGTGCGCGCGTTTTTCGGCCTTTCCACCCTCTTCCTATCGCTTTTGACCGCCGGCATCCCCGCCGTTGCCCAGGAGAGTGGACGGCAGATCGAGATCACTCAGGACGGCGATTATTTCGGTTTCGACCTCAGGACCGAACAGAACGTCTCGCTCGACGAATGCCAGCAGACATGCATCGCGGACCAGGCCTGCCGCGCCTTCACCTACAATCCCAAGGTGAAGTGGTGCTTCCTCAAGTCCGACTATAACCAGCTCAACACCTTCCCCGGCGCCATCGCCGGCAAGGTCGTGCAGCCGCAGGTCACACAAGCCGACATCGGGGCGCCGCCGCGCCTGAAATTCCTGTCGGATCAGTTGCTGCAGGACGCCCGCAACACCAAGGCCAATCTTACCCTTGCCGACGATCAGCAGGGCATGGGCGTCAATACGCTCATCGACATGGCACGCGGCCAGGCCGGCATGGGCAATATCGAAAATGCGCTGAAGGCCTTCCAGGGCGCGTTGGCGATCAATCCTGATGACGCCGAACTCTGGCTGGAGGCGGCGCGAACCGCGAACCGCATCACCAACAATTCAAGCGTATCGATCCAGGCGGCGATCGCCGCGATCAACGGCTACGAGCTGACCCGCACCACCGAGAGCCGGGCGCATGCGCTTGCCGTCATGGCCAAATCGCTGGAAGGCGCCGAGAATTTCCGCGCCGCACTGAACGCCTACAAGGCGAGCCTGGAACTGGTGAAGGCAAAATCGGTCGAGGCAGCCTATCTCGACCTTAAGCAGCGCAAGGGCTTCCGCGTCGTCGAACATACGATCGATTCCGACGCTGCGACGCCGCGCGCCTGCGTGCAGTTCTCCGAGCAGCTTTTGAAGAGCGGCGCCGACTATGCCTCCTTCGTCACCGTCAATGGTGCTGCGCCAAAGGCGCTTGAGGCGAAGGGCGACCAGATCTGCATCGAAGGCCTATCGCATGGCGAGCGCTACAAGCTGACCCTTCGCGCCGGCCTGCCGTCCACCGTCGACGAAATGCTCGAAGCGCCCGTCACCCTCGATATCTATGTCGCGGACCGCGCCCAAATGGTGCGCTTCACCGGCGACAGCTTCGTGCTGCCGTCGACCGCGCGCCGCGGCATCCCGCTCGTTTCCGTCAACACCGACAGCGCCAAGCTGAAACTCTACCGCGTCGGCGACCGCAGCATCGCCCAGGTGCTGCAGAGCTCGCAGTTCCTGACCCAGCTCGACGGCTACAGCGCCCAGCGCATCGAGGATGAGATCGGCGAACTCGTCTGGCAGGGCTCGATCGACATCGAGCGCGACGTCAACAAAGAGGTCGTCACAAGCTTCCCGGTCGACGAGGCACTGCCTCAACGCAAGCCCGGCGTCTACGTCCTGACCGCCGCACCGACCACCGGTATCAGCCAGGAATGGGATGCGCGCGCGACGCAATGGTTCGTCGTTTCCGATATCGGTATCTCCACCTATGCCGGCACAGACGGGCTGAACGTCTTCGTGCGCTCGCTTGCGACTGCCGAGCCGATCGAAGGCGTCGAACTGCAGCTCGTCGCCAAAAACAACGAGATCCTCGGCACGGCGGTGAGCGATGATGACGGCCGCGTGACCTTCACTGCTGGACTGATCCGTGGCACGGCCGGGCTCACGCCCGCCGTCATCACCGCCAAGAAGGGCGAGGACGACTATGTCTTCCTCGACATGAGCCGCGCCGGCTTCGACCTTTCGGATCGTGGCGTCACCGGGCGCGCGGCTCCTGGCGCCATCGACATTCTCGCCTGGACCGAGCGCGGCATCTATCGTGCCGGCGAAACCGTGCATGCGGCAGCGCTTGCCCGTGACGTTGACGGCATGGCGATCGAGAACCTGCCGCTGACCTTCGTCTTCCTCCGCCCGGATGGTGTCGAATATCGCCGCATGACCAGTGCCGGCGGCAAGCTCGGCGGCCATACGCTCGACCTCGACACCCAGGCAAACGCCATGCGCGGCACCTGGACGATGCAGATCTTCACTGACCCGAAGTCGCCTGCGATCGGCGAGAAGCAGTTCCTGATCGATGACTTCGTGCCGGATCGCACCGAATTCGATCTCACCAGCGACGCCAAGGAAATCGCCGTCGGTGAGACGGCAAGCGTGGCAGTCGACGGGCGCTATCTCTATGGCGCACCGGCTGCCGGCCTCGAACTTGAAGGCGAAGTGACGATCAAGCCGACGCGCGAAAACGCCGCCTTCAAGGGCTATTCCTTCGGTCTTGCCGACGAAGAGGCGAGCGAAGACACGCGCCTGCCGCTCGAAGAGCTTTCGTCGCTCGACGAAGAAGGCAAATCCAGCTTCGACGTCCTCATCGACGAAGTGCCCTCGACCACGCAGCTGCTAAATGCCACCGTGACCGTTCGCATGCGTGAAGCCGGCGGCCGCGCCGTCGAGCGCTCGCTAAAACTGCCGGTGCGCGCCGAGGGCCCGATGCTCGGCATCAAGCCGGAATTCGAGGGTGAGCTCGCCGAAAACTCCGTCGGCAAGTTCCGCGTCATCGCCGTCGATCCGGCCGGCAGCAAGATCGCCATGCAGGGGCTCCTCTGGAAGCTGATCAGCGTCGAACGGAACTATCACTGGTATCGCGACGGCAGCGCCTGGAAATACGAGCCCGTCGTTACCACCAAACAGGTGGCCAACGGCAGCGTCGACCTGACGGAAGACGGCGGCGATATCTCCGTGCCCGTCGGCTGGGGCCGCTATCGCCTGGAAGTCGAGACGGCCGCGGTCGATGGCCCGACTTCGAGCGTCGAATTCGACGCCGGCTGGTATGTCGCGGCCACCTCGACGGAAACGCCTGACGGCCTTGAGATCGCGCTCGACAAGGAGAAGTATGCGGTCGGCGACACGGCCAAGCTGAAGGTCTCGCCGCGTTTTGCCGGCGAACTGCTGGTCACCGTCGGCACAGAGAACCTGATCACGACCGAGACGGCATCGATTGCGGCTGAAGGCGGCGAAGTCGAATTGCCGGTCACCGACGCCTGGGGCGCCGGCGCCTATGTCACCGCCACGCTCTACCGGCCGGGCGATGCCCAGGAAAGCCGCATGCCGATGCGCGCCATCGGCATCAAATGGCTCACCGTCGATCCGGCCGAGCGCAAGCTCGCCGTCACGCTTAACGCGCCCGAAAAGATGGAGCCGCGCCAGCCGCTCGACATCAGCCTCCAGGTCGCCGGTGCCGGTGCCAATGAGGAAGCCTATGTGACGATCGCCGCCGTCGATGTCGGCATTCTCAATCTCACCCGCTACGAGCCGCCGAACCCGGAAGCCTGGTATTTCGGCCAGAGACAGCTCGGCCTTGAAATCCGCGACCTTTACGGTCGCCTGATCGACGGCTCGCTCGGCGCGAACGGAAAACTGCGCACCGGCGGCGATGGCGGCCAGGTCGCGCTTCAGGGCAGCCCGCCCACGGAAAAGCTGGTCGCCTTCTTCGAAGGACCGGTACAGCTCGACGGCGACGGCAAGGCAACCGTCAGCTTCGACATCCCGCAGTTCAACGGAACGGCGCGACTGATGGCCGTTGCCTGGACGAAATCCGGTGTCGGCCACGCCACGCGCGACGTGGTGATCCGCGACCCCGTCGTCGTTACCGCCAGCCTGCCGCGGTTCCTGGCGCCCGGAGACCGGTCGGACCTGAGGCTCGATATCGCCAATACCGACGCACCGGCCGGCGATTACCAGATCCATGTGACGACCAGTGGCCAGGCCACCGTCGAGCAACCGGGGACGGGCAGCACGGTCACCCTGGACCAGGGCGGTCGCTCCTCCATCACCTTGCCGGTGGTCGGGCAATATCCCGGCAACGGCGTCGTCACCGTGGCGCTGACCGGCGCCAACGGCCTTTCGCTCGAGCAGTCGCTCGACCTGCTTGTGCGTCCGGCAACCCTGCCGGTGACACAGCGGCAAGTGGTTACAATCGCGCCAGGAAGCAGCCTGACGGTCGACGGGCAGTTGCTTGCCGACAGCATCCTGCAGGGCGCTTCCGTCAACCTCAGCGTCACCCGCTCTGCCGCCTTCGATATGCCGGCACTGCTGATGACCCTCGATCGCTATCCCTATGGCTGCACGGAGCAAACGACCAGCCGCGCGCTGCCGCTGCTCTACCTGAGCGAACTCGCCAAGCAGTCCGGCCTTGCCGATGACGAGGGCGTGACGAAACGGGTGCAGGAGGCGATCTACCGCGTGCTCTCCAACCAGTCCTCGTCGGGCAGCTTCGGTCTTTGGGGGCCGGGCTACGGCGACCTCTGGCTCGATGCCTATGTCACCGACTTCCTGACCCGCGCCCGCGAGCAGAAATATGACGTGCCCGAGGCCGCAATGGTTCAGGCGCTGGAAAACCTGCAGAACGGCGTCAGCTACGACACCAACGCCAAGGATCGCGGCAACGAGATCGCCTATGCGCTCTACGTGCTTGCCCGCAATCGCAAGGCGGCGATCAACGACCTGCGTTATTACGCAAACACGCTGATCAACGATTTCCCGACGCCGCTCGCCAAGGCTCATATCGCCGCAGCGCTTTCGCTGTATGGCGATGCTCAAGGGGCGCAGGACACGTTTGCCAACGCGGCGAACATGTCGACGGACCTCGTCAATGTCAGCCTGTCGCGCTCCGACTACGGCTCGTCGCTGCGTGACGGCGCGGCGGTGCTGGCGCTTGCGGCCGAAAGCCGACCGGTCCCGCCGATCGTTCCAGAGCTATCGAAAATGGTCGCCCGCGAATGGGAACAGAAGACCTATACCAGCACCCAGGAACAGGCCTGGATGCTGCTTGCCGCCCGCGCCATCCAGAATGGCGACGAGGACATGGCGCTCGATGTCAACGGCGCATCGAAGTCCGGCAGCTATGCCGCCCAGATGACCGGCGACGCGCTCATCACCCACCCGGTGGTGATCCGCAACCAGGGTGCCGATCCGGTTTCGGCCGTGGTCACCACGGTCGCCGCCCCCGCCCAGCCGCTTTCGGCCGGCGGCGACGGCTTCACCATCGAGCGCACCTACTACACGCTCGACGGAGCCGAGGCGAACGTCATGGAAGCGCGGCAGAACGAACGCTACGTCGTCGTGCTGAAAGTCACGGAGGCCAACGACTGGCCGTCGCGCGTGCTGGTCACTGACCTGCTGCCGGCCGGTTTCCAGATCGACAATCCGAGCCTCGTCGACAGTGCCCAGCTCAGCAATTTCGAGTGGCTCGGCGAAATCACCGCGACCCATACGGAGTTCCGCAACGACCGCTTCGTCGCAGCACTCGACCGCAGCATCGGCGCCGGCCGCGAGGTCACGCTGGCCTATGTCGTGCGCGCGGTAACGCCGGGCACCTATGACCATCCGGCCGCAACTGTCGAGGACATGTACCGGCCGCAGCTTTCGGCCCGCACCGCGACCGGGCGCATGGAGGTGCTGGCCGCGCAATAGGCAAGATCATGTCGATTGGGCGCAAACTGCTGATCGCCTTGCCCGTCTGCCTGCTGGTGACGGGGCTGACGGGCTTTGCGATCGAAAAGGCTGACGAGGCCTTCCCGCCGCCGCTTGCGGAGGCGGACGTCGTCTCGCGCGAGGTGGACGACGCCAACGGACAGCTCTTGCGCGCCTTCGCAACGCCGGATGGCCTCTGGCGACTGAAGACCACGGTCGACGATGTCGATCCGCAGTTCCTGAAGATGCTGATCGCCTACGAAGACCAGCGTTTTGAGGAGCATTCCGGCGTCGATATCCTGGCGCTTGGCCGCGCCGCGCTTCAATTCGTCAGCAATGGCCGCATCGTCTCGGGCGCCTCGACGCTTTCCATGCAGGTCGCCCGGCTGATCGAGCCGCGGCAGCAGCGCTCGATAACCGCCAAGCTGTTGCAAATCGCACGCGCGATCCAGATCGAGCGACGGCTATCGAAGGACCAGATCCTCAATCTCTATCTCACCCATGCGCCTTATGGCGGCAATATCGAGGGTGTGCGCGCCGCGAGCCTCTCCTGGCTCGGCAAGGAGCCGAAACGGCTGACGGCCGGCGAAGCGGCCCTGCTCGTGGCACTACCGCAATTGCCGGAGAAGCGCCGCCCGGACCGCAACCATGCCGCCGCTGTCGCCGCCCGCGAACGGGTGCTGACGCGTCTCGCCGTTGCTGACGTGATTGGCGACGGCGAAGCGGAACGCGCGATCGCCACGTCCGTTCCGTCGCGCAGGCTGCAACTCCCGGCCTATGCCGCGCACCTCGCCGAACGGGCGTTGCGCAAGGACCCGCGGGCGGTTCGGCATGAGACGAGCTTGCGCCTTGCCGTCCAGCGCAGCCTCGAAGCCGTGGCAAGGGAAGGGGCAACCAAGCTCGGACCGAAGGTTTCGGTCGCCATGGTGATGGCCGATGCGAAGACCGGAGAGATCGTCGCTTCGGTCGGATCGGCCGACTATTTCGATGCGAGCCGCTCCGGCTGGATCGACATGACGCGCATCACGCGTTCGCCGGGCTCCACCCTCAAGCCCTTCATCTATGGCCTTGCCTTCGAAGAAGGACTCGTCAGCCAGGAAACGATCATCGAGGACCGGCCGGCGGACTTCTTCGGCTACCGCCCACGCAACTTCGACATGAGCTACCAGGGCGATGTCAGCGTGCGCGAGGCGCTGCAGTTGTCTCTGAACGTTCCGGCGATCCGCCTGCTCGACGCGGTCGGCCCGGCCGAGCTGATGATGCGCTTTCGCCGCGGCGAGGTGAAGCCGGCACTTCCTGCCGGCGAAGCACCCGGCCTTGCGATCGGTCTTGGCGGCGTCGGACTTTCCCTGCGCGATCTCGTGCAGCTCTATGCGGCGCTTGCCAATCGCGGCTTCCCGCTCCGGCTCGGCGACGGCGTTGAGGGCAAGGCGGGCCTGATCGAAGCGGAACCGGTGCTTTCGCCGGTCGCCGTCTGGAATGTCTCCGACGCGCTCTCCGGCGTGTTGCCGCCCGCTGGCAGTCGCCAGCGCGGCATCGCCTATAAGACCGGCACCAGCTATGGCTACCGTGATGCCTGGTCGGTCGGCTATGACGGCCGCCATGTGCTCGGGGTCTGGGTCGGACGGCCCGACAATGGGGCGGTTCCCGGCCTCACCGGCTATGGCAGCGCCGCCCCCATTCTCTTCGAAGGCTTCGCCAAATCCGGCTTCGGCATCACACCGCTGCCCGATGCGCCGGCCGGCGCGATCCGCATTTCTCAAGCCGAACTGCCGATCAGCCAGCGCCGCTTCTCGCTGACGGCAAGCGGCCTCGTCAACGCTTCGGCCCGCGAGCCGGCACCGCAGATCGTGTTTCCGCCCGAGGGCGCACGCGTCGAGCTCAGTGCGAACCATCAGGCGCTTTCGCCGCTGACACTCAAGCTCCAGGGCGGACGCGCGCCGTTCCGCTGGCTTGCCAATGGCAAGCCTCTGCCGGAGCTCACCCGCCGGCGGGTCACGCAGTGGCAACCGGATGGTGCCGGCTATTCGACGCTGACGGTGATCGATTCCGTCGGCCGCGCCGCCAGCGTGCGCGTCTTCATCGAGTAACAGTGCGGATCTCGCGTGCCGCATCTTCAGGCCGCTCGGCGAGGAGCGCTTCGATCTCCTCCTCCAACCGCACCGCATCGAGCGGCTTGTGGAGAAGACGGTGGCCGCTTGCGGTCACTTCCTTCAGCCGTGTCGGCGACGTATCGCCGGAAAGGATCAGCGCCGGCACCTCCCGCCCGAGATGGGCCCTGATCTCCCGGATCGCATCGATCCCGGTCTTGCCGGCGTCGAGACGGTAATCGGTGATGACAAGATCGACCGGCGCCTCTCCCAGGCGCGCAGCCTTCGCCAGCTCCTTTCGGGCCGTGGCAGCCGAACGCCCGGCATAGACCGCATAGCCGAGCGTGCGGAGCAACAGCGCCGTTGCATCCAGCGCGTCGCGCTCGTCGTCGATGACGACGATACCCCCTTGCTGCGTCGCAGCGGTCGGATGGGCGCGTCCGGGCTTTGCCAGCGAAGGCGGCGCGACCACCGGCAAAGTGATGGAAAACATCGAACCGCGACCCTCCGTCGAGACTACCTTGATCGGGTGGCCGAGCAGAGCGGCGGTACGCTGGACGATGGCAAGGCCGAGCCCGAGCCCCTGCGCCCGGTTGCGTGCAGGATTTTGCAGTTGCACGAACTCCTCGAAGATCGCTTCCTGCTCTGAATCGGGGATGCCGACACCGGTGTCCCAGACCTGCACCTCCACCGCCGCACCGCGGCGTCGGCAACCGATCAGCACCTTGCCGGTCCGTGTGTAACGGAACGCATTGGAAATGAGGTTGTCGAGGACACGCTTCAGCATCATCGGGTCGGTATCGACCCAGACATCCGTCATCACCACGCGCCATCCGAGGCCCTGGTCCTTCGCAATGCCGGAGAACTCCGCCTTGAGGTCGTGGAACAGTCGCCGTAGGGACACCGGTTCTCGCGCGACGGTCACGATTCCCGCGTCAAGCTTGGAAATGTCGAGCAACGCGTCGAGCAGACCGCCGAGATTGCCGATAACCGAGCGCGCGCGATCGGCGAGGTCGCGGGCGTTCTTGGCCGGAACGTCACCGTTGCGACCGAGTGCTGCGAGCGTCGAGGTGAAAAGGCTGAGGGCGTGGATCGGCTGACGCAGGTCGTGGCTTGCGGCAGCGAGGAACCGCGACTTGGAGCGATCGGCGCTCTGCGCCTTGTCGCGCTCTGCCTCAAGGCTGGTGATCAGCGACAGATTCTCGAAACGCAGCCGCACCGTTTCGGCAAGCGTCCTGTGGGTGACGCGGCTGTAGTAGAGGTCGACGCCGAAGAGGCAGATGGTGAAAATCAGATAGGTGTCGTAGATCGGCCCTTCGCCAAGGAAGCAGCGGATCGCGAAGGGCAGGAGGATCGCAACCAGCGAGCCGGCATAGGCGAGCGGAAAGGCAGACAGCGACGGCACCGCACCGCTGGCAATGCCTGTGATCACGATGCAGACGAAGGCAAGCGTCTGCGGCTCGTCCGGATGGAAGGCAAACCAGCCAAGCGCGCCCCAGAGACCGCTGGAAACCCACGAAAGCAGCGTGAAGCGCCAGGCCCATCGCCGCCAGTCCCGCGTCCGCCCTTCATCCGTCTGCCGCCGATATCGCCAGTCGAGAAGAATGCGGGCGAACGTCAGCAGATAGAGTGCGGCGCCCCATGAAAACAGCAGGTCCCACGACACAAGATCGCGCAGGACATAAGCAACCGGCAGTGGAATTGCGAAATTGGCAAAAAGCACCGCGTAAGATTGACGAAATAATAAGCCTATCAGGAGAGGTTGCAGGTGTTCGCGAGTCTCCATTGCCGCTCCTGTCTCGATGCAACGCGATGTCCGCGGAGAATTGCCGATTTCGATGAAGGATTGCTTACATGCGCAAACTGCTGACGATCGTGGTGGCAGACGATCACGCCATCGTTCGCGAGGGCCTGAAGCTGCTGCTCTCCACCATGGACCACGTATCGGTGGTTGCGGAAGCGGCCGACGGCGAGACGCTGACGACCATCGTTCGCGCCAGCAGTCCTGATCTGGTGATCCTCGACCTCGGCATGCCGGGGGTTGCCGGCGTGCAGTTCATCAACGAACTCCGGGCGGTCGCGCCGCGCATGAAGATCCTGGCGCTGACCGCAAACATCGAGCCGCGAACCGTGCGGGCCGTGATCGCCGCCGGGGCCAGCGGTTACCTGACGAAGACCGGCGACCCGGCCGAACTGAATGCAGCACTCGATGCAATGCTGCGAAACGAAATTTATCTCAGCCAATCGGTTCGCTTCGCCATCGACGATCCCCGCAGCCACCAGCCGCCGCCGACAACCGATACGGCGCTCTCCCCCATCCCCCTCACCCGCCGCGAAATGCAGATCCTCTCTCTCGCCGCCCAGGGGCTGACCGCGCGCGAGACCGCCGATCGCCTCGGTATCAGCCCGCTCACGGCCCGCAAGCATCGCGAGAACCTGATGCGCAAGCTCAGTCTGCACAACACGGCAGAGATCGCGGCCTATGCACTGCGCATCGGCCTGCCGATCGGTTGATATCGCAGTCCTCGCCGGTCTTTCCGGAAATCACCTTCCCTTAACCACGGCAAAACAGGCGATCCTGCCACAACGCCGAAATACGGCACCTGCCGTATGTCAATCGGATACAACCAAGCGTAGTTCTCCCGCTCTATCGCGCCACCGAGATGGTTCGACGCCAAGACGTCGGCCCGGGGCGTTCCGGCTATTTTGGGAGGAACCCCCATGCCGTCGCTGGAGCATTGGATTTCGTTCGCACTGGCAACGGCGATTTTCGCCTTCATGCCGGGTCCTGCCATTCTCTATATGACGGCGCAGACGTTGGCGCATGGCCGCAAGGCCGGCCTCCTGGCGGCGCTCGGCATTCATATCGGCTGCTACATCCACATCGCCGCCGCGGCGCTCGGGCTTGCCGCCCTGCTTCACCATGCACCGCTTCTCTATGGGGCGATCAGGCTTGCCGGCGCCGTCTATCTGGTCTGGCTCGGCGCGGCCATGCTGCTCGGGGTCGGCAAACATGCCGCCCACGCCGAGGCTGCGAAACCCGGCGTCCTGCGCGACAGCATCGTGGTGGAGGTCCTCAATCCCAAGACCGCCTTGTTCTTCGTGACCTTCCTGCCGCAGTTCGTGGATCCGGCCGTGGCGATGCCGATGTCGCTGCAGTTCCTGATGTTCGGCCTGCTGGTGAACCTTGCCCTGTCGGTCGCCGATATCGCGGCCGTCTTCCTCGCCTCCTTCACGCTCGGTCGGCTGGTTGGTGGCGCCGGCAATCTTGTTCCGCGCACCTGCGGTTCGATCCTCATCGGCCTCGGCCTGATGCTGGCAAGTCAGCCGATCTGATCGCCCAAAGACGGTGCGCGCGCCGGGTCCGACCTTGGTGTATCCTTAAGGGCGCTGAAGTCGGGGGGCGCCATGCTGAATGCAACCGAGATCGCCAAGGCCGCCGAAAGCCTGCATCAGGCCGAACGCGATCGAAAACAGATCGGGCTCCTGTCGCTCAAGCATCCCGAAATGACGGTCGACGACGCCTATGCGATCCAGGCGGCTCTGGTCCGGCGCAAACGCGACGACGGCCACCGCATCATCGGCTGGAAGATCGGGCTGACGTCCAATGCCATGCAGCAGGCGCTCCGCATCGACACGCCCGATTCCGGCGTGCTCTTCGACAACATGCTGTTCGACGACGGCGCAAGCATACCCGCCGATCGCTTCATCCAGCCACGGGTCGAAGCGGAGATCGCGTTCATCATGAAAACCGGGCTCAAAGGCCCGCGGGTCAACATCGTCCAGGTCCTGAACGCCACGGATTATGTCATGCCGGCGCTGGAAATTCTCGACAGCCGGATCGTCCGCACGGATCCGAAAACAAAGAAGGCGCGCATCCTCGTCGATGCGATCGCCGACAATGCCGCCAATGGCGGCCTCATCCTCGGCGGCCGCGCCGTGCGCCCCGATACGGTCGACATGCGCTGGATGGGGGCGATCGTCTCGCGCAATGCGGTGATCGAGGAAACGGGACTTGCGGCCGGTGTGCTCAACCATCCGGCGCGCGGCATCGCCTGGCTCGCCAATCGTCTCGCGCAATGCGGCGACGCGATCGAGCCCGGCCAGATCGTTCTCTCAGGCTCTTTCATCCGCACGCTCGAAGCCAGGAACGGCGACACGATCGTCGCCGATTTCGGCGCTTATGGCTCGGTCAGTTGCCACTTCGCGTGAAGTGTATAACGACAGGCAGGCTACACACCCGCCGCGCGGATATCACTGCACCAGGATGGCGCGGAAGTCGTTGACGTTGGTGCCCGTTGGCCCCGGCTTGAAGAGATCGCCGAGCGCATCGAACGCCGACCAGCTGTCGTTCTTCTGCAGGAATGTCGCGGCATCCAGCCGTTGCGCCGCGAGGCGGGCGATGGTGGTGTCGTCGGCGAAAGCGCCGGCGTTGTCCTCGGAGCCGTCGATGCCGTCGGTGTCTGCGGCCAGCGCCGAGACCCCTTTGGCACCGTCGATGCCGAGCGCCATCGCCAGCAGGAATTCGCTGTTGCGTCCGCCCTTGCCCTTGCCGCGGATGGTGACGGTCGTCTCGCCGCCCGAGAGAACGACGACCGGTTTGGTGAACGGTCGACCGCGGCCGACGACTTCCCGGGCGATCGCCGCATGCACACCGCCAACGTCGCGCGCCTCGCCCTCGATCGCATCGGAAAGAATGATCGCGTCGATGCCGGCGGCACGCGCCTCTGCAGCCGCGGCCTCGAGCGAGACGGATGCGGATGCGATCAGCCGGACTTCGTTACGGGCAAAACGCGGGTCATCAGGAGATGGCGCGGCGCTTTCCGGGCTATTGATCCACGCCATAACCTTTGCCGGCAGGTTCAGACTGTAGCGCTCGATCAGCGTCAGCGCATCCTCGCGCGTGCTGGCGTCCGCCAGTGTCGGGCCGGAGGCGACCAGCGCCGGATCGTCGCCCGGAATATCGGAAACGATCAGCGAAACGACCTTGGCCGGATAGGCCGCGGCAGCCAGCCGACCGCCCTTGATCATCGAGACGTGCTTGCGCACGGCATTCATGGCGCTGATCGGCGCGCCGGAGGCAAGCAACGCCCGGTTGACGGCGATCTCGTCTTCCAGCGTCAAGCCGGGTGGTGGCGAGGGCAAAAGCGCCGAGCCACCGCCGCAGACGAGCGCGACGACAAGATCGTCCGCCGTCAGGCCGCCGACTTCGGCGAGCAAGCGCTTCGAGGCCAGTAAACCGTTTTCATCAGGCAGGGGGTGCGACGCTTCCAGCACCTCGATCGTCTCGCATGGGGCAGCATAGCCATAGCGGGTGACGATCACGCCCGAGAGCGGACCATCCCAATGGCGTTCGAAGGCGGCTGCCATCTGGGCCGCACCCTTGCCGGCCCCAACCACCACCGTCCGCCCCTTCGGTCGCGCCGGCAGGTTGGCCGCGATCACTTTCTCCGGATCAGCCGCGGCAACGGCCGAGGTGAACAGCGCTTCGAGGAAACGGCGTGGATCGGTGATGGTTGGCATTGGTCTCCCCCTGGAGGATGTCGCGTCGCTCCATCCTTATATGTCATCCCAGCGCAAATCGCGGTTGGAACTGCATGAAAGTCTCGGGCGGCGGTTCCTCCAACCGCCGCCCGGACGCATGACCGGTCCGGCACAATGGGACGCCGGACGAGTCATGCGCATTTAAGGTCGTCGCCTGATCTTTTCAAAGCGGCGCAATTCCTAACGGAAAACCGCTTCGCACGTTCCCTGGAATTGCTTAGGCAACCTGGTGGTTCGCCATGCGCTCCAGCGCCCGGACGAGGCCGGAGTGGTCTAGGCCGCTGTCGCCGTTGGCTGCGCAGTTGTTGAAGAGTTCCTGCGTTGCCGCCGTGTTCGGCAGCGAGATGCCGAGCGACTTGGCACCCTGGAGAGCCAGGTTGAGGTCCTTCTGGTGCAGCGAGATGCGGAAGCCCGGATCGAAGGTGCGCTTGATCATGCGCTCGCCGTGAACTTCGAGAATGCGCGAGGAGGCAAAGCCGCCCATCAGCGCTTCGCGGACGCGCGCCGGATCAGCACCCGCCTTGGAGGCGAAGACAAGCGCTTCCGAGACCGCTTCGATCGTCAGCGCAACGATGATCTGGTTGGCGACCTTGGTGACCTGGCCGTCGCCGCAATCACCGACGAGCGTGATGTTCTTGCCCATCAACTTCAAGAGCGGCAGGGCGCGGTCGAAGCTCTCCTGGGCGCCGCCCGCCATGATCGAGAGCGAAGCATTCTTGGCGCCGACTTCGCCGCCGGAAACCGGGGCGTCGATGTATTCGGCACCGGTCTCGCGAACTTTCTTGGCGAATTCCTTCGTCTCGATCGGCGAGATCGAGCTCATGTCGATGACGAGCTTGCCCTTGGAAAGACCGTAGGCGACGCCGTTTTCGCCGAAGAGAACATCCTTGACCTCAGGGGTATCCGGCAGCATCAGGATGATGGTGTCGACGGTTTCGGCCAACGCCTTCGGCGAGTCGACGAACTTGAGGCCGTTGTCGAGCAGCTCCTGGCGCGGCGGGATGACGAACTTCGAGGTGACGATGGTGTGGCCGGCATCCTGCAGGTGGCGCGCCATCGGCGTGCCCATGATACCCAGTCCAATGAAACCGATTGTTGCCATGGTGTTTAGCTCCTGATCTTGATGATGTCTGCGGATTGGGTGCGCTGGCGCTCGGCGCCGAGCCAGCCAAGGCCCTCGGCAGTCGTGGTGCGCGGCTTATATTCGCAACCGATCCAGCCGTCGTAGCCGGCCGCTTCCAGCGCGTCGAAGACGAAGGGATAGTTGATCTCGCCGGTGCCCGGCTCGTTGCGGCCCGGATTGTCGGCAAGCTGGACATGAACGATGCGATCGGCAAAGCGTTTGTAGGTGCCGATCAACTCGCCCTGCGTGCGCTGCTGGTGGTAGAGGTCGTACTGGATGAACAGGTTGTCGCTGCCGACCTCCTCAATGATCGAAGCCGCCTGCTCGACCGTGTTGAGATAGAAGCCCGGAATATCGAAGTCGTTGATCGGTTCGATGAGCAGGCGAATGCCCTGCTTGCCGAGTTCGCTTGCAGCAAGCTTGAGATTGGCGACCAGCGTGTCGCGCAGCACCTGTTCAGAGACACCGTGAGGCGCGATGCCAACCAGGCAGTTGACCTGCTTGCAGTCGAGCGCCGTCGCGTAGTCGATGGCGCTCGCCACGCCTTTGCGGAACTCGTCGACCCGGTTAGGCAGGATGGCGATGCCGCGTTCGCCGCTCGCCCAGTTGCCGGCCGGCAGGTTGTGCAGAACTTGGGTCAGGCCATGGCGCTGAAGCTCTGCGCGCAGGCTCACCTTTTCGAATTCGTAGGGAAACAGATATTCCACGCCCTCGAAGCCGGCCTTGGCAGCAAGGGCGAAACGATCGAGGAACGGCACCTCGTTGAACAGCATTGTCAGGTTCGCAGCGAACTTCGCCATGCGATGTTTCCTCCTTGTGTTTGTCTTGTGAGCGATGCGGGCGGCGGAGCGCCCGCATCTCCTCAGTCATTCAAGGCTCAGTCGAGCAGGGCCGTGATCGCGGTCGGCACGTCCTCGCCGCGCAGCGCCAGTTCCTCGAACTCGACGACCGCATTGATGTCGGCGCCCATGGAGATGTTGGTGACGCGCTCGAGGATGAACTCGATGACGACGGGAACCTGGTGCTCGTCCATCAGCGCGCGCGCCCGGTCGAAGGCTTCCTGGAACTCGTTCGGGCTGCGCACACGGATCGCCTTGCAGCCGAGACCTTCGGCAACCGCGACGTGGTCGACGCCGTAACCCTTCTCCGCATCGCCCGACGCGTTGATGTTGTCGAAGGCGAGGCTGACCTCGAAGTCCATGTTGAGACCGCGCTGCGCCTGGCGGATGAGGCCGAGATAGGAATTGTTCACGACCACATGCAGGTAAGGCAGCTTGTGCTGGGCGCCGACAGCCAGTTCCTCGATCAGGAATTGGAAGTCGTAGTCGCCTGAGAGTGCCACGATCGTCCGGTCCGGATCGGCAGCGCGAACACCGAGTGCCGCAGGCAAGGTCCAGCCGAGCGGTCCGGCCTGGCCGCAATTGATCCAGTTGCGCGGCTTGTAGACGTGCAGGAACTGGGCGCCGGCGATCTGGCTGAGGCCGATGGTCGAAACGTAGCAGGTGTCGCGGCCGAAGGCCTTGTTCATCTCTTCATAGACGCGCTGCGGTTTCAGCGGTGTCTGGTCGAAGTGGGTCTTGCGCAGCATGGTGCGCTTGCGCTCGCGGCACTCTTCCGCCCAGGCGGACCAGTCACGCAGCTTGCCCGCCGTCTTCCACTCGGTCGCAACGTCAAGGAACAGCTTCAGCGCAGCGCCGGCATCCGAGACGATACCGAAATCGGGCGCGAAGACGCGGCCGATCTGCGTCGGCTCAATGTCGACGTGAACGAACTTGCGGCCTTCCGTGTAGGTCGGAACGTTGCCGGTGTGGCGGTTTGCCCAGCGGTTGCCGACGCCGAGCACGAAGTCGGAGGCGAGCATGTTGGCATTGCCGTAGCGATGCGAGGTCTGCAGGCCGCACATGCCGGCCATCAGCGGATGGTCATCCGGGATCGTGCCCCAGCCCATCAGCGTCGGAATAACCGGAATTCCGGTGATTTCGGCAAATTCTGTCAGAAGGTCCGATGCATCGGCGTTGATGATGCCGCCACCGGCAACGATCAGCGGGCGTTCCGCTTCGTTCAGCATCGCGATCGCCTTCTCGGCCTGGGCCCGCGTCGCCTTCGGCTTGTAGGCTTCAAGCGGCTGGTAGGTGTCCGGATCGAATTCGATCTCGGCAAGCTGGACGTCGACCGGCAGGTCGATCAGCACCGGGCCGGGACGGCCGGAGCGCATGATGTGAAACGCCTTCTGGAAGACGAAGGGAACGAGCGCCGGCTCCATGACGGTAACCGCCCACTTGGTGACCGGGGCTGCGATCTTGGCGATATCGACAGCCTGGAAATCTTCCTTGTCGAGACGGGCGCGCGGCGCCTGGCCGGTGATGCAGAGGATCGGGATCGAATCCGCCGAGGCCGAATAGAGGCCGGTGATCATGTCGGTGCCGGCCGGGCCCGACGTGCCGATGCAGACTCCGATATTGCCGTGCTTGGCGCGCGTATAGCCTTCGGCCATGTGGGAAGCGCCTTCGACGTGGCGCGCCAGGATATGACGAACCGAGCCGCGCGCCTTCAGCGCCGAGTAGAACGGATTAATGGCGGCACCCGGTACGCCGAAGGCACAGTCGATGCCTTCCTTTTCCAGAACAATAACAGCCGCGTCAACGGCACGCATCTTAGCCATGGGAACTCCTCCAATTTTCTGAAACAATAATCCATTATCGTCGATACGCAACAAACAAATGGAATTCATTTCCATCATGTGGAAATAAAGATTTTCAATAATTCGGAGAAAATCGCGGCATGGCCTGATAGAGGATGATGGGCGAGACACGTGATTTGCAGAGAGGCTTTTATGGACGGCAACGGCAGGGGAAAACGCGGACGCAAGGCGGGCGAGAACGCCGCCCCTTCATCCGTCCAGGTGCTTGATCGCAGTCTCGCCCTTTTGACGGTCGTGGCCGAAGGCGACGGCTCAACCCTCACCCAGCTCGCCGACGAGACCGGCATGGCGCCGTCGACCGTGCACCGGCTGCTGGCAACGCTTGCCGGCCACGGCATGGTGATGAACGACCCGGACACGGGCGCCTGGACAGTCGGCTTGAAGGCGTTCGAGATCGGCAACGCCTATCTGCGCTTCCGCAAGCTCGGCACCATCAGTCGGCCGTTTCTAAAAGGACTGATGGAGGAAAGCGGCGAGACGGCGAATATCGGCATCGAAGAAGGCGGCGACGTCGTCTTCATTTCGCAGGTCGAAAGCCACGCGCCGATGCGCGCTTTCTTCCGTCCCGGCCGCCGCGGTCCGGTTCATGCCTCCGGCATCGGCAAGGCCATCCTGTCCACCTGGTCCGACAAGGAGATCGCCCAACTGCTCCACGGTCGCGAACTCGCGCATTTCACCGACAAGACGCGCGATACGCTGCCGGCGCTGTTGAAGGATATCCAGGAGATCCGCCACCGCGGCTGGTCGGTCGACGACGAGGAGCACACGCTCGGCATGCGCTGCGTCGCCGCTCCGATCTTCAACGAATATGGCGAAACGATCGCCGGCATATCCATCTCAGGCCCGTCGGTCCGCGTCAGCGATCAGAAGCTCTCGACCTTCGGCCCCATCGTGCGCGAACGCGCGGATGCGCTGACCAAGGCGATGGGCGGCAAGCGACCGGAAGAGCTTTAAACCCCGACCAACAGAAACGCCGCGCGTCCGATCCGGACACGCGGCGTAATAATAAGCAATGCTGGCGAGCCAGCAGGGGCGGACGCGCCTTAGGCCGTTTCGAGGCTCTTTACTGCCGAGGTGACTGCATCCTTCGCAGCGCGTGCAGCTCCCTTCATCGGCTTGCCGGCGACATAGGTCTCGGCCACGCATCGGTCGTCACCCATCGTCTGCAGGATGAAGAGTTCCTCGACAAGCGAACCGGCAACCCGCATGCGCAAGTCCATCGACGGCTTGGCGCGGCTATCAAGCACCACGATATCGGCATCCGCGCCGACATGCAGCGAGCCGATACGGTCGTCGAGATCGAGCGCCCGGGCGTTGCCGAGTGTCATGCGGTAGAAGGAGTTGAATGGCGTCAGCCGCTGGCCCTGCAGGTGCAGAACCTTGTAGGCCTCGTCCATCGTCTCCAGCATCGAGAAGCTGGTGCCGGCGCCGACATCGGTCGCGACCGACCAGCGGGCGCCGAGCTTGTCGAAGCGATCGCGATCGAAGAGACCCGAGCCGAGGAACAGGTTCGAGGTCGGGCAGAAATTGCCGACGGCACCGGTTTCGGCGAGTACCGAAATCTCGCGGTCGCTCAGATAGATGCAGTGGCCGAGCAAGGTCTTGCGCGTCAGCAGATCGTAGCGCGCGTAAATGTCGGTATAGTCCTTCGCTTCCGGATAGAGCGACGTGGCGAAGGCGATTTCGTCTCTATTTTCAGAGAGATGCGTCTGGACGTAGCACTCCGGATGCTCGGCGACGAGCGTGCGGCTCGCCTCCATCTGCTCCGGCGTCGAGGTGATGGCAAAGCGCGGACTGATGGCGTAGTGCGCGCGGCCACGGCCGTGCCACTTGGCAATCAGCGCCTTCGTCTCGTCATAGCCCTGCTGCGCCGTGTCGCGCAGCGCATCGGGCGCATTGCGGTCCATCATCACCTTGCCGCCAATCATCAGCATGCCGCGCGCTTCGGCGGCCCCGAAATAGGCGTCGACGCTCTCCGGATGCACCGAGCAATAGGCGGCCGCCGTCGTCGTGCCGTTCGCCAGCAGTTCGTCCAGGAAGCGGCCGGCGATGAAGTCGGCGTGCTCCGGTTTGCGGAACTTCTGCTCCTCGACGAAAATGTAGGTGTTCAGCCATTCGAGAAGCTGGGCGCCGTAGGAGGCGATCGCCTGCGTCTGCGGGAAATGCAGATGCGTATCGATCAGGCCTGGCAACACCAGATGAGGGCGATGGTCGGCGACATTGACGCCGGCACCGGCACGACGGGCGACATCGGCGTGATCACCGATATCGGCGACCTTGCCGCCGCGCACGAGCACGGCGCCGTCTTCGAAGTAGCGATAGGAGGTGGTGTCGTCGATGCCCTTCGGTTCCTCGACGAAGGTCAGCACACGGCCGCGGATCAGCAGATCGGTCATTGGGTCTTTCCTCCATTCACGACGGATTCGTACCAGGCGACGAGCAGCTGCCGCTCCTCGTCCGATACGCCGGTGACATTGGCGGGCGGCATCGCGTGGCTGCGGCCGGCCTGCAGGTAGATTTCACGCGCGTGATTGGCGATCTCAGTGTCGGTCTCGAGCATCACGCCCTTCGGCGGGACGACGATGCCCTCCCAGCCCGGCTCCTTGGCATGGCACATGGAACAGCGGCCAAGCACCGTGTCGCGAACCTTCGCAAAGGCTTCCGCGGTGACGAACGGCTGTTGCGCGGCGGAAATCTTCGCCTCCTCGCCGCCGGCAAGAATCTTCGGCACGGTCGACAGCCACATGATGACGACGAAGAGCAGCGCAGTGACCAGCCAGGTCCAGGTCGGGTTGCCCTTGTTCGCGTGACGGGTGTTGAAATAGTGGCGGATGGTCACGCCCATCAGGAAGACCAGCGAGGCGATGATCCAGTTGTACTGGGTACCGAACGCCAGCGGATAGTGGTTCGACAGCATCAGGAAGAGGACCGGCAGCGTCAGGTAGTTGTTGTGGGTCGAGCGCTGCTTGGCGATCACGCCGTATTTGGCGTCGGGCGTGCGGCCAGCGATCAGGTCGCCGACGACCACCTTCTGGTTCGGAATGATGATGAAGAAGACGTTGGCCGACATGATCGTTGCGGTAAACGCACCGAGATGCAGGAAGGCTGCGCGGCCGGTGAAGAGCTGCGTGTAGCCCCAGGCCATGCCGACCAGAATGAAGTAGAGCAGCACCATCAGTCGGGTGTTGTCGCGACCGAAGGGCGACTTGCAGATCGTATCATAGGCGAGCCAGCCGAAGGCAATCGAGCCGAGCGAGATGGCGATCGCCACCGGCTTCGAGACGTCGAGCACGTTCGGGTCGATCAGGTAGAGGTCGGCGCCGGCGTAGTAGACCAGGCAGAGCATGCCGAAGCCGGAGAGCCAGGTGACGTAGGACTCCCATTTGAACCAGATCAGGTGCTCCGGCATGTTGGCCGGCGCAACCAGGTATTTCTGGATGTGGTAGAAGCCACCACCGTGCACCTGCCATTCTTCGCCATAGGCGCCGACCGGCAGGCCGGGATGTTTCTTCAGACCGAGGTCGAGGGCGACGAAGTAAAAGGACGAACCGATCCATGCAATGGCGGTGATGACGTGCAGCCATCTCACGGCAAAGGTCAGCCAATCCCAGGCGATGGCATAGTCGTACATGAAATTCTCCCATTTCTCCTCGGACCATTATGTGTCATTGCTGGAGGTCGCGGGAACGTCGCTGCTTCACCAACACTTTCAAAAAAATCTATAAAATAGCGACGGAATGGATAGGCTAGAGAGAGCCTGAAGGAGTGGGACGGAGGCATGTCTTATCTGGACAATGTGCGCGTCTTCGTACGCGTCGTAGAGCTTGGAACCCTGTCGGCAGCGGGTCGCGACCAGCGCGTGACGCCGGCGGTTGCAAGCAATAGAATCAAAGAGTTGGAACGCCATATGGGCGTTCGCCTGTTCAATCGGACGACGCGCAAGCTGACCCCGACGGAGCACGGTCGCGTCTTTTACGACGGCGCGGTGAAGATCCTCGAGGCTGTCAACGAAGCAGAAAATGCGATCGCCGATCTCTCGCGCAATCCGAAGGGCGCGCTGAAGATTACCGCTCCTTTGGGGATAGGTCGGCGGCTGATTGCATCGGGCATTCCGGAGTTTCACGACAAGTATCCCGACATCGAAGTGCGGCTTCGCCTGTCGGACCACAATGTCGATATCCTGTCGGAAGGCGTCGACGTCGCCTTCAAGCTCGGCATCCTCGAAGATTCGAACCTGCGCATGCGCGGCATCATGAATTGCGAGCGCGTTGTCTGCGGTGCGCCTGCCTATTTCGAGAAGCGGGGCATCCCTCAGACGCCCGACGCACTCATCGCCGACAAGCACGACTGTCTGCTGCTCAGGTATCCCGGTTCGAAAGAGTATTTCTGGACGCTCCAGACCATGGAAGGCGTGCGCAAGCTCGAAGTCACCGGACCCTATGATTCCGACGACGGCGACGTTCTGACGCAGTGGGCGCTCGACGGCCGCGGCATTATCAACAAGCCGCTGTTCGAGGTGAAGGCGCACATCAATTCCGGCGCACTCGTGCCGATCCTCGTCGACACACCGCCGCTCAGCGTGCAGCTTGCGGCGATCTATCCGCACAAGCGCTTCCAGGACCCGAAGGTGCGACTGATGATCGATTACATGGCCGAGCGCTGTCAGCGCCTGATCAACGGAATGCTGGCCTGACCATTCGTCTTCCGGCCGCTTCGGCCTGGGCCAAGGAGCAAGACTGCACACCCTAGGCATCCTGCCGGCGGCTCCTATCGACGGAGAGCTGATTCTTTCGCCCGGCACCGGGCGATCTCAACGTGGTTTGCAAAAGAAAGAGGGCGCGCCGATGCGGCGCGCCCTCAATATTTTTCAGAGATCAGCGTTTCACGTCGCTGTGCTTCGACTTGCCGGGAACGCCGTCACCGCCGCCGTTGCCGAAGCCGTTGTTGGCGTGCTTGGGCTTGCCGCCACCGCCACCGCCGCCGTCACCGCCGGTGCCGCCGCCATCGCCACCGGTGCCGCCGCCATCGCCACCGGTGCCGCCACCGTCACCACCCGTGCCGCCGCCATCGCCGCCGGTACCACCACCGTCACCACCCGTGCCGCCGCCATCGCCGCCGGTACCGCCGCCATCACCACCCGTGCCGCCGCCATCACCGCCCGTGCCACCACCGTCACCGCCCGTGCCACCACCGTCACCACCGGTGCCACCGCCATCGCCGCCGGTGCCACCACCATCGCCGCCCGTGCCGCCATCACCACCGGTGCCGCCCGTGCCGCCATCGCCCCCCGTTCCACCGTCACCGCCGGTACCACCCGTACCGCCATCACCGCCCGTACCACCATCACCACCGGTTCCTCCGGTGCCGCCAGTCCCGCCGTCGCCACCGGTGCCGCCCGTGCTGCCTTCACCACTGGTAGTACCCCCATCGGCGTGGGCAACGCCGATCATGGACGGCGCGCTATAGTGCGTCAGCACCGCGAATGCCGTGGACAAGAGCAGAGCACGCGTCAGTTTCTTCATAGTCGTCTCCCGATCTGATGCGTCCCCGTCTCTGTGCAATTGCGTAAAACGCGATTTGTCTGAAAAGCACTAAAGAAAATCCTGGACGCGTTACTTCCGCTAAGGTCGACCTCAGCGTCAACCTTATTTTAGAAACTACTGATGATAGGCAGATCCGGAAGCAAAGGGTAAGCGACACATTTGTGGTATGGCTTACGGCGCACGGGTCATGCGACCGATCCATTCGGGTTAGGGATCACGCTGTCGCAGCTGGCGGACGGCCGAGGCCGCTAGGCTCTGGACCTCTCGATCCCCGGAAGGTTGCCGATCGCCTCGACCAGGAAATCAACCAACAGACGAACACGGGCGATGCCAGAGCGTTCCGGCACGATCAGCAGGCTGAGCGGCACCGCAGGCAATGAATAGTCCGGAAGCAGCGGTACCAACACGCCGGCCTCAATCAGATCGTCGACGAGCCATCGGTGGGCAGGCGCGATGCCCCGGCCGGCGACGAGGGCCTCACGTGCAGCAAGCCCATGATCGATGCGAAGGCGTCCACCGAAGGGCACGGACAGATGCCGCCCGTCTGTGGCTTCGAAGTTGAGCCTGTCACTGCCGGCAATGTTCGACATGCGGATCCCCTCATGCGCCGAGAGGTCGCTTGGGGCGCGCGGAAATCCGCGCGCGGCCAGGTAGGCCGGAGCAGCCACCAGAAGACGCCGGCTCTGCCCAAGCGGCCTAAGCTTCATGGAGCTGTCGCTAAGCGGCCCGAGCCGCAACGCGACGTCGATGCCTTCCCGCACGAGGTCGATGCGCTCGTCGGTCAGGCTCAGATCGACGCCGATGTCGGGATGCCTGTCCTGGAAAGCAAAGATCAGCCGGGCAACGTGCAGCACTCCGAATGCGGACGTGCAGGACACACGAATGGTACCGGCAGCAGCCCCACGCGCACCGCGCGCTTCGTCGCCGGCCTGTTCTACCAGTCGCAGGATCTGGACGCTATCGGCGTAGTAACGACCGCCTTCGTCGGTCACCGTGACGCGACGGGTGGTGCGGCTAAGCAGCGGCACGCCGATCGCTTCCTCGAGCTCTCGCAGCTGCCGCGTCACTGTCGACTGGCCGATGCCGAGCTCACGTGCAACAGCCGAAAGACTGCCCCGCTCGGCGACGCGCACGAAGGTGCGCATGCGTTCAAGCGTAACATCAGACTTATCCATTTTTCGGCATTATCCTATGCATTGCTGATATCTACCGCATAGGGCTGCGGCGGTCTACCTAGAGTCTCAGTTGATGGCACCGAGGATATCGACCATGAAAGTTCTGCTTGTTTATGCCCACCCCGAACCGCGTTCACTGAACGGCGCGCTGCGCGATATCGCCGTCAAGACGCTCGAAGCCGAAGGCCACGAGGTTCGTGTCACCGATCTCTATGCCGAGGGATGGAAGTCCGAGATCGGTCGCGCCGATTTTCCGGCCCTTGCCCCCGATGCCCGGTTCAAGCCGAGCCGCGCGTCGAAGGAGGCCTTTGCCACCGATACGCTGACCGCCGACGTCAAGACCGAGCAGGAAAAGCTGCTCTGGGCCGACGCGCTGATTCTGCAGTTTCCGCTGTGGTGGTATTCAATGCCGGCGATCCTGAAAGGCTGGGTCGATCGCGTCTATGCCTACGGCTTTGCCTATGGCGTCGGCGAGCACAGCGACAAATATTGGGGCAGGCGCTTCGGCGAGGGAACGCTGGCCGGCAAACGCGCCATGCTTGTCGTGACGACGGGCGGCTGGGAGGAGCACTATTCGCCGCGGGGCGTGAACGGGCCGATCGACGACCTGCTCTTCCCGATCAACCACGGGATCCTCTTCTATCCCGGTTACGACGTGCTCCCGCCGTTCGTCGCCTACCGCGTCGACAGCCTTGACGACGCTGGTTTTCAAGCCACAGCGGAACAACTGAAAGAAAGAATGCACACGCTCGCGACAACTGCGCCCATTCCCTATCGCCGGCAGAACGGCGGGGACTATGCGATCCCGACGCTTGAACTCCGACCGGAGGTCGGCGACCCGCGCATCAACGGCTTTGCGCTCCACCTCAGCGGTGCGCACCGGGGCGAAACGGCGCTCCGCTGACGGGCGGATTTGCTAACGAGCAAGCTTGGCGGCAGCCGGCCGACGCGAGATGTCCGCTTGTACCGGCTGGCGAAAATTGAGCGCAGCCGCCATGACTTCGGCGGCGGCAAGCGCAGCGATCACCGCTGGCCGCTTGTCCTTCACCGTCGTGCCGCCGATCGGGCAGACCAGCCGGTCGAAGAGGTCCGGTCGACCGATCTCGCGCGACAGCCAGTTCTTGAAAGTGGAGCGCTTCGTCTTCGACCCGATCATACCGACATAGGAGGCATCGTCGCGGCGAAGCGCTTCTGCCGCGATCAGGAAGTCGAGCGCGTGGTCGTGGGTGAGGATGACGAAGGCGCTGCCGGGAGGCGCGTCGCGCACCACTGCCTCCGGCATCGCCGTCAGGCAGGTCTCGATGCCGGGAATGTCGGCAACGGCCGAAAGCTCGTTCTCGCGGGTATCGACGAGAACGGTGCGCACCGGCACCAGGGAGAGCGCCATCACCAGTGCATCGCCGACATGGCCCGCGCCGAAGACATAGACATGCGGCCGGCTGGCGATTTCCAGGTCGCTGCATTCAATCAGCATGGCGGCTTTCTCCCGATCGATTCGTGTGAAGGCAAGCGCCACGCGCCCGCCGCAACACTGGCCGATCTCCGGTCCGAGCGGGATCGTCATCGCCTCCGGCGCGTCGCCGCGCTTCAGCGCCCGCCGGCCATGGTCGATCGCCATGTATTCGAGTTGCCCGCCGCCGATCGTGCCGAACAGGCTATCGGCGGCGACGAGCATCCAGGCGTCGGTATCGCGTGGCGTCGAACCGGCGGCACCGGTCACCTCCACAAGCACGCAGTCGCGCTCGCGTCGGAGAAAGTCCCTGATATCCTCGCGGCTCGCCACCATGACAATCAGCCCCTGTTACCCTTTCTGCCGTGCGGCCGCCCGCAGCCGCTCGATCGCCATCAACACCCGTTCCGGCGTTGCCGGCGCATCAAGGCGCGGTGCTATACGATACTCCGCAACGCTCGCGGCCGCCATCGACAAGGCTTCCAGCACGGAGATGCCGAGCATGAAAGGCGGTTCGCCGACAGCCTTCGAGCGGCGAATCGTTTCTTCGCGGTTGACCGACCACTCGGCAAGCCGGGTGTTGAAGACGCGCGGGCGATCGGATGCCAGCGGGATCTTGTAGGTCGAGGGCGCGTGCGTGCGCAGCCGGCCCTTGGCATCCCACCAGAGCTCTTCCGTCGTCAGCCAGCCCATGCCCTGAACGAAGGCGCCTTCGACCTGACCAAGATCGAGCGCCGGGTTCAGCGAGCGGCCGACATCGTGCAGGATGTCGGTGCGGTCGACCTGATATTCACCGGTCAGCGTATCGACGCTGACCTCGGAGCACGAGGCGCCATAGGCGTAGTAGAAGAACGGCCGGCCCCGGCCTTCGGCGCGGTTCCAGTGGATCTTCGGCGTCTTGTAGAAACCGGCGGCCGAAAGCTGGATGCGGGCGCCATAGGCGATCTTGATGAACTCGTTGAAGCTCAAGCGTTCCGCTCCGATCCGCACCACGTTCGGTTCGAAGGCGACATCGGCCTCGGCGACGTTCCAGCGCTCGGCAGCAAACTTGACCAGCCGTTCCTTGATCTGTTGGGCGGCATTGGCAGCGGCCATGCCGTTGAGATCGGAGCCGGAGGACGCCGCGGTTGCAGACGTGTTCGGCACCTTGCCGGTCGTCGTCGCCGTCACCTTGATCCGGTCGAGATCGACCTGGAACTCGTCGGCCACCACTTGGGCGACCTTGGTATAGAGCCCCTGCCCCATCTCGGTGCCGCCATGGTTCAGATGGATCGAACCATCCGTATAGACATGCACAAGCGCGCCGGCCTGGTTGTACTCGGTCTTGGTGAAGGAGATGCCGAACTTTACCGGCGTCAGCGCGATGCCGCGCTTAACCACATTGCTCTCGCGGTTAAACGCGATCACCGCTTCGCGACGCTTGGCATAATCCGCCGAGGTTTCCAGTTCCTCGATAATGCGGCCGATGATGTTGTCTTCCACGGTCTGGTGATAGGGCGTGAGGTTTCGGCCCTCGCCGCCATAGAAGTTCAGCTTGCGGATTTCCAGCGGGTCCTTGCCGATGGCATAGGCGATGTCCTCGATCATTCGTTCGCCACCGACCATCCCTTGAGGGCCGCCAAAACCGCGGAACGCGGTGTTGGAAACGGTGTTGGTCTTCAGCGGACGCGAGCGCAGGCGCACGTTCGGATAGAAATAGCAGTTGTCGGCATGGAAGAGCGCACGGTCGGTGACCGGACCCGAGAGATCAGCCGAGTAACCGCAGCGTGCCGAAAAGACAGCGTCCACCGCCTCGATGTGGCCCTCGTCGTCGAAGCCGAGCTTGTAGTCTACGTGGAAGTCGTGACGCTTGCCGGTGGCGCTCATGTCGTCGTCGCGGTCCGGCCGAACCTTGACCGGGCAGCGGTATTTCTTGGCAGCGACGGCCGCAACGGCGGCGAAAATGTTGGCCTGGGTTTCCTTGCCGCCGAAACCGCCGCCCATGCGGCGCACATTCACGGTGACCGCGTTCGACGGCACGCCAAGCACGGTCGCGACCATGTGCTGCGTCTCGGCCGGGTGCTGGGTCGAGGAATAGACGAGCACCTCGTCGTCCTCACCGGGAATGGCAAACGAGATCTGGCCTTCCAGATAGAAGTGGTCCTGGCCGCCGATGCGCATCTCGCCTTCGAGAATGTTCTTCGCCTTGGCAAAGCCGGCGTCGATGTCGCCACGCTCGAGCTTCAAGGGGTCGATGACCAGCGGATAGTTGGCGGCAGCCGCTTCGAGCACGTCGGTCACATGCGGCAGATCGCGATATTCGATCTTGACCTTGGCGGCCGCGCGCCGCGCCGCTTCGCGCGACGTGGCGACAACCGCGAAGATCGGCTGGCCGTGGAACTCCACCTTGTCGGTGACGAAGATCGGTTCGTCGTGCTTGTGCGCCGGGCTGATGTCGTTTTCACCGGGAATGTCGGCGGCCGTCAGAACGCCGATCACGCCTTCGCTGGCGTTCACGGCCTCAAAGTCAATCGACAGGATGTCGGCGTGCGCCCGCTGCGAGAGGCCGAGATAGCCGTGCAGGGTGCCCTGGGGCTCAGGAATATCGTCGATATATTCGGCCGTTCCGGACACATGCTTGTGGCCGGACTCGTGCCGTTCGTTTTCGTGTACGCCGCCGCGGATGCGGTCGATGGGCTGCATCACGTTCATGGCTTCCTCCCTTAAACCGCGACGGCAATGGTGCGATCGAGACGGAGCTGGCCGCCACTCGACTGCGTTTCGAGATAGAAGCGGCGAAGCAGGTTCTTCGCCACCAGTTGGCGGTACTCCGCCGAGGCGCGCCAGTCGGTGAGCGGCGTGAAGTCCTGATCGAAGGCAGCGACAGCGCGCTCGATCGTCTCCTCGTTCCACTCGGCGCCTTTTAGCACCGCCTCCACATGAGCGGCTCGCTTCGGCGTAGCGGCCATGCCGCCGAAGGCGATGATGGCGTCGCTGACCCGACCTGCCTCGAAGGCGATGTTGAAGCCGCCGCAGACGGCGGTAATGTCCTCATCCAGACGCTTCGTCACCTTGTAGACGGCCACGCGCGCCTTATCCGAAACGAAAGGAATGCGCACGCTTTCCACGAACTCGCCCGGCTCGCGGTCCTGCTTGCCGTAGGCGATGAAGAAGTCCTCGAGGACGACCGTGCGGCGGCGATCGCCCTTGCGCAGCGTGATCGCGGCGCCAAGCGCAATCAGCGCCGGCGGGGTGTCGCCGATCGGCGAGCCGTTGGCAATGTTGCCGCCCACGGTGCCCATGTTGCGGACCTGCTGGCCGCCGATGCGATCCCAAAGCTCGGTCAGTTCAGGGAAGTGCGCGACGATAACGGGGTAGGCTTCGGCGTAGCTGACGCCGGCGCCGAGCGTCACGCCGTCGGCATCGACCGTGATGCGGCGCAGTTCTTCAAGATGGGTCAGGTGAATGACCGGTGAGATGTCGCGCATGAATTTGGTGACCCAGAGGCCGACATCGGTCGAACCGGCAACGATCGTCGCCTTCGGGTTGGCTTCGAGCACGGCGGCGAAATCATCGACCGAGCCCGGCAGGATGAAGCGCTCGGTCTCGGAGCCGATTTCCACGCGACGGCCGTCCTGAAGTGCTGCCAGTTCGCCTGCGATCCGGTCGCGTTCGGCCACCAGCGGATCCTTGCCGATATCGCCGATCGTCGAGATCGCCTCGGCGGCGCGAATGATCGCGGCATAGCCGGTGCAGCGACAAAGATTGCCCTGCAGCGCCTTTTCGATTTCGGCGATCGACGGCTTCGAGTTCTCCATCCAGAGGCCATAGAGCGACATCACGAAGCCCGGCGTGCAGAAACCGCACTGCGAGGCATGCGTGTCGACCATTGCCTGCTGCACCGGATGCAACGGGCCAGCCGGCTGCGCCAAACTATCCACCGTCACGATATGACAGCCGTCGAGCGAGCCGACGAAACGGATGCAGGCATTGACGGATTCATACTTGAGCTTGCCGTCGAGCAGGCGGCCGACAAGCACGGTGCAGGCACCGCAGTCGCCCTCGGCGCAGCCTTCTTTCGTGCCCTTCAGATTGCGGTCGATGCGCAGAAAATCGAGCAGAGTCTGAACCGGCGAAACATCGGCAAGTTCGACGAGGCGGTGGTTCAGGATGAAGCGGATGGTGTTGCGGATCTGGATCGTCATTGCTCAGCTCCCGCGATAGGTGGAGTAGCCATAGGGCGAAAGCAGCAGCGGCACGTGATAGTGCGCGCCCTGGTTATCGATGCCGAAGCGGATTGGGATCACGTCGAGGAACGGGTTGTCACCGCGCTTGGCTGCGCCGCCGAGATAATCGCCCGCATGGAACTGCAGCTCGTAGGTGCCGGTCTGCATGCGCTCGCCGCTCAAAAGCGGCTCGTCACAGCGGCCGTCGTCATTGGTCTTGACGGACTTGATATGCGTCTGGCGATCGCCATCGACCCGGTAGAGCTCGATGCGCAGCCCTTCGGCCGGTTTGCCGCTGGCCGTATCCAGCACGTGCGTCGTCAAACGGCCGGCGTTTCCACCCTGAGATTGCATAGTTTTCGCTCCTCCCGAAGTCAGCTTTCCACCTCGCAGTATTCCGGCATTCCCACCCGCTTGGTAGCGACCGGATCATTCGAGACTTTCAAATTTTTTGGGGGGAATGGCTCGAAACAAATGCCGCTAGAAATTGGATGCAGAGACGAAAATGTCTGGAGGAGCTGCTTAGATGAGATACCCCCGCGATCTTCACGGCCACGGCCCGAACTTCAAGATCACATGGCCCGACGGCGCGCGGATCGCCGTGCAATTCGTCATCAATTACGAGGAAGGTGGCGAGAACTGCGTGCTGCACGGCGACGCAGCCTCCGAAGCATTCCTGTCGGAAATCGTCGGTGCGCAGGCCTGGCAGGGCCAGCGCCACTGGAACATGGAATCGATCTACGAATATGGCGCACGCGCCGGCTTCTGGCGGCTGCATCGCATGTTCACCGAGCGCGGCGTGCCGGCCACCGTCTATGGCGTCGCTACCGCGCTGAAGCGCTCGCCGGAACAGGTCGCCGCCATGCAGGACGCCGGCTGGGAAATCGCCTCGCACGGCCTGAAATGGATCGAACACAAGGACTTTTCGCCGGAGCGCGAGCGCCAGGAGATCGCCGAAGCGGTCCGGCTGCACACCATCGTCACCGGAGAGCGCCCGCGCGGCTGGTACACGGGGCGCTGTTCCGCCAACACGCTCGATCTCGTGACGGAAGCCGGCGGCTTCGACTACGTATCGGACGCCTATGCCGACGACCTGCCCTATTGGCATGAGCATGCGGGGCGCCATCAGCTGGTCATCCCCTACACGCTCGACAGCAACGACATGCGTTTTGCCACGCCGCAGGGTTTCAACAGCGGCGACCAGTTCTTCAGCTACCTCAAGGACAGCTTCGACGTGCTCTACGCCGAAGGTGCGGCCGGTGCGCCGAAGATGCTGAGCATCGGGCTGCACTGCCGCCTCGTCGGCCGGCCCGGCCGCGCCGCGGCACTCGCCCGCTTCCTCGATTATGTGCAGGGCCACGAGAAGGTGTGGCTCGCAAAACGCGTCGATATCGCCCGCCATTGGGCCGAAAACTACCCGTACAAGGCCTGGGACGATCGTCCGTCGCGGCTTGGCGAAGAGGCGTTCGTCGCCAGGTTCGGCGGCGTCTTCGAACATTCGAAGTGGATCGCGAAGCGCGCCTTCCAGGGCGAACTTTCGCCGGCCAACGACACCGCGATCGGCCTTGCCGCCGCCCTTTCCGCAGTCTTCCGCGAAGCTTCGGCCGAGGAGCGGCTTGCCGTGCTGATCGCCCACCCCGATCTCGCCGGCAAGCTGGCACAGGCCAAGCGCCTGACCGAAAGCTCGACCAACGAGCAGGCCGGTGCCGGCCTCGATGCGCTGACCGATGCCGAGCGTGAACGCTTCACCACGCTCAACGCCGCCTATGTCGAGAAGTTCAAGTTCCCGTTCATCATGGCGGTCAAGGGGCGCAGCAAGGACGAGATCCTCGCCGCCTTCGAAAGCCGGATCGGCAACGATCGCGATACGGAGTTCGAGACCGCGTGCCGGCAGGTGGAGCGGATCGCCTATCTGCGCCTCAAGGACATGCTGCCGAGCTGAGGGTCTCGCGATGACGATCGACGGCGTGAACCCGCCCGAATTCGCGCTGAACGCGATCAACCTTGCCTCCGCCGGTCTCGGCGCGCGGCCGGTCTTTGCAACCGACGAGTTCTTCGCGCCGCTCGAACGCATGCTGCAGGACGCGCCGCCGGTCTATCATCCCGGTGTCTATGACGAGAACGGCAAGTGGATGGACGGCTGGGAGACGCGGCGACGCCGCGGCCCCGGCAACGACCACGCCATCGTGGCACTCGCGACGAACGGCCTCATCCGGGGCTTCGAGGTTGATACCGCTCATTTCACCGGCAACTACCCGAGCGCTTGCGCCATCGACGCCTGCCTGGCACCGGATGGCCCCGACGATCGGACGGTCTGGACGGAGCTGGTCTGCCCTCGGCCGCTTGGCCCGAGCGCGCTGCATCACTTCGAAGCGCGGTCGGATTCTGTCTGGAGCCATGTGCGCTTGCGCATCTATCCCGACGGCGGCGTCGCCCGCCTTCGGGTTTACGGCGCGCCTGCGCTAGACCGGGCAGCGATCGGCGACGCGGTGGTCGATCTGGCCTCATCATTGCTCGGCGGGCGCATCATCGCCTATTCCAACGGACACTACGGCCACCAGCGGCTGCTTGCGCCCGGACGCGGCATCAACATGGGCGACGGTTGGGAGACCCGCCGGCGGCGCGAGCCCGGCAACGACTGGATCGTGGTGAAACTCGCCGCGCGCGGCGAGATCGACCGGATCGTGGTCGATACCGCCCACTTCAAGGGCAACTACCCGGACGCCTGTTCGCTGCAGGCGGCAGACCTTGGAGCGAACGCTTGCGAAGTGGCCGCATCCGTTACGGCATCGTCGATGTTCTGGCGCGAGGTCCTGCCGCCGCAGAAACTCGCCGCCGACAGCATCCACACCTATGAAGCAAGCGCACTCGCGATCGCGGGTCCGGTAACCCACGTGCGCTTCAACATCTTCCCCGACGGCGGCGTCAGCCGGCTGCGTGTCTTCGGGCGTATTGCGAAAGCCGGCATCTAGATCGTTTCGCCGAGGAGGCGAAGCGATCAAACTTCCAGGCAACCCATCAACATTGGACGGAGGAGCGTCACATGAAGGAGATCGTCATACAGCCGTTGACCCGGGAGGCCTTTGCGCCTTTCGGCGACGTGATCGAAACGGAGAATGCCAACAACTTCCCCATCAACGGGGGCAATGCAACCCGCTACCACGACCTCGCCAAGATCGATACAACAGGCGAAAAGGCCCGGCCCATGATCAGCCTGGTGCGCGGCGTACCCTATCCGCTGCCGCTGAAACTCACCATGGTCGAGCGCCATCCGCTCGGCAGCCAGGCCTTCATCCCCTTGAGCGACAACCCGTTTCTGATCGTCGTCTCCCGGGAAACCGACGAAGGCCCGAGTGAACCGATCGCCTTCAAGACCACCCCGGGCCAGGGCGTCAACATCGCCCGCAATGTCTGGCACGGCATCCTGACGCCGCTCGATGACGTCTCGGATTTCGCGGTGGTCGATCGCGGCGGCGAAGGCGTCAATCTCGAGGAACATTTCTTCAAGGAGCCGTTCCTGATCGTGTGAATCAATGCATGACCCGGTCGTCCGGTCGGGTTATCGGTGCGCCAGGGCCTCGCTGGCCGCCGAAATCGGACGAAGACTGCGACCTCAATAGCCGCCATCCCGCCGGAATTTTGTCGGCGTGTATCCGGTCACGCGGCGGAAATCGCGCGAGAAATGATAGGGATCCGGATAGCCGCAGACGGCGGCCACCGCCGAGACCTTGGCATCGGGTCCAACCAGCAGGCGTTTCGCCTGGTTGATCCGCTCGTGGCGCAGCCAGTCCATCGGCGTCGTTCCCACCATATCGCGAAAGCGACGAAAGAGTTGCGACGGGCTCAGCCGCGCAAGCGCCGCAAGATCGTCGATCGTCCAGGGCCTGGCGAGATCGCCGCGCATCACCGACAGCACCTGAATCAAACGGTCTTCACCGGACCTGTCCTCGGCCGGTTCGGCTCCGATCAGCCGTGGCGCGATCATGTCCGCCATCAGCCCCGCGATCGCGGCGCTCGACAGGGCGTCCGTCGCCGGCGAGCGTTCGGCAAGAAATCCGCTCACACTTTCGAACGCCGCCTGTGCCCTCCGCGGGTCTCTCGGCACGAACAATGGCGACTGCTGCACGCCGAGAAACTGGTAGAGCGCATCAAGCCCGTGTCCCTCGATCCCCATCCAGAGATAACGCCAGCTTTCGCTGTCGGCAGCGCAGCTATGCGCATAGGCCTGAGAGGTATCGAGCCAGGCAACACTGCCGGTTTCGGTCGGGAAACGTTGACCGTGCACCTCGATCAACCCGCGTCCGCCTGTTGTGTAGACGAAGACGTGCTGGTGGAACCGTTTGCGGATCGGCGCCTCGTCAGGGCGCGCCGTCCGGCTTCCGGCCACCAGCGCCAGATAGGGAAACGCACCTGCGAATTTTGCCGGGGTGTGGAAATGGATCTCTTCGCTTTCGGTCAGCATGCCATTTTCTGGCATCCGACGCGAGTTTTGTCCATCATCTTGCGACAGGGCGCCATTCACAGAGCTACGGCAGTGACGTTATCATGCAGCTTTATGCACGGAGAATTGCCCATGACCGAAGCCGCGCCGAATGGCGATGCCGCGAATTTCACCTTCGCGCCGCTGTCCCCGGATTTTGCTCGCGATCCCTATCCGACCTATCGCGCGCTGCGCGAAAAAGAGGGGCTGCACTACTTTGCGGATTTCGACATCTGGCTTGCCTCGCGCTTCGAGGACGTCTCGGCGATCGTCATGGACAAGCGCATGGTGCGCTCGCTCGAAGACCTCGCGACCAAGGAAGAGCTCTCAAAACTGCAGCGCGCCGCCAATTGGCACGACATGCCACACCACGAGCGTTTCGTGCAGTTCAGCCTGCTCGACAGCGATGGTGCCGTGCATGACCGCTTGCGCAAGCAGGTTTTCAAACTATTCACACCGGCTATGATTGCGAAGCTCCGCGACCAGATCCAGGCCTATGTCGACCGGCTGATCGATAGCCTCGCCGATCGCGGCGAGATCGACTTTGTCGATGATCTGGCCGCCCATGTTCCCGGCCATATCATCGGCCGCCTGCTCGGCGTGCCGGACGAGGACTGTCCGCAGCTGCGGATCTGGTCGGAAAACATCGTGCAGTTCTTCGACGTCGACCGATCCGACGGGCGCAAGGAGCTCGCCGAGCGCAATACGACCGAGTTCTACGAATACCTGACAGCGTTGAAGGCCGAACGTGAGCGGGCGCCGAAGGATGACCTCATCTCGGTGCTGATCGAGGCGGAGCGCTCCGGCGCCATGAACTTCGACGAATTCATCTCCACCTGCATGCTGATCCTGATGGCCGGCCACGGTTCCACGATCGATGTGCTTGGCAGCGGCATGCACGCACTCTTGCGGTTCCCCGAGCAGATGGCGCGGCTGCGGAGCGAACCCGGCCTGATCCAGACCGGCGTGCAGGAGATGTTCCGCTACGAGTCGCCGCTTCCGTTCTTCCACCGCCATTGCGTCGAGGACATCGAGATCTTCGGCCGTCGCTTCGAGCGCGGCACCAAGTTCGGCCTGCTCTATGGCGCCGCCAACCGCGACCCCAAGCAGTTCGAGAATGCCGACACGTTCGACATCGGCCGGACGCCCAACCGTCATCTCGCCTTTGGCGGCGGCGTGCATTTCTGTCTCGGCAACCACCTCGCGCGCCTCGACATGGATATCATCTTCAGCACCCTGCTTCGCCGTTTCCCAACCATCGAACCCGTCGACCGGGAGCCGGAATACAAGCGCGGTCTTTCTGTCCGTGGACCCAAGCGGCTGAAGATCGCCATCCGGCCGGCCTGATCCCATATCCTCGACACCAACATACGCAATCGGAGAATACCCATGCCCAAGATCGTCTTCATCGACGCGGACGGCACGACGAAAGAAATTCATGCGGAGATCGGCCAATCGCTGATGTCAGCCGCCGTGCAGAACGGCATCGACGCCATTGCCGCCGAATGCGGCGGCTCCTGCGCCTGCGGCACCTGTCACTGTTACATCGACGGCGAATGGAGCGACCGCCTGCCGGCGCCCGAGTTCCAGGAACAGGACATGATCGAGTGCGTCGTCAATCCGAACGAGCGCAGCCGCCTGAGTTGTCAAATCACGGTGTCGGCTGAACTCGACGGCCTTGTGGTGCATCTGCCCGCCGGGCAATACTGAGCAAATCCAGGAAAAGTGTGAAGCGGCTTTCCGTTCGGATTTGCGCTCTTTAAGCCAGATCGAGGCAAAAAGGCCGAAGCAACATTTCGTTGCTCCGGCCAGCACTTACGGGGAAGTTCTGATCGGCCGAGGCGGCATGCCCCGGCCGATTTTCGTTATTCGGCGAAGAACGCGAAGCGCACGATGAAGAGCGCTGCCACGAGCTGGGTTGCCGGGTGGATGACGCTCCACTTACCGGTGAAGACCTTCAAGACGACATAGCTGACGAAGCCGAAGGCGAGGCCGTTGGCGATCGAGTAAGTGAAGGGCATGGCGAGTGCTGTAAGCGCTGCCGGAGCCGCTTCCGTCAGGTCGTCCCACTCGACTTCCGTCAGTTCGCGCATCATCAGGCCGGCAACGTAGAGCAGAGCCGGGGCCGTCGCATAGGACGGAACGGCAGCTGCCAGCGGCGAGAAGAACAGCGCGGCCAGGAAGAGCACGCAGACGGTGAGCGCGGTCAGGCCCGTGCGGCCGCCGGCCTGGACGCCCGAGGCGCTTTCGACATAGGCGGTCGTGCTGCTGGTACCGATCAGCGAGCCGGCGACGATCGCGGTGCTGTCGGCGAGAAGCGCGCGGCCCAGACGGTTCGGCTTGCCTTCTTCCACCAGTTTGGCGCGCTTGGCGACACCGATCAGCGTGCCGGTGGCGTCGAAGACTTCGACGAGCACGAAGACGAGGATGACATGCAGCAGGCCGCCGTGCAGGGCGCCCATGATGTCGAGTTGCAGGAAGGTCGGCGCGATGCTCGGCGGTGCCGAGACGATGCCCTTGAACTCGCTGACGCCGAGGATCATCGACAGGACGGTGACGACCAGGATGCCGATCAGGATCGAGCCGCGAACTTTTAGCGAGTCCAGAACGGCAATCACGAAGAAGCCGAGGATCGCGAGCAGCGGGCCAGTCTGCTTGAGGTCGCCGAGACCGACGAGCGTTGCCGGGTTGTCGACGACGATGCCGGCGTTCTTCAGGGCGATGATGCCAAGGAAGAGGCCGATACCGGTGGCGATCGCGCTTCGAAGCGAATGCGGAATGCCGGCGATCAGCCAGCTTCGGACCCCCGTCACGGTCAGGATCAGGAAGATCACGCCCGAGATGAAGACAGCACCCAGCGCCTGCTGCCAGGTGAAGCCAAGCGCCGCAACGACGGTGAAGGCGAAGAAGGCGTTGAGGCCCATGCCCGGCGCCATGCCGATTGGCCAGTTGGCGACGAGCGCCATGACCGCAGAGCCGAGTGCCGCGGCAATACAGGTTGCGACGAAGACGGCATCCCTATCCATGCCCGTGCTCGACAGGATGTCGGGGTTGACGAAGATGATGTAGGACATCGTCAGGAATGTCGTGATACCGGCGATCACCTCGGTGCGCGCCGTCGTCTGATGCTCTTTCAGCTTGAATAGTCGTTCAAACATCTTTCCTCCCTTGGCGGCGTCACCACGACGCAGCCGAACGACAGTGAGCGGGAAACCGTCTCCTCCAGTTCCCGACCAGTGCATTTCGAACGCCCGGATGTTCCCGGAACGATCGCTTCGCTTTAGGCTTCGTGCCGGCTGGCGATCGTCCGCCCTCTTTCGGACGACGCGAATGCCTCTTGCACAGCCTTTGGATTGTGCGACTTCCGGACGCAGACCGCTAGCCGTCCATTCCCGGGATCGATGATGAAAGACTTTCAAATTTTTCGGAGAATTTGAGAGGCCGCTGGACTACACTTACGGGGGTATTTTCCACCGTTCGCGCGACTGGAAATGCCGCGAACAAATATCTTGAAGGCCTATTGACCTTCCAACGGTGGGAGACGCCATGTTTGTCTCACAACCGAACCAAGGAGACAAGCATGCAGAACTACAAGATCGACAACATGACCTGTGGCCACTGCGCCGGCGTCGTCCAGAAGGCGATCCTGAGCGTCGACCCGCAGGCAACGATCAAGGTCGATCTCGGCAATCGGGAAGTCAGCGTCGAGACCGCCGCAGCGGCAGGGCCGATCGCAGACGCCCTGAAGGCGGCCGGATACGAGAGCCGCGCGCTCTGAGCGCACGCTCCCTCCGACACCTCCCGTCACAAAACGCCCCGGCTTTCCGGGGCGTTTTGTTGTCAGGGCAATGTTTCGGTCACCGTCAGCCGGCGACGGCTGCGGCCCCCTCCGGCTGGCGCCCGAGCATATCCGGATGCCGTGCCAGGTGCTCGAACAGGCGAGCGACCGCTTCGGCGCCGGGATCGATGTGCCCTTCGAGTTGCTTGGCATTGATGTAAGCGGCACGCCCTGCCCTTGCCCGCACCAGTGTCGCGGTCAGATTGGCGCCGTCGCGCGCCGCCTTGGAGGCCGCGCCGATGCTCGCGTCGAGCGCGTCCAGTGCCGGAGAAAGCGCGTCGACCATGGTGCGGTCGCCGATCTGCGCCCCGCCGATTTCCTGCATGCGCGCCAACCCGGCTTTCAGCGCTTCGCGGATCGAAAGCCCGCTCGAGGCGCCATCCCCGGCGGCGGCAAAGAAGATCGCCAGAAGCACGCCCGAAGAGCCGCCCATCGTCTGGCTCAACTCCTGCCCGATGGCGCGGAAAAGCTGCGTGTGGTCGGATAGCGGCAGGCGATCGAGGGCCTGAATGAGTGCCCGTGCGGCGCCGGCGAGCGTCGAGCCGGTGTCTCCGTCTCCGGACTTGGCATCGAGTGCATTCAGGTCCTTTTCCGCATCGATCAGCAGGTTGCAGCAGGCAAGCAGGAACTGCCGCGTCGCATCGTGCCGTGAAGGCAGAGGCGAAATCGGCGTCAGGCCATCAGGCAGGGCGAGTACATTCACCGGCCTGACGGCGGTCACGCCTGGCCAGGCCGGAAGCGCCACGGGCCGGGACAACAGCTCCAGCTCGGCCTTGTCGGCCGGGTAGACGGAGACGGAAAAGCCGCGCATGTCCAGCGACGTCATCATCGGCGCAGGTCCGACCAGATGCACGATCCGATCGGCGATCGCCGACTGGGCGAGTTCGTGCATGAGAATAGACATTTCCAGGATAGACGTTCCGCCGAGATTGTTGACGAGCACTACGTGCGGCTTGTCCTCCATCGCCGCCTGCAGACGCTCGACCATGGCGGCAACGGCGCTTCTCGCATCGGAATGCACAATCTGTTCGACGCCAGCTTCTCCATGGATGCCGAGGCCGAGTTCCGCATGGCCCTCGGGGATGCGATGTTCCTTCGGCGAGCCCGGAACGGTGCAGGTATCGAGCGACATGCCGATGGTGCTCGTGCCCGATATGACCTTGCGCGCCGCATTGGCGATCGTATCGAGGTCCGCCCCGCTTTCTGCGAGCGCTCCGGCGATCTTGTGGACGAAAAGGGTACCGGCGACACCGCGCGCCTGCGGAAGGTCCGGCAGCGCGATGTCGTCATCGACGATGACCATGCTCACATTGAGGCCGTAGGCGCGGGCGCGTTCGGCCGCGAGGCCGAAGTTCAGCCGGTCACCGGTGTAGTTCTTGACGATCAGCAGGCAGCCGGCAGGTCCCGTCACCGCCAGGATACCGGCGAGGATCGCGTCCACGCTCGGCGATGCGAAGACGTCGCCGCAGACGGCGGCCGTCAGCATGCCCTTGCCGACGAAGCCGATATGCGCGGGCTCGTGTCCCGAGCCGCCACCGGAGACGAGCGCGACCTTGCCCTTGTCCCAGTCGGAGCGCAGGACGACGCGAATGTGCGGATATCCGTCGAGGCGGCTGAGCGCGCCGCCGGATGCGGCAAGAACCCCGTCGATCGCTTCCGTAACCGCATTTTCCTTGCGGTTGATAAACTGATTCATGTTCGCCTCCTAAGCGATGCGCATTCCGGCCGCGTCGAAGAAGAGCGGCTTGTCTGGCTGGATCTTGATGGTCTCGCCGCCGCGGAACCCGGTATGGGGGTCCGTGACCGTCACGAGGTTGTGCTGCTTGAACGTGAGATGCAGGCGCGTCTGGTCGCCCAGATGTTCGACACGGGTCACAAGTGCATCTTCTCCGGCGCCCTGGACGATATTTTCGGGGCGAAGGCCGATCGACTGCGCCTTGTCCGGCGCGCCCGCAAAAAGCTTGGCAGGCAGGACGTTGATGCGCGGCTGGCCGAGGCGGGTCGCGGCGTAAACGCTAACCGGCGCTTCGTAGACCTCTCTTGGTGATCCGAACTGAACAAGCCTGCCCTCTTCGAGCACACCGATATGCGTTGCCATGGTCATCGCTTCGATCTGGTCGTGGGTGACGTAAAGAAGCGTCGCCCCGGACTTTGCCTGAATGTTCTTCAGTTCGACGCGCAGATCGGCTCGAAGCTTCGCGTCGAGCGAACTCAAGGGCTCGTCCATCAGGTATATCTGCGGGTTTCTGACAAGCGCACGCCCGATCGACACGCGCTGCATTTCGCCACCGGACAAGGCGGTCGCCTTGTTGTCGAGCTTGTGCGAAATCTGCAAGACCTCGGCGATGGCGTTCACCTTTTCGTCGATCGTCTTCTGCGGCGTTTTCAAGAGCGGGGATTTCAGCGGAAATTCCAAGTTCTGCCGGACGGACAGATGCGGGTAGAGCGAATATTGCTGGAATACCATCGCCACGTTGCGCTGCGCCGGCGTCAGTCCTTGCACGGACATCCCGCCGATAAAGATCTCGCCGCTATTAGGCGTGTCGAGCCCCGAGACCATGCGCAACGTCGTCGTCTTTCCGGCGCCTGTCGGGCCCAGGAGAACCACGAACGACCCGTCCGGGATCGTCATCGAGACATCGTCCAGCGCTGTGTGGGTGCCGAATGTCTTCGTCACGTTTCTTAGGATGACTTCAGCCACGGCGCAGCACTCCCTCGTTGGCTTCGGAGACAAGAGCACGACCCGTCTCCGCATTGAAGAGCGTCAAGGTCCGCGCGTTGAAATCGAGACCGAGAAGCTCGTCGGTACGGGCTGCCTGACTGGAGGGCGTGCGCGCCTTGATCTCGCCATTGGGCGTTTCGATCGTGACGATCTGTGTCGTGCCGAGATACTCGACGGCGATCACGCGGCCTCTGTAGCTGGAGTCGTCGACGAAACGGACATGCTCGGGACGCACACCGAGCGACAGCGTGCCGGCCCTGCCCTCACGCGACGCCGGCACCGCCACCTTTTTCCCACCGAGATCGATGCTGTCGCCGCCGACACCGATCATGCCCTCGAACTCCAGAAAGTTCATGGACGGGGAGCCGATGAACTTGGCGACGAACTTCGTCGCCGGCCAGTCGTAGATCTGCTGCGGCCGGCCGAATTGCTCGATGACGCCGTGGTTCATGACGACGATCTTGTCGCCCATCTGCATCGCTTCCAGCTGGTCGTGGGTCACATAGACGGTGGTCGCGCCCATGCGTTCGTGCAGCGCCCGCAGTTCCCCCGCCATATGTTCGCGGAACTCCGCGTCGAGCGCGCCCAGCGGCTCGTCCATGAAGAAGGCCTTGGGGTTGCGGACAATCGCCCGACCGAGCGCGACACGCTGGCGGTCGCCGCCCGAGAGCCCGCCGACCGGCTTGTCGAGAATGCCTTCAATTCTGAGGATCCTTGCCACCTCGGCGACACGCGCGGCGACATCCGCCTTTTTCATCCCCTGGCTGACGAGCGGATAGGAGATGTTCTTGCGTACGTTCATGTGGGGATAGAGGGCGAACATCTGGAAGACGAAGGCGATATCGCGCTCCCTCGCCCGCTTCATGCCGACCTCTTCGCCGCCGATATAGATCTGGCCGCTCGTCGGCAGCTCCAGTCCCGCCATCATCCGAAGCGTCGTCGTCTTGCCGCATCCCGATGGGCCGAGCAGCATGAAGAACTCGCCGTCTTCCACCGTGAAGCTCGAAGACTGGACAGCCGTGAACGCTCCGAACTCCTTGCGCACATTTTCAATTCTGATCTGTGCCATGGGTCACTCCGGAAAATGGCTGACGATGATGAACATGACTGTTCCAAGCAGCGTCACGAGGAAGGAGAAGGAGTAGAGCGTGAGCGAGACTGGCTGCATGAGCATGACCACGCCGAGCGCGATGAGCACCGATGCCACCATTTCCCATGCGCCACGGCGAAGGCGGAGCAACTGGTTGAGGAAAGCTGTCATTTTCTTACCGCTCCGAAGGTGATGCCGCGCAGCAGGTGTTTGCGAAGCAGGATCGTGAACACCATCACGGGGACGAGGAAGAGGGTCGCACCGGCCGCCACCGCCGGCCAGTCCTGCCCACCGACCCCGATGATCGTCGGGATGAAGGGCGGTGCGGTCTGCGCGGTGCCCGACGTGAGCAGCACGGCGAAGGCGTATTCGTTCCAGGCGAAGATCAGGCAGAAGATAGCCGTCGACGCGATGCCGGTCGCCGCCTGGGGCAGCACGACCTTGTAGAAAGCCTGGAAGCGTGTGTAGCCGTCGATCAGCGCTGCCTCTTCATACTCGATCGGGATCTCGTCGATGAAGCCCTTGAGCAGCCAGACCGAGAGCGACAGGTTGACTGCCGTATAGAGCAGGATCATGCCGGCATGGGTGTCGTTCAGCCCGAGCGAGCGGAACATCAGGAAGATCGGAATGGCGACCGCGATCGGCGGCATCATGCGCGTGGAAAGGATGAAGAACAGCAGGTCGTCCTTGAGCGGCACCTTGAAGCGCGAGAAGGCATAGGCCGCGGCCGTTCCGAGCACGATGCACAGCACCGTCGAGCCGAACCCGATGATGACGGAATTGTAGAAGCGCTCCGGGAACCGCGACGGGCCGGCGATGATCAGCCCATCCTTGCGAACGAGACGCTCGTACCAGGTCTTCGGTTCGCCCATTTCCTTCAGTTGTTCTTCCGAAACGCGGGTGCGCGTCGTGAAGAGGTTCACATAGCCTTCGAGCGTCGGCTCGAAGAAGGTCTTCGGCGGATAGGCGATCGCGTCAGAGGGCGATTTGAAACCCGTTCCGATGATCCAGAGCAACGGGAGAATGGTGATCACCGCATAAAGCACGACTAGGGCGCCTGCGAACCACTTCTGCCGTGCGGATGGCTCCGTTACAGAAAAGCTGCTCATCTCTGCTTCACCTTGTTGAGTGCTTTGACATAGATCGACGCAAGGCCGAAGACGGTCACGAAGAGGATGACGGCATAGGCGGACGCGTATCCGGTGCGCCATTTCTCGAAGGCTTCACGCTTCAGGTTGATCGACGTCAGCTCCGTGATCGAGCCCGGGCCACCGCCCGTCAGCTGCACGACCAGGTCGAACATCTTGAAGTTCTCGATGCCGCGGAAAAGGATGGCCAGCATCAGGAACGGCAGCACCATCGGGATGGTGATGGTCCAGAACTGGCGCCAGCTGCTGGCCCGGTCGCACTCCGCCGCCTCATAGATGCTGCTCGGAATGGAGCGCAGCCCGGCAAGGCAGATGAGCATGACGAATGGCGTCCACATCCAGGTGTCGACGATGATGATCGCCCAGGGCGCCAGCGACGTGTCGCCGATCATCGAGAAGCTGGACGGGTCTGCTCCGGTCAGGAACCCGATCGCGTAATTGAACAGGCCGATCTGCGGCTGGTAGAGAAAGGTCCAGAAGTTTCCGACGACGGCCGGGCTCAGCATCATCGGGAGCACGATGATGGTCGTCCACAGGTCATTGCCGCGGAACTTCTTGTTGATGAGATAGGCGAGAGCAAAGCCGATCAGCACCTGCAGGACGATCGTCCAGATCAGGAAATGGGCCGTCGCCTGCATCGTCAGCCAGATATCCTTGTCGGTCAGGATGTTCAGGTAGTTGCGCAGACCGACGAACTGAACAGGTTCGTTCGGGCGGTTCACGCGAAAATTGGTGAAGCTCAGCCGGACGGTCCAGATCAGCGGAAAGATGTTGATCGCAAGCAAAAGCACAATGGACGGTGCGACGAAGATCCAGGCGATCGCGCGGTCCGACAACCCTCTGATGCGCCGTGCAAGCACGGGCGGCGTCGCGTGCGCAGCGCGATCGATCGAAGAATGGAGCATGGTATTCCCCTAAGGCATTGACGAATGGGCATGCGGGGCCGGCGCGAGAGATCGGCCGGCCGGCCCCGCATGGACGCTTCCGCCGGGAGGCGGCGGGTGTTTGCGTCAATACTTGCCTTCGTCTTCGAAGATGTCCTTCCAGTCCTCAGAGAGACCGTCGAGCGCATCCTTCGCCGTGCCCTGGTTGGCAACGACGTAATCGTGGAAGCGCTTCTGCGAGGCCTGCAGCAGCGAGGCGTAGGACGGCTCGGCCCAGAAGTCCTTCACGATTGCCATCGAATCCAGGAAGGTCTGCGCATAGGGCTGGCTCGTGGCGAAGCTCGGGTCCTCGACCACCGAGCGCAGTGCGGAGTATCCGCCGAGCGCCCACCACTTTTTCTGGATTTCAGGCTGCGCGAACCACTTGATGTAATCCAGCGCTTCCTTCTGCTTGTCGGACGCTGCGACGACCGAGATGCCCTGGCCGCCGAGCTGGGCGAACTGCACACCGGTCGGACCAGCAGGATTGGGGAAGTAGCCGGACTTGTCGCCGCCGACATTGGCGTCGGCATGGATGCCGGGCCAGGTGAAGGCAAAGTTCATCTGCAGGGCGACCTGGCCGGACTTGTAGGCGTCGATATCCTCCGACATGTAGGCGTCGGAATGGCCGGGCGGTGTGCAGCAATCGTAGAGCGCCTTGTAGAATTCCAGGCCCTTGACTGCGTCCGCCGAGTTGACGAAGCCGTCGAGCTCATAGGCTTTCTTCGGATTTCCGTACTCGAAGCCGTAGCTGTAGAGCACGTCCATCACGCCCATGGTAATGCCTTCTGAGCCGCGCTCCGTATAGATGGCAGCGCCATAGACGGTCTTGCCGTCGACCTGGCGCTTCTGGAAGAATTCGGCGATATCCTTGAGTTCGGCGAAGGTCTTCGGCACGGCGAGATCCCGGCCGTATTTCTGCTTGAACTCCGCCTGGAGTTCGGGACGCGAGAACCAGTCCTTGCGATAGGTCCAACCGACCACGTCACCGAACGCCGGCAGAGCCCAGTAGTTCGGCGAATTCTTCGGCCATTCCGCGTAACCGATGACGGTTGCGGGAATGAAGTCGTCCATCTTGATCCCTTCCTTGTCGAAGAAATCATTGAGCTTGATGTACTGGCCATTCTCGGCGGCGCCGCCAATCCACTGGCTGTCGCCGATCATCAGATCGCAGAGCTTGCCGCCGGAATTCAGCTCGTTCAGCATCCGGTCGGCGAAGTTCGGCCACGGCACGAATTCGAACTTCATCGTGTTGCCGCTCTTGGCTTCGAAATCCTTGCTGAGCTCGACGAGCGCATTGGCCGGATCCCAGGCGGCCCAGCAAAGGGTCAGTTCGGCTGCGGAAGCGTGCGTACCGGACGCACCCGCAATGGCAAAATACGCTCCGACCATGACTGTGGAGCTCAACAGAATCCGTTTCATCATTGGGTTCCTCCCCCTTGTACCTTCTGACCTCCATCAGAAGGAAAGCGCCCTGACCGGGCGGTTGGCGTACCTAAATCCTCTTGGCACTAGCGGTGGGCGCGGCCGCATTCAGAGCCTGCGTTCTTCGCTGAAGGATTCATAACTGAGGTGCGCACCTCAGCGCAAGCGATTTTTGAGGTGCGCACATCAATTCTTGATTTCGCGGCGATTTTGGTGGAGTAGATTGGAGACGATACACACTGGGAGTTCCGCATGCGGCCAACAGCCAAAGATCTTGCTGAGGCAGCGGGCTTGAGCCTCGCAACCGTCGACCGCGTGCTGAACGACAGGCCGAATGTCAGCCCGAGGGCCGTTCGCAGTGTCAACGAAGCCATTGAGCGCATTGGATTTATTCGAAACCCGGCAGCCGTCAGCCTTGCCCGCAACAAGAGCTACCGGTTCCGGTTCGTGCTGCCGACGAGCGGCGATCTCTATCTGGCGGAACTCATCCATCGGGTGGAAGAGGCGCGGGTGTCGATGAAGGGGGATCTCATCGACCTCGATTTCGTCCAGATCCCGATCGACGACCCGCATAAGGTTGCCAAGTACCTCGCCGATATAGACGAGAACGAATTCGACGGGATCGCGATGATGGCGCCGGAATCGCCGCAAGTGCGCGACGCGATCGGCCGCCTGATCGAACGCGGCGTCAAGTTCGTGCAGTTTCTGTCCGGACAGGAAAAGCTCCCGACCGCCGATTTCGTGGGCGTCGACAACTACGCCGCCGGCGCGACGGCGGCCAAGATCATCGGCCGGTTTGTCGGCCGGAGGGCGGGAAAGGTCCTGATCGTGGCCGAGACGATGCAGTCGCTCGACAGCATCCAGCGACGCTTCGGCTTCGACGATATCGTCAATTCACAGTTCCCTCACCTGCAATGTCTGCCCTCGGTCGAAACCCACGGCGACGAGCGCAGGGCCACCCAGATCCTCCAGCGAGTCCTTGAAAACAATCAAGAGGTTGCGGCGATCTACGTGTTGAGTTCCGAGGCCAGGATCCCGCTCGAGGGCGCAGCATCCTTCACCGATCTGCAAAAGATCACGGTGGTCGTCCACGAACGCACCCCCTTCAGCGAACGCGGCCTGCGCGACGCCAGCGTTGACGCCGTCATCGCCCAGGACCCGGGACACGCGGTGCGCAGCGCCATCCGCATCATGCGCGCGCGAACGGATTTTCGCGAACCGCACGCCGCACAGGACAAGATCAGAATAGAGGTCCTCCTCAAGGAGAACCTCTGACCCTCGGAGAGTGCATCTTTGACGTGCGCACCCCAAGCAGATGGGGCAACGCCTGATCGCGACGGCGCCGCCGACAGGCGCGTGAGGAGGCCCGCCCCACGCACCCGACTATGACCAGGCGCCTTCGTTCAAGGCGATCGAGGACAGGCGCGGACCGCTAAATGACGTGGGTGGATGCGGAGATCAGGCGCGCGCTTTGGCGCGCACCTTCTGCGGCTGCGCGGACGGTTGCTGGCTGGCGCTGCCGCCATAATTCACCAGCATCTGCATGGCTTTCTCTATTCCCGCGGGACTGTTCGGGTCGGTGTCGTTCGCGCGACACCAATCCTCGTGCTGCTGTTTGATCACGTCCATGTCGGCGGTAGAGAATGTGCCGGGCATTCTTCGCCCTCCCTTTAAAAAATCACACCAAAGAGAAAACTATCACAACGGCGGAAAGAGGCTCCCCGCACAACTAGGGGGTTTGCGCCCTCGAACAGCAAATTCCTTTGCGCAGCCGCCTTTGCGCAGAGCTATGACGGGCACATTGCTCGCGCCGAGGCAAACTTGACACGATCGGTGGCATCGCGGCAGCATGAGGGGTAACTCAAAGCCGTGACCTGGCGAGACCTGCAGTTCGGCGGAAGACCGAGCAAACGCGTTCTGGCCCGGTCGGGAGGGAGGGAAGTGATGGGGTATGATTGGAGCGGCTCGCGCAAACGGCGGATGAAGGTCGCACGGTTCAGTGCGGCGCTGACACTGGCCGCAATGTTCGTAACCGTAGCGGCGCAGGTCGTGACGAGAGCAATTTGAGCCCGTCCTCTTCGTTATGATGCGGACGAAGACGCCTTCATCCGGGCGTCGACCTCCCGCGCCACACCATGGGGTGCCGGAAGAACGGAACCCAGGCTCCCCATGGACAGCGAAAGGCAAGTCTCGGCCGCCAGCGGCTACCTCTCCTGATATGTCCGAGCATGCTCGATAGGGAACGGGAGGTCTTGGCGGCGCGAGCATGAAGGGCACATGACGACGACCATCAAATCCAGCGAGACACAGCCCGAACGTCTCAAGATCGGCTTCGTTCTGGCGCGGTCCTTCACCCTTTCGGCATTCGCGCTTTTCATCGACACGCTGCGACTTGCGAGCGACGAGCTCGACAAGTCCGGCCGCATCCGTGCCGACTGGCAGGTGCTGGGCAACACGCGGCATCTCATCGCCTCCAGTTGCGGCGTGCAGGTGGCGCCGACATCCGACCTCGTTGATCCCGCCGGGTTCAACTACATCGTCGTGGTCGGCGGCCTGCTCAACAGCAAACAGCCGATCGCCGACGACACCGTCCGCTTCCTCCAGAAGGCGGCGGCGCGCAAGGTGCCTCTGATCGGTCTCTGTACAGGGACATTCGTCCTTGCCGAAGCGGGCCTGATGACCGGGCACACCGTCTGCGTCAGCTGGCTTCATTATCAGGCGTTCCGCGAGCGGTTCCCCGATCTCAAGGTTCGCTCGGACCGTCTCTTCAATCTCGATCGCACCCGTGGATCCTGCGCTGGCGGCAGCAGTGCCGCCGACATGGCGGCCCATATCGTGCGCCTGCATATCAGCAAGGAAGCCGAGCGAAATGCGCTCGAGGTGCTGCAGATCGACAAGGCCCGCTCGCATCTTCATGTCCAGCCGAGAAAACCGCTGGCGATCGAGAGCAACGACCCACGCCTGAATGCCGCTCTCATCATCATGGAGCAGCACACGGACAACACGCTGTCGATCCCGGAGCTGGCCGCATCCGTCGGCTTGTCCCGACGGCAGCTCGAACGCCTGTTCATGGACAAGGCGAAAATGTCGCCGGCGCTCGTCTATCGGAAGTTTCGGCTGGAACGCGCCAAGCATCTGCTGACGCAGACGAAGGCGCCGTTGATCGACATCGCGCTCGAAGTCGGGTTCGAGAACGCCGGCCACTTCTCGCGGATTTTTGCAAAAACCTACGGTCAATCGCCGAGCAAGTTCAGGGCCACGCTTTCGGCGTGACCCGTCCCAGGCGATCCTGCCGACAACGCACCGGCCATAGCCGCCGCCGTCGGCTCATCAGTTTCCTCAAGCCTGACCGCTGCCCGCCGATACTGCTTCCTTGACGGCGAGCTCGGCCATGGCCAGTGCTGCCTCCCGCGTCGCTGCCGCCGCGATGAAGCGGCCGTTGTGGCAGAACCGCGCGCCAGCCACGCCGCAAGCCGCCTCCAGGTCGCCGTTCGTCAGGCCGGCCCAGGCAGCCGGCAGATCGGCGCGCAGCTCAAACCCTTCATCGGCCTTGCGAATGCCCGTCAAGCACCAGTCATTCTCGCGCGGATGAACGACGAACAACAGGTGGTCGGCGCCAGCTTTCACGATCGCCGGGCGGAACGGCATGCCCCGCGGCAGTTCGAGCACTCGGCTCTCACCGGCAAGGGCGATCTGCTGCAGCACGAGCGCCTCGGCCCGCAGCTTGGCGGCGCGTTGCGACACGCCAGCCTCGACGAACGCGCGCGCGATCGAAAGCGCCTGATGGAAGCTGCGGTCCTCGGCCTCCTGGCCGGATTCGTCGAAGACAGGCTTCAAGGTTTCCAGCAGCGCCGACAGCGTGAGCCCCGCCAATGGGCCGGCCACGGAGGGGTCGAGCGCGCCGTTATCGACCAGATCCACCGGCAGCACGAAGCGCGCATCGAAGGCCGCATGGACCGCCTCCGCATGGGCCTCGGGAACGCCGAACGCTGCCAGGTAGGCGCGACCGTAATGCTTCCAGATCAAGCCGAACGAACTGTAGGGCTGGCCATCCTCTCTAACCGGCGCCCCGCGCTGATGATGATCGAACAGTCCGGCTGCGGCATCATACTGCCCGCCAACATCATAAATGATGCGGTCCGCCCCCGGCTTCAGCCATTCCGGCGCCCGGCTGCGAACGATGCGAGCCTCAGGGAAAAGCCGCGTAAGGATGACGCTGGAAAGCAGCTCGTCGGCGTGGAAACCACCGGAATGTGTAACGAGAAAGTCTGGGATCATTCCGAATGGCCTTATGGTTCGTGACGCGTGTGTGCGGCACGACATAGCCATTGCCCGCGGTGACCTCAACCCGTCATCGCGCCTTCGTCGCAGTGTTCTGCTCTCAAGCCATCCAAAATCCGGCGCTAGATGTCGTGCCCGTCCTGCTGCTGCCCCACGCGTTCGCAAGCCGACGACATCACTGTCATCGGGTCCGCGACCTTAGCAGCCAAGGCCGACCTCCCTGTCAACCAACCGACGGAGCTGTTGCCGTCACACCTTGCGCAGCAACATTGCCCTAACGCGCCATTTCGAAGATCGCCTCGCCGGAAATCGGGTCCGTGACCCCGAGATCCTGGCTGAGTTCCAGGAGCGTATCGCGGAACGTGTCGAGGTTCGCCTTCATCATGGGCCGTGCCGCAGCGATCGCTTCAAGGCTTTCCCATTCGGCAATTGAGAAATACGATCCATCCGCTGACTTGCTGAGCGCCATCTTTCTCAAGCCTTCAAAGTCGCGACCAGCGCTGCGAAAAAGCTGCTCAAACCGTTCCTCTTGACCGGGTCTCACGCGGAAACGGACACAATTATAAGCCGTCATCCTAACCTCCCTATGGGACGCAACTTCTACAGGATGGATCCGATGCAGTTCACTCGCAAGAGGCACGCGAAGCACGGTCGCAGCCTTGCGATCGCCGGCAAACCGGGAGCAATTCGAACTGCGCTTTGACAAACCTGCCGAGCTTCGCGGCCAAGCTTGCGTCAAGGCGGCGTCCATCGTGCATCGCGGGCAATTATCGCTGCGGTGGCAGACCTCTCCCAGCCGCTCTGAAGATGGCGTGCAGAAATCTCTTTTGTGCCCTTGACCTTCCCATCGTTGGAAGCCCCATGTTGTGACAAAAGACAGAGAAAGGAGCACGATCATGGGATCTGTGACCCCCATTAGAACAAACGACCTCGAAGCGATGTCCGCCGCCGCAGTGAGCGCCAGCATTCCCGTCGAGGGCATGACCTGCGCATCCTGCGTGGCGCGCGTCGAAAAAGCTATTCGCGCCGTGCCTGGTGTGACCGAGGCCTCGGTCAACCTCGCAACGGAACGCGCCGACGTCCGCTTCGATGCCAGCACCAAGTCGGCCGATATCGTCAAGGCGATCGAGAATGCCGGATATGGTGCGGCCGAAGACACGATCGAGCTCACCATCGAAGGCATGACCTGCGCGTCCTGTGTCGCGCGCATCGAAAAGGCGCTGAAGACCGTTCCGGGCGTCACCGAAGCCAACGTCAATCTGGCGACCGAGCGCGCTTCGGTGCGCATAACCAGGGGCATCGCCACCGCCGCCGCACTCGAAGAGGCGGTTCGCGTTGCCGGTTATGCCGCCAAGCGCATGACCGGCGACGAAAGCGTCGACCGCGAAGGCGAGAAGCGCGAACAGGAGACGCGAAAGCTTGCGCGCGCGCTGCTGATTGCCGCTGTCTTGACGCTGCCGATCTTCGTGCTCGAAATGGGCTCGCACTTCATCCCGGGCGTGCACGAATTCGTCATGAACAATATCGGCATGCAGGAAAGCTGGTATCTGCAGTTCGCGCTGACGACGCTGGTGCTCTTCGGCCCGGGCCTGCGTTTCTACCAGAAGGGTGTCCCCGCCCTCTTCCGTCTGGCGCCCGACATGAACTCGCTGGTCGCGATCGGCACCTCCGCCGCCTGGATCTACTCGGTCGTTGCCACATTCGCGCCGGACCTTCTGCCCGACGGTACCGCCAACGTCTACTATGAAGCTGCAGCCGTCATCGTCACCTTGATCCTGCTCGGCCGGTTCCTCGAGGCGCGCGCCAAGGGCCGGACCTCCGAGGCGATCAAGCATCTGATGGGTCTGCAGGCAAAGACCGCCCGCGTCATCCGCAACGGCGAGACGGTCGAGGTGCCGCTGTCCGACGTGCAGACTGGCGACACCGTCGTCGTGCGCCCGGGCGACCGGGTTCCGGTCGACGGCAGCGTCCTCGACGGAAACTCCTATGTCGACGAATCGATGATCACCGGCGAGCCGGTTCCGGTCGAAAAGGTGGCCGGCAGCGAAGTCGTCGGCGGCACGATGAACAAAACCGGCTCCTTCACCTTCCGGGCCACCAAGGTCGGCGCCGATACGGTGCTGGCGCAGATCATCAAGATGGTCGAGCAGGCCCAGGGCGCCAAGCTGCCGATCCAGTCGCTGGTCGACCGCGTCACCGCCTGGTTCGTGCCAGCCGTCATCGCGATTGCGCTTTTGACCTTCGGCGTCTGGCTGGTCTTCGGTCCGGATCCGGCGCTCACCTTCGCGCTCGTCAACGGCGTCGCCGTGCTGATCATCGCCTGCCCTTGCGCCATGGGCCTTGCCACCCCGACCTCGATCATGGTCGGCACCGGCCGCGCCGCCGAAATGGGTGTGCTCTTCCGCAAGGGCGAGGCGCTGCAGACGCTGCGGAACGCCGCCGTCATCGCCGTTGACAAGACCGGTACGCTGACCAAGGGCCGCCCGGAGCTGACCGACCTCGAAACCGCCGAAGGCTTCGATCGTGATACCGTGCTGACGCTGGTCGCCGCCGTGGAAACCCGCTCCGAACACCCGATCGCCGAAGCAATCGTCGACGCAGCCAAAGCAAAGGGACTGGCGATCGCCGAACCGGCCAGGTTCGAGGCAATCCCCGGTTTCGGCGCCAGCGCCGAGGTCTCGGGCCGGACCGTCCATGTCGGTGCCGACCGCCTGATGACGCAACTGAAGCTCGACGTGTCGGCCTTCGCCGACCAGGCGGCCCGCCTTGGCTCGGAAGGCAAGAGCCCGCTCTATGCCGCGATCGACGGCAAGTTGGCGGCGATCATCGCCGTTGCCGACCCGATCAAGGAAACGACGCCGCAGGCGATCCGCATGCTGCACGATCTCGGCCTGAAGGTTGCGATGATCACCGGCGACAACCGTCGCACCGCAGAGGCGATCGCGGCCAAGCTCGGCATCGACGAGGTGATCGCCGAAGTGCTTCCAGATGGCAAGGTCGCGGCTCTGAAGAAGCTGAAGCAAGGCGGACGCGCGGTCGCCTTCGTCGGCGACGGGATCAACGATGCGCCGGCGCTCGCCGAAGCCGATGTCGGCCTGGCGATCGGCACCGGTACGGACGTCGCCATCGAGAGCGCCGACGTGGTGCTGATGTCCGGCGATCTCCTGGGTGTGCCGAATGCGATCGCGCTGTCCAAGGCGACGATCCGCAACATCAAGGAGAACCTGTTCTGGGCCTTTGCCTATAACGCGGTACTGATCCCGGTTGCCGCCGGCGCGCTCTACCCGGTCTACGGCCTCTTGCTGTCGCCGATCTTTGCGGCCGGTGCCATGGCGCTGTCGAGCGTCTTCGTGCTGGGCAACGCCCTGCGGCTTCGGGCCTTTCGCCCGGTTGCCGCAGCACAGGCGGCCTAGGTTCGATCGTCTCCCCGGCTATTGCCAGCATGGCGGAAGCCGGGGAGAGCCCTTATATTCTCAAGGGAATGGCCGCACGGCGGTAAAAAGGATGACATCATGAATATCGGCGAAGCTTCCCGCGCCTCCGGCGTCTCGACGAAAATGATCCGCTATTACGAGACGATCGGCCTCATCCCGCAGGCCGACCGCAGCGAAGCCGGCTATCGCAACTATGGCGACAACGACGTCCATACGCTGCGCTTCATCCGCCGCTCGCGCGATCTCGGTTTCACTGTCGAGCAGATGGCGGACCTCTTGGCGCTCTGGCGCGACCGCGAGCGCGCCAGCGGCGAGGTCAAGAAGATCGCGCTCGAACATGTCGAGATCCTGGAGCGCAAGGCCGAGGAGCTGAAGGCGATGAGCCGGACGCTGAAACATCTCGCCGCCCATTGCCATGGCGACGGCCGCCCGGACTGTCCCATTCTCGAGGATCTCGCCGACGCCACGAACGCGCCGACGAAGGCAACCGAGCCCGCCCGCTTCGGTACGGCCGGCATCGATCCGGTCCGCAACCGGCGGCACGGGTGACGACGAGTGCGCATCCTTGAGCCTCACGCATTCGTGACGGCGCCAGGCGCAAGCATCATTGACAGGAATCAAAGGCGTTTCTACGGATCGATCATGGAGAACGTGCGAACCACATATCTGCGTTTGCTGATAGTGCTGAAGCTGGCGATCGCTTTGTCGCTGGCCGTGCTGCCTTTTTCCACCGCCTCCGGCATGATGCATGCGGCCGCGCACGGCTCGATGCAGATCGAGGCAGCCGCCAATCCGATGCAAGCTGCGACCGAGCATTGCCCGAGCCTCGACAAGGGCAAGGTGAAGCCGGCAAAAGAAAGCGGCAAGTCGGACAAGAAGGATTGTTGCAAGACCTTCTGCGCCGCCGTGGCGGTGCTCGGCGATGTCGACGGAAGCCATCCGGCTTTCCCGCGCTCCATCCGCAATTTCGGCCCGCACCCGCAGCTCACCCCCGGTGAGCTCGACGGCCTTCATCGTCCCCCAAGAGCCTGATTTCGTTAATCCGTGACCGCTGCTGCGGGTCTCCGTTGGTCTTGGCCGACGGAAGGATCTGCAGTGGTGCGAAGCGTTGCCGTGGTTTCCGCGTGTCCGATGTGACGCTCGACCACCTCTAGCGCCGTCCGCGACAAGGCTCGCCCGGTTTCGTCCGGTCGATCGCCGGCCTCTGCCATTCACATTTCAGGTTTGACCATGAAACGTTTGTTTTCCATGGCGCTCCTGCCCATGATCCTGGGCGGATGCGCTGCCACATTGCCTGCCGAGGTCTCGAGCCTTGGCGATCCCGCCAATAGCACGAACGGCATTCGAAGCACGCAGTATCGCAGCCCCATTTCGGGCTACACTCACCGCGAACCGACCGGCCCCAAGGCCTGGGGACCGCTCAACGACGCACAGTCGACCGCCAAGGGAGACGCGTCATGAGGCTTCGCAAGCTCAACCTCGCGGCCGCCATCGGTCTGCCCCTCGTGCTCGCCGGCTGCGTGACCGAATACTCGGCCAAGGACGCGGGCTTCACCACCGTGGATGCCAAGGTCTCGACGGCCGCGACCAAGAAAAGCGTCTGGATCCAGAACCGCGAACAGGCAGACAAGGTCAATGCCGAGGTCAAGGCGCTCCTGAAGCGAAAGACAATCGACGCCGACACCGCCGTTCAGGTCGCACTCCTCAACAACAAGGGCCTGCAGGCCGCCTATGCCGATCTCGGCGACGCGTCGGCGGATGCCTGGCAGGCGACGTTGTTCCTCAACCCGACTGTCTCGATCGGCACGACCGGGATCGGCACACCGGAACTGCAGGCCTACAAGGCGATCGAGGGGCTGGTCACCACCAACATCCTGGCGCTCCTGACCCGCGACAAGACCATCGCGGTCGCCGACGCGCGTTTCCGCCAGGCGCAGCTCAACGCCGCGCTCAGCACGCTGCAGCTGGCCGCCGAAACCCGCCGCGCCTGGATCGAAGCGGTTGCCGCATGGGAAACCGTCGCACAACTGAACCAGGCCCAGGCGGCTGCGGACGCCTCCTCGGAACTCGCCGCAAAACTCGGTGAGACCGGCGCCATGGGCAAGGGCAACCAGGCGCGAGAGCACGTCTTCAACGCTGAACTCGCCGGCCAGGCAGCCGAAGCCCGGCTTGCAGCCCGTCTTGCCAAGGAAAATCTGACGCGACTGATGGGTCTCTGGGGTAGCGATGTCGACTACCAGGTGCCGAACCGCCTGCCGAACCTGCCGAAGAACCTGGCCCGCAAGGACAGCATCGAGGCCGAAGCGCTGAAGCGCCGCGTCGACCTGCAGATCGCCCGCCTCGATCTCGAAGCCGTGGCCAAGTCCTACAGCCTCACCGAGGCGACCCGCTACGTGACCGACCTGGAACTCGTCGCCGGTGCGGAGGCGGAACGGGAGAAGGAGGATCATGGCACCAAGGTCGAGACGACCGGCCAGTTCGAGCTCGAATTCGTGATCCCGATCTTCGACAGCGGCAATGCGCGCATGCGCAAGGCCGAGCTTGCCCATATGCGCTCGGCGAACCTGCTGGCGGAAAAGGCGGTCAACATCCGCTCGGAAGCACGCTCAGCCTACGAGGCCTATCGCTCGCGCTACGACATCGCCCGGCACTACCGCAACAACGTCGTGCCGCTGCGCACCAAGATCGAGGAAGAAGCGACGCTCAGCTACAACGGCATGATCACCAGCACCTTCGAGCTGCTTGCCGACGTCAGGGCCAAGGTCAATTCGACCGTGCTCTCCGTCAACGCGAAGCGCGATTTCTGGCTGGCCGATGCCGATCTGATGACCGCAATCCACGGCGGCGGATCGGGCGGCTCGGCTGGAGGCGCGGCAGCGCCCGCGGCAGCGGAAGCCGGCGCCGGACACTAGGGCGGGAGCAGGAAAAGTGTGTGCGGTTTTCCGTACGCATCCCGCCCTAAATCAAAAAAGGATCAGATATGTTCAACAGAAGAAACTTCCTCGGCGCCGGTGCTGCTCTCGTTTCGACCGCCGCCTGGGCCCAAACCTCAAACTCCGGCCTGCCCGAAGCGGCAAGCATGGACAATGCCGCGACCCAGAAGCCGCTCGTGCCGACGAGCGGACCGGACTACAACCCGGTCGTCACCCTCAACGGCTGGACATTGCCGCACCGTGTGAACAACGGCATCAAGGAATTCCACCTTGTCGCCGAGCCGGTCGAACGCGAGATGGCCGACGGCATGACCGCCTATCTCTGGGGCTATAACGGCCAGTCGCCAGGCCCGACAATCGAGGCGGTCGAAGGCGACCGCGTGCGGATCTTCGTCACCAACAAGCTGCCGGAACACACCACCATTCACTGGCACGGCATGATCCTGCCTTCGGGCATGGATGGCGTCGGCGGCCTGTCGCAGCCGCATATTCCGGCCGGCAAGACCTACGTCTACGAGTTCGACCTCGTGAAATCCGGCACCTTCATGTACCACCCCCATGCCGACGAAATGGTACAGATGGCCATGGGCATGATGGGCTTCTTCGTGGTGCACCCGAAGGATCCAAACTTCATGCGTGTCGATCGGGATTTCGTGTTCCTGCTCAATGCCTATGACATCGATCCCGGCACCTATGTGCCGCGCATCATGGAAATGACCGACTTCAACATGTGGTGCTGGAACAGCCGGATCTTCCCGGACATCGACCCGCTGGTCGTGTCCAAGAACGACCGCGTGCGGGTCAGGGTCGGCAACCTCACCATGACCAACCATCCGATCCACATGCACGGCTACGACTTCGAGGTGACCTGCACCGATGGCGGCTGGGTGCGGCCGGAGGCACGCTGGCCGGAAGTGTCGATCGACATTCCCGTCGGCGCCATGCGCGCCTACGAATTCGACGCCAAGTACGAGGGCGACTGGGCGATCCATTGCCACAAGTCGCACCACACGATGAACGCGATGGGCCACGATATCCCGACCTTCATCGGCGCCGACAAGAAATCGGTCGCGGAAAAGATCCGCAAGGTGAAGCCCGACTACATGCCCATGGGTACGGCCGGTATGGCCGACATGGGCGAAATGGAAATGCCGCTCCCCGACAACACGATCCCGATGATGACCGGCTGGGGTCCGCACGGCGCGTTGGAGATGGGCGGCATGTTCTCGGTGGTGAAGGTGCGCGAAGGTATCTCCGCCGGCGATTACAGCGATCCCGGTTGGTACGAAAACCCGCCGGGAACACAGGCCTGGGAATGGACCGGCGCATTGCCGGAACCGACGCGGGCCAAGGATGCCAAGACCGTGCTCACGCCCAAACCGTGAGAGGGCGGCCGACTGCAATGACCTCTTTCAAATCCATCAGGAACATTACGATGAAGAAATCAGCACTCGCTCTGGCGCTCGTTATCGCCTCCGCCCTTTCCTCCCAGGCGCTCGCCAGCGGCAGCCACGCCGGCGGCCACGACAAGGTGTCGATCGGCGAGCCCGGCGACAGCAAGAAGTCGACGCAGACGATCCGCGTCACCATGAAGGAAACCGACGACGGCAAGATGATCTTTACCCCGGCAACCATCAAGGTTCGCCAGGGCCAGACGGTCCATTTCGCCATCAAGAACGCCGGCGAACTCGCCCACGAATTCGTGCTCGACGACAAGGCGACGATCCAGGAACACAAGATCACCATGGAGAAATTCCCCGACATGGAGCACGACGACCCGAACGCCATCCGGCTCGAGCCGGGCAAGTCCGGCGACATCTACTGGACCTTCACCAACGACGGCACCTTCGAATTCGCCTGCCTGGTGCCGGGCCATTACGACGCCGGCATGCATGGCCCGCTCGACGTCGTGAAGAAGTAGCCCGAGAAAACAGGAAAGGATGAAACCATGAAAACCGTAGGCAAACTCCTCGCAGCGCTCGCATTGGCTGTTTCCACCGCCACCTTCTCCCTACCCGCCCAGGCCGCGGAGTTCACCAAGGGCGTGGTCAAGAAGATCGACACCAAGGCCAAGAAGGTGACGATCGACCATGAGGATCTGAAGAACCTCGACATGCCGGCCATGACCATGGTGTTCCGCGCCGATGACGCGGTGCTTGCCAAGCTCAAGGAAGGCGCGTCGATCGAATTCGTCGCCGACCGTGTCAACGGCAAGCTGACCGTGACCGAGATCAAGTAGCAGCGACAAACTGCCCGGGTCGACTTTGCGCGGCCCGGGCGCCACAATCCTGAGATCAGGCAAGAATGGAAAGGAATGTTCGATGAACGTATTACGCAGGCATTTCGTGGCGGGCACGATCGCGGGCATCACCCTCTTTGCGACGGGCGCCGTCGCGGCAACCGGCACCATGGCCGTCTACAAGGATCCGCAATGCGGCTGCTGCGAACAATGGGCCGACGCAATGGAAGCGGCCGGCTACAAGGTCGAGGTGCGCGATGAAGCCGACATGTCGGTGATCAAGACGCGCTTTGCGGTTCCTGCCGACATGGAAGGCTGCCATACCGCCGTCATCGACGGCTATGTCATCGAGGGCCATGTACCGCTCGAAGCGGTCAAGAAGCTGCTGGCCGAAAAGCCGGATGTCGCCGGCATCGCGGTTCCCGGCATGCCTTCAGGCTCGCTCGGCATGGGCAACGATCCGCAGGCCTCGTACGATGTCTACACGATCGCCAAGGCGGGCGGCGCGAAGTCGACGGTTTATTATCAGGTCCGGCCGGCGAACTAAGCAGTTCCCCACCGATCGGCAGTCTCCGAGGCTGCCTTCCATGAACAGTTCGGGCATCTCTGCGATCGCGGCGGTGCCCGAACGCCGATGAAGCCTGGCCGTTGGATGGACGCTAGACTGTCGTGCTCGCGGCTCCCAGATCCTGCGGTTCTCCGATCTCGACGGCATGTCCGTCCGGATCATGAAAGCGAAAGACGCGCTGGCCCCATTCCTGGCGCTCGACCGGATGGATCAGGTCCACATGCGGTGCAATGCGCGCGAAGGCCGCGTCGACATCGTCATCTTCAAAGTAGAGAAGCACGTTTCGTCGGCCATAGGCTTCGGCGGAAGACAGCTCCTGCCGCCAGATGGTCCGTTCGAGCGAGCGTCCTTCATGGATGGCAAAGCCGCCCACGAAAAGCACGAAATTGCCGAAGTCCTCGCGGATCGTCAGACCGAGTGTCGTCTCGTAGAAGGTTCGCGATCGCTCGATGTCGCTGACAAAAGGGATCGGATTGATGAAGCGCATGAATTCCTCGCAGACGCGGCCGATACGACGAGACGAGGCTAACGCGCATGTCTCAAGAGGCAAAGGAGTTCATTCGCGGAAGGGTACAAATCCGCGCCGGCCACAGGCTTACAGCCGGCGCGAGATCACGCCCTTCGCCAGCTGCCGTCCCCGTTGCGGGTAAGCATCGGTGTCTGGAAAACGCCGACCACGCGCTCGGGCCAGTGGGGCGCGAGGTCCGCAAGCGGCTGGCGCCAGCGCTCGGTCTGCAGCATAGCCGCACCGATCGCGACCGGCTCGATGCCGCAGGCTTCCATCAGCGTCAGCCCGGCAAGGATCGACGTGCCGCTGGAAATGACGTCATCGATCAGAGCCACGCGCTTACCCTCAAGCAAGGGCAACATTCGCGGATCGACGTAGAGACGCTTCTTCTGGTCGGGCGTGGTGATCGAGGAGAGCGGCACGGAGAGATCGTCGACATACCAGAACTTCTTGGACGTCCCGAGTGGCACGTAGCGGCTGTGGCCGAGCTTGCGGGCAACGGCCGAAGCGAGCGTGAGGCCGAGCGTCGGCAGACCGGCGACGACTTCGGGCTCATAGGGGGCGAGCTTCGCCGCAAGTTCCGTTGCCAGTGCGTCCTCAACAGCAAAGCTCGCCTGATTGACGATCAGCGAGGCCAGCGCATGTTTGCCGTCGGCGAGTTGACGGATCGGCAGGAGAATCTGCCTGCCATCACCGAGGGACGCCGGGAAGAAATCGCGATAACCCGCCTGAATATCGAAACTTTTCGGCGGGTAGATTTCCTGCCAGAAGTCGTGGGGCTGCATCGGTCCGGTCCTCGTCTGCGCGCTTTCGCCCGAAATGAAAGGCGATCAAAAAGGCCGGCTTGCTGTTCTGGTTCCGGCCGTTTTCGTCTATACCGTTTGCGACTTCGATCAAACCGAAAGGGCGCTGCGGCTCAAGCAAAGCACGCGGAATTCACAAGCCCTTCGCGCAATGAAACATGGGAATGCCTGACGATGCGCCTGCCAGACGGAATAGCCGACGACCTCACCTTCCTCACCGACTTCCGTCGCGACCTGCATGCCCATCCGGAACTCGGCTTCGAGGAGGTACGCACCAGCGATCTCGTTGCCAAGTGGCTTGAGGAAGCGGGTCTAAAGGTCCACCGCGGCTTGGGAAAAACCGGCGTCGTCGGCACGCTGCAGGTCGGCAACGGCACACGCTCGATCGGCCTTCGCGCCGATATGGACGCGCTCGCCATGCCGGAGATCGCCGACCGTCCCTACAAATCCCGCGAGGCCGGAAAGATGCATGCCTGCGGTCATGACGGCCACACGACAATGCTGCTCGGCGCTGCCCGCCATCTGGCTAAGACCCGCAATTTCTCCGGCACCGTGCACTTCATCTTCCAGCCTGCCGAGGAAGGGCGTGGCGGTGCGAAACGCATGGTCGAAGACGGCCTCTTTGAACTTTTCCCCTGCGACGCGGTTTACGGCCTGCACAACATGCCGGGCCTTGACCCGAACGAGATAGCCGTCGTCACGGGTCCGCAGCTTGCCTCTTCGGATAGCTGGCGGCTCACCTTTCGCGGCGTCGGCACCCATGGCGCCAAGCCGCATCTTGGCCGCGATCCGGTGACGGCCGCCGGCACCTTCCTTGCCTCGCTGCAGTCGATCGTCGGCCGCGTCGTCGATCCCTTACAGCCAGCCGTCGTCAGCGCCTGCTCCGTGCGCGCCGGCGACCCGAAGGCGCTCAACGTCATCCCCGATACGGTGGAAATCGGCGGCACGGCCCGCGCCTATACGCCTGAAGTGCGCGATCAGCTCGAAACGGAGATCGGCCGGCTCGCGCGTGGTACCGCCGAGATGTATGGGATTTCCGTTGACTACGAATTCGAACGCCGCATTCCGCCCGTCGTCAACGACGCCGATGCCACTGCTCGGGCGTTGAGCGCCGCTCAGGCGGTGTTCGGCAAGAAGACCCGGACGTCATTTCCACCGTCGACCGCCGGCGACGATTTCGCCTTCTTCGGGCTGGAAGCGCCCGGCTGTTACGTCTGGCTCGGCAACGGCCCCGCCGTCGACGGCGCGCTGCACCACAACACTGCCTATGATTTCAACGACGACGCGATCGGTCCGGGCGCCACCTTCTGGTCGACCCTCGTGGAGCAGGAACTGGCACGCGCCGAGTAACGCTTGCATCGCGAAGAAGCAGGCGGGAGCGTGCGATCTCAAGGATTTAGAACCTGCGCTTGAAGGGCGAGGCAAGCTGTCATACGGAAATGACGTCGGACTTCAACGGCCGCCCTGCCTGGGCGGCCGTTGAATGTCAGGCTTCAAGGATCTCCAGGATCGGGCTTTCCATGACCTTGCCCGTCGCCACGTCGGCGATGCCGCGATCGGTCTGGTGCGGTCCGGCATTGCAGGCGAGCGTCGCGCCGAAGCAGGCCTTGAAGACCAGGTAAGGCGGCTGCCAATCGACGATGCGGCCGACTGCTTCGCGGAGTGCGGCAAAGCTATCCGCCACCTCTTCCAGCGGCTCCTCGGAGACCAGCCCCGCGAGCGGCAGAGGCAGGAGTGCATCGACCTTGCCGCCGGACACAGCGGCCATGCCGCCACCGGCAGCAATCACCGCGTTGGCGGCGACCGCCATATCCTGCGCATTGCCGCCGAAAACCGTGAGGTTGTGGCTGTCATGCGATACCGTGGTTGCAAAGGCGCCGCGCCAGGCGCCCCAACTCGACAGCAGACCCACAGCCGGTCGGCTGTCGGCGCGCCCGTGACGATGCGCCACGGCGATCAGAGTCGTCCCCTCGGGCGGAACGACGAAGCCGCCCTCGACCGCGGCAACGGCATCGCCCCATTGGGTAAAACGCGGCCGGTCGATGGTCGCGACGCGGACCTTCGTGCCATCTGCTGGAATGCGGAAATCGTTCTCCGACAGCGGCGCGATCTTCATCGTGCCGTGCAGGGTCTCGGCGGCGATGCCGCAGAGCGGCTCGATCATCCGTCCGGCGTCTGCAATCGACTTGCCGTCGACGATGACCGTGCGCGCACGGAAATCAGCGAGATCTTCGAAGATCACGATGTCCGCCCGACGCCCTGGCGCCACAAGTCCAAGATCATGCCGGCCCTGGCGGACCGCGCCGTTCAGCGTGGCTGCCCGAAGCGCCCATTCGGCGGGCAGGCCATAGCGCACCAGCCGGCGAACGACGTCGTCGAGGCCGCCGGCATGGGCAAGATCGTCCGGGAAAACGTCGTCGGTGCAGAGCGTTACCGTCTGAGGAAGATGGCCCAGAGCCTTGATCGTTTTGACGAATTCCGGCAGCAGGTGATCGTGCGAGCCGCGCAGTTCGATCGAAAGCCCTGCCCTGAGTTTTGCCAGCAGATCGTCGCCGGAAACAAGCTCATGGTCGGAGCTGACGCCGGCGGTCACGAAGGCCTGCAGATCAGAGCCCGCAAGGCTGCGCGCATGGCCATTGACCGGCTTGCCGGCGGCAAGCCCCGCCTGAACGATCCCGGTGATCCGTGCCTCACCGTCGATGACGCCGCGCATGTTCATCATTTCGGCGATGCCGCCGATTTCCGGCCAGCTCAAAATGTCGGCGATCACATCAGCGTCGAAATCGGCACCGGCCAGCTCCAGGCCGGGTGCTGACGGCACGCTCGACGGTGCCAGCAGCACCGTGCGCAGCGGCAGATCGCGACTGGCGTTTGCGGCCCAGCGCACGCCGGCCACACCGTTGACATTACCAAACTCATGCGGATCCCAGACGACGGTCGTCACGCCACGCGGCAGCACCGCATTGGCATAGGTCGCCGGCGTCACCATCGAGCTTTCGACGTGCATATGGGTGTCGATCAGACCGGGCGAAACGTAAGCGCCCGTCGCATCGATCATGGTTGCCGCATCGGAGCGCGTGCCCGGTTCGTGGACACTTGCGATCAACGATCCAACAAGGCCGATATCGGCCGGGCGAAACTCGCCCGTCACCACGTCGACGAGCGTACCGCCCGAAATCAGAACGTCGAACGGTTCAGCACCACGCGCTGCCGCCACTGCCCGGCTGCGGAGCGCCGCATCCATCAAGTCCTGAGGCTGCTCTATGGAACTCACTTCTGCGCTTCCTTCATCAAAGCGCCCAGGATCTGAGCCCTGGTCGTCTCGACATGGGCATCGACGGCATATTCGGCATTGAAGATCGCGTGGCTTTCGCGCGTTTCGACGACGGTGCGCCCGCGGGCCAGCGTCCCTCCGAGTTCGACATCAATGCGCGCCTTGCGAAACGAGATTGCGCCCGGATTGACGAAGGCAACGGCAGCGCAAGGGTCGTAGATCGCCATGCCCGGCCGGCCGCGACTGGTGCCGATCGAAATGAAGCCGGCAAGCAGATCGGCGATGAGGGCGGCATGGACGCCACCCGCCGAGCGGATCGGCGCGACGTCATCGGGGTAGGCAAAGACCTTGCGGCAGAGATCGAGATCGACCATGCGCAGCGGCAGGCCATGAGCGATCACGATCGCCAGCGCTTCCGGATCGGCGAAGGCGTTGAATTCGGCAGATGCCGTATGGTTGCCGCTGGTGACGCCGCCCCCCATCCAGGTGAGGTCGGTGATCCGGCTCGCCAAGTCCGGACGGGCAAGGCAAAGGGCAGCGAGATTGGTGAGCGGCCCGAGCGCCAGAATCCGCTTCGGCCCCTCCTGCTCCAGCCAGGCGCAAAGTGCCGCAAAGGCGTCGCTTACCGGCAAGGCGTCGGCCTCCGGCAGCGTCAATCCCGCTGTCGGCATGCCGGCTTCGCCAAGGATGCGTTCGGCAGTTTCGAGCTTGCCGAGCACCGGCAGGGCGCGCCCCTCATGGATGGGGAAAGCCCAGCCGAAAGCGCGCGCGGCGCCGGCAGCGTTGCGCTTCACCTGGTCAAGCGGCGTGTTACCGAAAACCAGCGAAACGCCGTCGATCTCTTCACCGGCATGAAGGACGACAAGCACTGCGGCAATGTCGTCGAACCCCATGTCCGTATCGATCCAGACACCCATCGGACCTTACCCGAACTTCTTGAGGCGTGCGGCCTTCTCGACCGGCAGGTCGAAGGCAATGGCAGTACCGGTTTCACGGGCTGCAAGTGCTGCATCCTCTTCCGCCTTGATGGCGCCGAGCGGCGTATCGAGCAGGTACTCGCGCGTGCTGCCGGAGAAAGAGGCTCCGCGCACGGTGCCTTGGAAAGGACCTGAACCAAGGGTCACCATGCGCGGACGCCACGCAAGCCCTGCCGTGTCAGGCGGCAGGGATCCGGAAAGATCGATCGGGCCGTTCTCGGCCTTCAGCTTGCCGCCCTCGACGGCAAAGATGTTTTCGAAACCGACGAAGTCGGCGACGAAGCGCGAGATCGGGCGGTTGTAGATATCCTCGGGCGTGCCGATCTGCTCGATCGCGCCGTTCAGCATGACGACGATGCGGTCCGCCAGCGACAGGGCCTCGCCCTGGTCGTGGGTGACGAAGATCATCGTGACGCCGGTTTCCTTCTGCACCCGCTGCAGTTCCGTGCGCATTTCGAGGCGCAGACGAGCGTCGAGGTTCGACAGCGGCTCGTCGAGCAGCAGCACCTTCGGCTCCATGACCATGGAACGCGCCAGCGCGACACGCTGCTGCTGGCCACCGGAGAGTTCGCCCGGCTTGCGGGCGGAAAACTTCGAAAGCCCGACCGACTTGAGACCGGCGGTCACCTTGCTCTCGATCTCGTTGGCCGGCAGCTTCTTCAGCCGCAGGCCGAAGGCGACGTTTTCGAACACGGTCAGGTGCGGAAACAGCGCATAGGACTGGAAGACCAGGCCGACCGAGCGCTTGTTGGCGGACACGCGGGTGATGTCGGCACCATCGAGCTTGATCGCGCCGGACGCGGGCGACAGCAGGCCGGCGATCGAGCGCATCGTCGTCGTCTTGCCGCAACCGGAGGGCCCAAGGAAGGCCACCAGTTCGCCCTTGCGGATCGAAAGGTCGAGGTCCTTCACCGCAACGGTATCGCCATAGGCGAGCGTCAGTTTTTCAAGGCTGAGGAAGGGGGCGTCAGACATAGCGAGAGAATCCCAGGAAGCGTTCGGCAAGAAAGACGATGCCGATGGACATGAAGGCGAGCAGCGCGGAGAGGGCGGCGACCGACGGATCGTAAGTGATCTCCATGTAGGAGAGCATGTCGATCGGCAGCGTGCGCACGCCCGGGCCGGAGAGGAAGAGCGATACCGGCACCTGGTTGAAGCTCGTGACGAAGCCGAGGATGAAGGCGGCGAGGATGCCGCTGCGGATGTTCGGCATCACCACGCGGAAGAAGGCGCCGGCGCGCGAGGAGCCGAGCAGCACAGCCGCCTCCTCGATATCGGAGCGCAGGTTGTTGAGGCTCGCCGAGACGACCCGTACCGCATAGGGCAGAACCAGCGCGGTGTGGGCGAGAAACAGCGTCAGCGTGATGTTGAGGCCAAAGGGCACAACGATGTAACGCAAGAGCGCCAGGCCGACGATGATACCGGGCACGATGATTGGCAGTGACACGATCGTGCGGATGGTTTCGCCAAACGGCAGCTTGTAGCGCGACAGGGCGTAGGAGGCGGGAACGCCGAGCACGAGAGCGGCCGCCGTTCCGCCGATCGCCAGCAGCATCGAGATCGCGAAACTTTCCTGGAAGCTCTCGACCGTGAACACCTTGGCGACCCACTTGAGCGAGAAGCCCTGCGGCGGGAAGGCCAGCGTCTCGCCGCCGGAGAGCGACGCGGCGACGATGATGAAGAACGGCCCGATCAGGAAGCCGATCACCAGGAAGAGGACGAGGGGTGAAAAGACGCGGGGTGTCATCGCTTGTTCCTCGCGGTGGCAAGCCGTTTCAAAAGAAGATTGGCGGCAAAGCTCATGACGATCAGGATGAAGGCGATGACGCTGGCCGCGACGAAATCGTTGGCGACGGTGACGCGCTGATAGAGCAGCGTTTCGAGCATCAGCACCTTGGAGCCGCCGAGGATCGCCGGTGTGATGTAAGCCGTCAGCGAGCCGGTGAAGACCAGGGTACCACCAATAACAAGGCCCTCCTTGGTGAGCGGCAGGATCACCTTGAAAAACACCTGGAACCAGTTGGCGCCGAGTACGCGGGCAGCCGGGATCGCATCCTTCGGCATGTTTTCGAGCGCGCTGATCAAGGACAGGATCATCAGCGGCAGGAAAAGCTGCAAGAGACCGATGAACACGGCGGTCTCGGTAAACAGGAAGCGGATCGGCTCATCCGAGAGGCCGACAAACTGGAGCGCCTGGTTGACGATGCCGGTGCGGCCGAGAATGACGATCCAGGCATAGGTGCGGGCAACCGACGAGATCATCAGCGGCAGCACGACAAGGCCGATCATCTGTCCCTTGCTGCGCGGCGTCAGATTGACGATCGCAAAGGCGGCGGCATAGCCGATGACCGCCGAAACGACGGTAACCATCAGGCCGAGCCGGAAGGTGCGTAGGAAGACGGTGCGGTTCAGCGGATCGGAAAAGAAGGTCGTATAGGCCGACAGCGACCAGCTGTCGGCGCTGCGAAAGCCTTCCGCCAGCAGGATCACCACTGGCGCCAGAAAGACGATCGCCGCAAAGACCGCTGCGGGCAGAGCGAGCGCCAGGGCTTCGGCGCGGTTCTGGAACATCCTTCTTCCTTTCAAGGCATTCCTGGGCGCGTCTCATCGCGCCCGTCGCATCAGGTCTCCACCGGCGATCACGATCCGCCGGTGGAGGTCGCAATGGCTTGGTCTTACTGGCCGACCTGGGCGTTCCACTCCGACAGCCACGCTTCGCGGTTGTCGAGGGCAACGGCCGACGGGATCAGCTTCAGGTTCTTCACGGTCTCTTCGCCGTAGGTGAGGTTTTCGGCGATCTCGGGCGAAACCTTCACGTCCTTGTTGGCCGGGCTGTCGACCAGCTTTTCGGCAAGTGCGGTCTGGATTTCGGTCGAGAGCCAGAAGTCCATGAACTCAAGCGCCAGATCCTGGTTCTTGCTGCCCTTGGTCAGCACCATGACGTTCATGCCGCCGGTCTGGCCTTCCTTGGGCGTTGCCCACTTGATCGGCAGGCCGAGCTTGGTGAAACCTTCCCAGGAGAAGCGACCGATCGGAGCGGCCCAGATTTCTTCCTGCTGCATCAGCTGAACGAGCTGGGAGGACTTGACGTAGAAGGTGACGATATCGTCCTTCTTGGCGCCGACGGCGGCGATCGCTTCCTTGAGGTCAGGCGTGTTCTTGCCGATGGCTTCGCCGACCATGTAGAGCGCCGGCGGGCCTTGGTTGGTGGTGACGTTCGGGAAGGCGACGTGGCTGGCGTTCTTGTCGCTCAGGAGATCGGCCCAGGAGTTCACTTCCATCTTGTCCGAGCGATAGACGATCGAGGTGGCATAGAAGGTGTAGCCGACGCTCATGCCGTCGCCGTTCGGATCCTTGGCAAGGTCGTAGAGCTTGTTGAAGTTCTGGAGCTTCGAGGTGTCGATCTTTTCGATGAGATCGGCGCGGGTGGCCGAAAGCGCGTCGGCCATCGAGACGACGGCCATGTCGACGACCGGGCTCGCCTTGTTGGCTTCCATCTTGGCGAGGCGCTCGACGCTGTTGCCGGTTTCGACGACGAGCTTGCAGCCGCACTTCTGTTCGAACGGGGTGTAGACCAGTTCCTTGAATGCGTCCTGGGCAAAGCCGTAGACGGAAATGGTGAGCGTCTTTTCCTGAGCGGATGCGGCAGGGGCGGTAACGAGCAAGAGCGCGCTCGAGGCAAGCAAGAACTTCTTCATGGCTGGTGTCCTCCTTCGGTGACGGATGTAGCTGCGGTGGCAGTGGTAAGAATGGGTTGAGACGCGGGCGGTGCCGCGGCCGATTGCCGGACGACCAGATGCATCGGCACCTTGCAGGTCGCCGCCGTAACCGGTGCGCCGATCGCGGGATCGGACGGGTCGCGCTCGCTGATCGCCTTGACCAGGGCTGCGACGGCGATCGCCGCGATCTTGGTCATGTCCATGCGCGCGGTCGTCAGCGCCGGCGTGATGACCGGCGACCAGATCAGGTCGTCGAACCCGGTGACACTCGCCTTTTCCGGCACGTTGATGCCGGCGCGCTGCAGCTCGGTGAGCGCGCGCAGCGCATGGAGATCGGAGATGCAAGCAAAGGCCGTGTAGCCTTCCGCCACCTTGTCGGCGAGGCCGAGCGGACAGCCCTTGCCGGCCGCCTTTTCCAACGGCTCGATCCAGAGCGTATCGGTATGGGTGCCCTCGCCGAAGACCGAGCGAATACCGCCGGCGCGGTCGTTCTGCACGTTCGAGGCGGGATTGTTGCCGATGATCATCACGCGGCGGTGGCCGAGAGCCTTAAGGTGTTCGCCAATCTGCCGGCCGCCACCCCAATGGTCGGCGGCGACCGTGTTGCCCGGCGTCGAGGGCGTATCGATGACAGCGACCGGACAGCCGACATCGGCAATGCGCGTGCCGCGCCGCGGCACGATCACGAGGCCATCAACGTCGCGATCGATCAGGCGCTCGATCGCCTTGGTCTGGGTCGAGACGTCGCCGCGCGAGTCGGCGATCAGCACGCCATAGCCCGAGGACGAAGCCGCAAGCTCGATTGCCTGGGCGATCTGTGGGAAGAGCGGATTGGCGATATCGGGAAGCACGAGGCCGAGAACACCGGTGCGGCCGGTGCGCAGCGCCCTACCCGCCTGGCTCGGCACATAGCCGAGCTCGGCAGCGGTCGCGCGGATCTTTTCCACCATCTCGGCGGAGACGCGCCCCTTGCCCGAGAGCGCGTTTGAAACCGTCGCCGCGGAGACGCCCAGCGTTCTGGCAATCCTCGTCAGTTTTGGTCCGGAACGCGCCAAATCAGTGGTTTCCGCCATCGCGTGATTAAACGATTAATCAGCCGATATATCAGAATCTCCCGACTGTCGAATCCTTTTGTCGACTCGTTGCATTTTGCAATTTTCGAGGGAAAAGATTTGCGAACGACAATCGATTTCCGCTTGGCGCCTGGCGTTCACAATCAGCGGAAGGAGTTCACGTCAATTCCTCAAGCGCCAACGGGCCGTCCAAAGTCTGCCTGATATATCTCCGCCGACACCGAGCGATGAAAAGCGAAACACGCATCTGCCCAACCGCCGCAATCGCGGGTACAAATTTCAACTTCGCCAGACAAAAGAAATCAATTTTTCCACTAAATTACTAGGGAATAAGTATGATGCACGGCAATCGTCCGATGGCTAGAATTCGGGCGGCGGTGCGATCCGCACAACAGGCATAAGCAGGAGTTTGGGACATGACTGGCACTATCATCGGCTTTGGCAAGACCGCGGGACAAACCCGCCGGGCGCGCGGTGCAACCTTGGCAGCCACCACGCTGGCGCTGGCTCTTTCGTCGAGCACGGCCGTTTTTGCCGAGGACGCGAAGTTCGATCCCAACGCCTCGATCACCATCGGCTCGCTCTATGAGCCGCAGAACCTCGACAACACCGCCGGCGCCGGCCAGGGCATCAACGAAGCCTTCAACGGCAATGTCTATGAAGCGCTGTTCACGCTGACCGATGCCGGCGACGTTCAGCCGGGTCTCGTGGCCGAGCAGAGCGTCAGCGACGATGGCCTCACCTACACTTTCAAGCTTCGCCCCGGCGTCACCTTCCACTCCGGCGATCCGCTGACAGCGACAGACGTCAAGTACAGCATCGAACGCGTGACGGCAGAGCAATCCAAGAGCTCGCGCAAGAAAAGCCTTGCAACCATCAGCGCCATCGAGGCGCCCGATGACCAGACGGTGGTCGTCAAGCTGTCTGCCCGCTCGATCTCGCTGCCCTACAATCTGAGCTATGTCTGGATCGTCAACGATGCGGCCAAGGACCTGAACGCCAGCGAAGATGGCACCGGCCCCTACCGCCTCGACGAATGGCGCCGCGGCTCGTCGCTGGCCCTGATCCGCAACGACAAATACTGGGGCACCGCGCCGACCAATGGCGAAGTCGTCTTCCAGTACTTCACCGACGCGACCGCGCTCAACAATGCGCTCCTGACCGGCGCCGTCGACATCATCACCAGCGTCCAGAGCCCGGACTCGATCGCCCAGTTCAAGGACAATCCTGACTTCACCGTCACCGCCGGCCAGTCGACGACCAAGGAACTGCTCGCCTTCAACGACCGCGTCGCCCCCTTCGACAACGTCAAGGTCCGCAAGGCGGTCGCCCGCGCCATCGACGACAAGAAGCTGCTGACGTCGATCTGGGGCGAATACGGCACGCTGATCGGCTCCTTCGTTCCGCCGACGGACCCCTGGTACGTGGACCTCACCGCCGTCGATGCCTATGACGTCGAGAGCGCCAAGGCGCTGCTGAAGGAAGCGGGCTTTGCTGACGGCTTCACCTTCAAGCTCGACACGCCGAACTACGACCCTCATCCGATCGTCGCCCAGTTCATCCAGAGCGAACTCGCCAAGGTCAACATCAAGGTCGAGATCAACGTGATCACCGCCAACGAGTGGTACACGAAGGTCTACAAAGCGCATGACTTCCAGGCGACTTTGCAGGAGCACGTCAATCACCGCGACATCGTCTTCTACGGCAATCCGGACTTCTACTGGGGCTACAACAATCCCAAAGTCGTCGACCTGATCAAAGCGTCGGAGGCAGCGGCCAACACCGACGAGCAGACCGCCAAGCTCAAGGAAGCCAACACGATCATCGCCGAGGATGCCGCCAGCAACTGGCTCTACCTCTACCCGCAGATCGTCGTCTCGAGCTCGGCCGTCACCGGTTATCCCGTGAACGGCCTGAACTCGCAGTTCTTCGCCTTCGGCATCAAGAAGAGCGAGCAGTAAGCGGCATCGCCATCCGGCGCGCATCCGCGCCGGATGCGTAAACGACAGCCCCTGGATCCGTTCCGGGGGCTGATTGCGTTTCGCGCCAATTCGTCCGAGCGCCTCTCAGGCCTTCCACAGGCACTCCCAAAGACGAGAGACGCTCTAGCCTCCCTCTTCTTTTTGGTGCAAAAGCCAGCTCTCTGATCACGGATCCCGTGAGAAGAAAGGAATGCAGCCATTCTCACCTATCTCGTCCGCCGCTTTGCCATTCTGCTTCTGTCGCTGCTGATCGCAGCGGTGGTGCTGTTCGTGCTGTTGCGCCTTTTGCCGGGCGACCCCGCCAATGCGCTTCTCTCCGTCGGCGCCGATGCCGTGCAGATCGAGAAGGCGCGCGAACAGGTCGGCTCGAACCTGCCGCTTTGGCAGCAGTTTCTGCGCTTTGCCGGCAGCCTCGCCCGCTTCGATCTCGGCACGTCCTTCGTCAGCGGCAAGCCGGTGATCGAGGAGATCGCCGCGCGGTTGACGGTCACCGTGCCGTTGGCGCTGATGGGTTTTGTGCTCGCTATCCTGATCGCCGTTCCGCTCGGCATCCTCTCAGCCGTCAAGGCCGATCGCTGGTATGGCGGACTGATCTCGACAGTTTCGCAGCTCGGCATCGCCATCCCCGTCTTCTGGGTCGGCATTCTGCTGGTCACGCTGTTCGCCGTCACCTTCCGGCTGTTCCCTTCGGGCGGCTTTCCCCGCCGCGGCTGGCAGAATGAGGGGCAGGTGCTCTATGCGCTCGCCCTGCCCGTCATGACGATCGGCCTCGTCATGGGCGCGTCACTGCTGCGCTATGTGCGCGCGGCGACGCAGGACGTTCTCGGTAGCGATTACTTGCGAACGGCGCGCGCCCTCGGCGCCAGCTTCCCCGAAGCGCTCATTCGCCACGGCATCCGCAATGGCGCCGTGCCGATCGTTTCCATCCTCGGCATCGAGCTTGCGACGACCTTGCTCGGCGCGGTCGTCGTCGAGCGCGTCTTCGCGCTGCCGGGCCTTGGCTCGATGCTGCTGCTTGCTATCGAGCAGCGCGACTATCCGAACGTTCAGGGCGTGCTGTTCATCTCCACCCTGCTGGTGCTGCTGATCGGCTTTGCCGCCGACCTCACCCAACGGCTGATCGATCCACGCCTGCGCGAACGGGCCGTCGGAGGCAACGCATGACCTCGATCGGTACATCCGTTTCTGCGCCGAAGCGCCGGCGCTCGCTGGCGCTTACCGTCGGCCTTGCGCTCGTCGGCCTCAACGTCGCCGTTGCGGTACTGACGCTCTTCTGGACGCCCTATGATCCATTGAACGCCTCGGGCGGACGGCTGGAAGCGCCGTCGCTTTTGCACTGGCTCGGCACTGACCGCTTGGGCCGCGACCTGCTTACCCAGTTGATGATCGGCGCCCGCACAGCGCTGCTGGTCGGCACGGGTGCGGTTGTGATCGGGGCTGCGATCGGCGTCAGCCTCGGCGTTCTCGCAGCCTTCGCCACGCGCCTTGCCGACGACGTGATGGCCGCGACGCTCGATATCCTGATCGCCTTTCCGACCCTGCTGCTTGCCATGCTGGTGGTGGCGGCAAGCGACAGCGCCAGTCTCTGGTCGGCGATCCTGGCGCTCGGGCTTGCCATCTCGGCGATCGTCGCGCGGCTGACCCGCATCCTTGCCAAGCGGGTGCTGCGGCAGGATTACATCGTCGCCTCGCGCACATCGGGAACCTCCTGGGCCGGAGTCGTCTTCCGCCATGTGCTTCCCAACATCTGGCCGACGCTCTCGGTCAACTTCGCCCTGCAGTTCGGCCTGGCCGTTATCGCCGAGGCGTCGCTCTCCTATCTCGGGCTCGGTGCGCCGCCGCCGAACGCCTCCTGGGGACGGCTGCTGCAGGAAGCGCAAGGGACCGTCTATACGGCGCCGATCGGCGCGATCGCGCCGGGCATCGCCCTCGTTGCACTCGTCATCGGCATGAACCTCCTAGCCGACGGCCTGCGCGATATCGCCGATCCGACACGGGGGAGATCGCGATGACGCCGCTTCTCGACATCAAGGGTCTCGACATCCGCGCCGGCGACAAGCCGCTGGTCTCTGACCTTTCCCTCTCAATCCGGCCCGGCGAACGCATCGGCCTGATCGGTGAGTCCGGTTCCGGCAAATCGATGACGGCAATGGCAGCGACCGGCCTGCTGCCGCCGTCGATCACTGTCGCCGGCTCGATCACGCTCGACGGGCAACAGGTGGTCGGCGCCACAGATCGGGTGATGAACCGGCTGCGCGGCGTGGCCGCAGCGGTCGTCTTCCAGGAGCCACTGACCGCGCTCGATCCGCTGATGAAGATTGGCCGACAGATCGCCGAGCCCGTTCGCCGGCGTCTGGAACGGGACGGCGGCAAGGCAACGAAGGAGGCGGTCCAACGCGAAGTCCGCGACCTCATCGACAAGGTGGCGTTGCCGCAACCCGACCGCATCATCAATTCCTACCCGCACGAAGTGTCCGGCGGCCAGCGCCAGCGCGTCGCCATCGCCATGGCGCTCGCCTGCCGCCCGAAGCTCCTGATTGCCGACGAGCCGACGACCGCGCTCGACGTCACGACGCAGGCGGAGATCCTGAAGCTGCTGGACCAGCTGGTGCGCGAGACCGGCATGGCGCTTCTGTTCATCAGCCACGACCTGCCCGTGGTTGCCCAGGTGGTGGAGCGCGTCCTCGTGCTGAAGAACGGTATCGCTGTCGAGGAGGGACTGGTCGGCTCGGTCTTCGGCAAGCCGCAGCACGACTATACCAGGACGCTGGTCGAGGCCGCCCGTCTCTTCGACGAAGCGCTGGGAGCAACCGGATCATGATGCTCGATCTTCAAAACGTCAGCTTCGGCTATTCCCGCCAGCAGACCACCCTCGACAACGTCTCGATATCGGTGCGACCGGGAGTGAGCGTCGGTCTCGTCGGCGAATCCGGATCGGGCAAGACGACGCTGCTGCGACTGATGCTCGGGCTCATTCGCCCGACGAGCGGTAGCATTCGCTTCGGCGAGGAGATCCTCGACACCGGCAGCAGCGCCTTCATGCGGCGCTATCGTCGTGCCGTGCAGCCGGTTTTCCAGGACCCCTATTCCTCTCTCGACCCGCGCCAGCGAGTGATCGATATTATCGGCGAGCCGCTGCGGTCGCTGCGGATCCCGGGTGACCGGACGCAGGCGGTCACCGCGGCGCTCGAAGCGGTCGGGCTTCCTGCCGATGCACTCCACCGCTACCCGCACGAGTTTTCCGGCGGCCAGCGCCAGCGCATTGCCATTGCCCGCGCCATCGTCGCGCGACCGCAGATCGTACTCGCCGACGAGGCGGTCAGCGCGCTCGACCTTTCCACCCGCATCCGCATCGTCGAGCTGTTCAAGACACTCGCCGAGAAGCTGACGCTGGTTTTCGTCTCGCACGATCTCGGCGTCGTCGCGGCCCTCTGCGAGGAGATGGTCATTCTGGAGCGCGGCAAGGTGGTCGAAAGCGGCAAGACCCGCGACATTTTGGCCGCCCCGAAGCACCCATACACACAGCGTCTTCTTGCCAGCATTCCGCGCATGCCCGCCTGACAGGGGATTGGCGCGGATATCGCATCTTCAGCCGAATCCACCTTTATCCCCAAGGGCTTGGTGATTCGCGCGCGCATTGATCCAAGACAACCGCTGAGACGCCCTGTTGAGCATAGTGCCGTCGGCCGCAGAATCCCTGCCGCTAACGCCCTGACCGGCGATGTTCAACTTCTTCTGGGGGTCCGGAAAATCATGCCTACTCGCGCCATTCTGCCATCTGCCGTCCTTTTCGCCGCGCTTGCGGCGCCGCTCGCGCTCGCGACGGCGGCAGATCTCTCCGAGCCGGGCGCGGTCGCGGCACCGGAAATGCCTCTCGCAAGCGAGCCAGGCCCGTGGATGATCCGCGGCCGCGCACTGGCTGTCCTGCCTGACGACAAGGGCACGCTCTATCTCAACGGCAGCGCGCTCGACGGCGAAAAGGTCGGCGTCAGCAATTCCGTGGTGCCGGAACTCGACATCACCTATTTCTTCACCGACAACATCGCCGCCGAACTGATCCTCGGCACGACGCCACACACGGCACGCGGCAGCGGCTCGATCGCCGGCCTCGGCGAGATCGGCAAGGCCTGGCTGCTGCCACCGACGCTCACGCTACAGTACCACTTCAACGTCACCGACGAGATCAAGCCCTATGTCGGCGCAGGCGTGAACTACACGATGTTCTACAACGAGAAGCCCCGCGGCGATTTCTCCAGCTTCAACCTGAAGAACACCTTTGGCGTGGCGCTGCAGGCGGGCGTCGACATCAAGCTCGACGACCACTGGGGCCTGAACTTCGACGTGAAGAAGCTGTTCCTGGAACCGGAGGTCAACGCCACCCTGCCCGGCGCCGGTGCTGTCAGCGGCAAGGTCAAGCTCGATCCGTGGCTCATCGGCACCGGTATCAGCTACCGGTTCTGATGACCCCAAACGAAACGGCTTGCGGCGCCCTCTTAAAGGCGCCGCACCCTGTAGAGCCCGACCTTAGACGTGGTGGGCCGTGACGGCTCTGGCGAGTTCGCCCGACAATTGCTGGCTGCCCGCATGGGAGACGTCCCCCAGCGACAGCATACCGACCATGCGCTTGTCCTGGTCGATCACCGGCAGACGCCGCACCTGCTTCGCCTCCATCAGATGAACGGCATGTTCGATCGTCTCGTCCGTGCGGCAATAGACGATATCCCTCGTCATCACGTCCCGCGCCGTCATCGACGCCGGGTCCCGCCCGTTGGCAAAGGCGCGCAAGGCAATGTCGCGGTCCGTGACCATGCCGATCAGGCGGTCGTTTTCGCCGACCGGCAGCGCACCGATGTCCTCGTCGCGCATGATACGCGCGATTGTCTTCAGATCGGTTTCGGGAGAGATCCAGCGAGCGCCGGGATGCATGGCTTCCGATATTCTCATCTCAACCTCCTGTACGTGAAAGGGGCGGAGCATAGACTGACATCGTGGCCATTCATTGATCCAGCGATGTGCCGCGCCACTCCTTACCGCAATTCGAGGAGGAAATAGGTGGTTGGGCCGAAGGGCCCATTGTTGGAGAGCCGGAAGGCGACGTCGCCCGTGCCTTGCGCTACCGGCGCATGCACCTTGCCGTCGAGGCCCACGGGCGAAACGCTCCAGTTCTTTGCGGTTCGCGCCAACGTCAGATCGACATAGCCTTCACGCAGCCGAACCGGCAGCCGCCCAAAGTCCTCGATCACCTTCTCCTCGGTGTCGCGAAACGCCATGCCGGTGTTTTGTGCATCCGTCGCAAAGATCAGCAGTAGGCGCCGGCCCCTTGCGAGCCCTCCATCCGCATCGAGCGCCGAGAGCGCAACGAGCCCATTGCCATCGGCCCGCTCAACCCTGAGCAGGCCGAGATCGATCGGCTCTCGCAGCGTCGAGAAGGCGGATGCCTCCGTTTTGTCGGTGACGACGCGCAATTGTCCGGCAAAGCGATTCAACAGGATCTCGCCGGTGCTGCTCTGGTAAATGCCGGTATCGATGCTGGTACCGTTTTCATCAGAAAGCGCGCCGCTTTGGCGCAGGCTGCCGAGTATCCCTTCGCTGTCTTGCTGGCGCGGTTGCTTCACCGCAGGCACATCGCCGAGCCGGTTCACGTCTTCAAGACCGATCCGCCCGACCAACGCCAGGTCCGTCAGGCGTTCCGGTTCGCGGGCCTGCATGTCGTCGGAAAGATCCTCCTCACCACGTACCGCAAACGGGACGGTGACGGCTGAGGTCGCCACGTCGCCGCGCCGGTAGAGAAGCGCCGACAGCGTCTCGCCGGCGCGCGCGACGGGATCGAGCGCGATGGCATAAGGCAGCATCGCCTTCTTGTGCGGGAACGGCTCGCCATAGGAAAGAACGATCGGGCCATGGCCATGTCGGCAAAGCGCGTCCCAGCCTTGCAGCGCCGCATAGGCCGGCATCGCCAGCCCGGCCTCGTAGCGGTAGCGGTTCCAGAACAGATGATCATATTCGCTGACGAGGAACGGCCGGTCGAGCCAGCGCGTTGCCGCGATCATGCGGATATAATTAACACCGTCGGCGATCGAGCTGACCTGCGTCGTCTTGCTTCCCGGGGCGTAGCCGCTGACCCAGTCGTGATATGTATTCATGGTTACGGCTTCGAGGCCGCGGCGGCTGAGCGACGCCTGCACCGTCGGCCAGTTGTTGTAGTTGCTGATCAAGCCGCGGTAGCCGAGCCTGCGGAGCACCTCGCTCATGCGCGCGGTCGTGGCCTCTTCCGTCTCGGTGAAGAAGGCCTGCAGGTCGCGCAGCCGCGGAGCAGGGATGTAGCGGTCCGCCGGCAGCGCCACGGATCTCGCCTCGATCGTCTCGTCCGGGCGGAGGTCAGGCCACGCCTTGGCAAGCGCCTCGGTCGATCCGTAGCGTTTGGCGAGCCACACGTTGAACGGCTTGGCAAGCTGCGGATCATAGGGCGGCTTGCCCGGCCGATCGTGCACGACGGTGTCGAACTCCATGCCGTTCTCGTTGGCGAGAATGACGACCGCGAGCGCATCGTCGCGGATTGGCGCCACGCCCGTGTAGGGGTTCACGCGCCCGAGGATCGTCTCCTGCATGCGCTTCCAGTGGTCGAACGCCCGCTCGTCGACAAACAGCTCGAGCTTGAGGTTACCGCCATCGTCCCAGCGATCGTCAAAACCGCCATAAACGCCGCGCAGCGACGACAGGCCATCCATCATCCAGTAGATGCCGTTCTTCTTCAGCGCCGCCAGCAGGTAGTGGACACGGTCGAGCGTCTCGGGGTCGAAATCGAAGTCGCGGTCCCGGCCGAACATCAGGCTGCCATCAACGAAATGCAGCCGGGCGAGATTGTAGCCGCGCATCGCCAGCTGCCGGGCGTAGCGGTCAGCCGTTTCGTGATCTGGAAACCCGCCGGAGGCTGGGCTCCAGGCAAGCGATGCGCAGAGCATGCGCTCCGGCTTGTCCGGCGACTTCGCGAAGGCAAGCCGCCCGCCGGCACCGGCGACCAGGCGGTGATCCGCATCGATCGTGCCGTTCGGCAGGAAAGACGAAAAATCGAGAGGGCTGCCAGCCTCGAACTCGAGGGAAATTTCCCGCAGGGCAAGCCACTGGTCCGATGCCTGCGCCGGCGAGCAGACAGCAGCAAGCGCTGCCGCGGCTACCAGCAATGGCCGCCGCATCATGCCGGGGCCCCGAGCAGCTTGCTTTCGATCGGCGCGTCAGGCTTTCGGCGCGCCCGGAAGAAGCCTACCGGCAGCGCCGCTGCATGGAAGAACCAGGCGACGACGGTATAAAGCCCCATGCTGAAACCGCCTTTGCGCAGGCTCATCAGCCCGACCACGCCGGCAAGGATCGCAAGAACGATGCCGAGCGCAAGGAGTTTATCGGGCACGAACAGCAGGATCGCAAGCGACGCCGCCCACCAGAGATAGACCAGCGCCCAAAGCTTGAGCTCCGGCAGCTCTCTGACGAGCTGGAGGAAATAGGGCTGGCCGAGCGAGGCGCGCAGCAGTTCTCCGATGCCGAACAGATACTTGCTCTTCCAGCGGCGCACGAGCAGGCGATAGGAATTGTCAGTGTGGCCGAAATGCTGGACGAAGCGTCGGTCGAGGCGATGCAGCTTAAAGCCGGCACTTCTGAGCCGGATGCCGAGGTCGAACTCCTCATAGCCGTGCAGATTACGGTCCGACAGGTAACCGACCGCCTCGATCGCCGCCCGGCGATAGAGGCCGCCCCCATTCATGCGGTCGATCGCGCCGATCCGGTTTTCTGGTGAATTGCGTGTGACCCGGCGGGAGAATTCGAGGTTTGAGGTCAGCATCTCCTGGACATGGCCGGTGACACCAGCCACTTCGGGGTCTTCGGCGAGGAACGCTTCCGCCACTTCGAGGAAATCGTCGTCCAGCAACATGTCGCCGTCGAGCAGGCAGATATGCGCGTGGCGCGAGTATTGGAAGCCGAGTTGCGGGCCGATGCCGCAGCTCGGAAGTGCCGGCGGGCTGATCTGTGCGATCACGACCGGATAGCGCGAGGCGATCTCCACCGTCCTGTCCCTGGAGCCGCTGTCGGCGACGATGACCTCGCCGCCAACGGTTTCGAGCGCCTTCAGCGCGCTTTCAATGGTCGCGGCGATGCGCTTTTCTTCGTTCAGCGTCTTGATGATGACGGATACTGCCACGCGATCCCCCAGTCTCGACGGAGCGCAGGCCTGCTCCGGTTGCCGCCGATCTTATCGGCGATATTTTGCGTTTTGGTTTACCGCCCCAGCAGTCGCAGCAGCGGCAAGCGAAAGCGATGAAGGAACCAGCCGCCAAAGACGCCGCAGGCGCCGCCAAGAAGCTTGACCATCACATCCGTTACGCGTGCGTGGCGATCGGCCGAAACCATCTGCAGCAGCTCGAAGCCGATGGCCGTCGCAAAGACCAGAACCAGCACGAGCCCCAGCCGCCTCGGATAGGCGATCGCGAACAGCAGGCCCAGCAGGCCGAAGGCACCGAACCGTTCGAGATGGACCAGGTGCCCGATGCGGGGCCGCAGGTCGAGCGGCGACATCGTCGAATAGGCGATCACGGCAAAGAGGATCCATGCGAAGAGGCTGGCGGCGCGTTTGATAGTCATTGTCGGCTTGTCTTCCAGGAGGCGTGCGAGGCACGGCAATCATCGAACGATCGGCGACGGCGCCTGCGCGTTCATCGCGTTGCGGGGGCGCGGCCGCATTTTTGAGGTGAGCGGTGCGTGGTGAACGCACGGGGCAAGCTCCGGCCGGCGACACGGCGGACGCGAACGTCCGGCTATTTCGCCAGCAACGCGCTATACACCGCCGCGGTCCTTTGTGCCACATTTGTCCAGCTATAGGCGGCTTCCGCGTGCGCCGCACGCTCGCGCACCTCCTCGTCGCTGAGCGGGGCTGCGAGTTTTTCCACGATACCGGACGCCAACGCGTCGATGTCGCCCAACGGGAAATATTCGTCGGGCGCCAGTTCCATCTCCTGATTGGCGACGATATCGCTTGCAAGGACCGGCAGCCCGTAGGCCATCGCCTCAAGCAGCGCAATGGGCATGCCTTCGTGGCTGGACGGCAACACGAAAAGGGCGGCATTGTCGAAGAGTTCCGCCAGCCTGTCGCCTGTCTGAAAGCCGGTGAGCACGACGCCCGGCACGTCGCGCGCAAGCGCCCTCACCTCCTTGACGTAGGGCGTTTCGAATTCAGCGCCGCCGGCAAGAACGAGCTTCATATCGGCCAAGTCGCACTTGGCAAAAGCGCGGATGAGATCAAGCTGTCGCTTTTCCGGAACCAGCCGGGCAGCGAGCAGGATATAGCGCCGCCGTTCCAGGCCGAACTCCGCGAGAATGCCGGCCTCGCCGGTCGGCGGAGTGACCTGGACGCCGTTCGGGACCAGCGTCATGGAGACATGGTGCCGGGCATGCATCGTCTCGGCGATGTCCTTCGAGATCGCCACGCGTCCGTTCGAGAACCGCATGCCGAGGCGCTCTCCGAGCTTCAGCGTGCGCCTAGCGAAACCGCCCCATTTCTGCCGGTCATAGTCGTAGCCATGGTGGGTCACCACGACCTTGAGCCCAAGCATGCGCGCAAGCGGCGTCATCAGCGCGGGGCCGATGGCATGAATGTGCAGGACATCCGGGCGCCGCCAGGCGGCGAGCCAGACACCGAGGAAGGTATGTACAATGGCTTCCAACGCCATCCGGCGCGGTGCCCAGAGAGGGACGACGTCGACGCCGTTCCAGGCGTAGGCGTTGCGATCCTCCAGATAGCGACGACGTCCGACCACCTCGACGTCCCAGCCGTATCCGAGCAGCTTGCTCGCCAGCATTTCGACGTGTTTCTCGACGCCGCCCTGAACGTTGGGGATGCCGCGCAAGCCCAGCATCATCACGCGCTTGCGCTCGCCGCGCGCGGCCAGCGCGCCGCTCTGAACGGGGTGGCCATGCTGCCGGCCTGCGAGCGCGGCGCTATGCCGAGGCAACCGGCCGGCTCCGTCCGACAGTCCGGTCTGCACCATCTCCTGCGCAATCACCGGCTGTTGCTGGCGATGACTTCGCGAAACATCAGGCTTTCTGCTCATGTGTCGCCTCGAAGGTTGCCCGTTCCGTTTACTAGGGCGATATACTTAATCATCGCCAAGATATTTCATTCACCCCTTATATAAATGACTGAAAACCATAGGGCGAGCCCAGTTTACTGCAAATTGTATCGTAACGTTAATGCCGGACGAGATCAGACCGCTCCCAGCCTGGAGTAGAGGTCGACCGTTCTTTCACGATAGGCGGCGGCGGAGAACTCACTGGCGATCCAGTGTCGGCCCGAAGCACCCATCGCAGCGCGTTCGGCAACTGGCAGACCGGCCATCGTCGAGAGCACGCGGGCGAGATCATCGGCGTCGCCCGAAATCGCGGTCATGCCCGTCTCACCCTCGCGGATCATTTCAGGAATGCCGCCGATCGAGGCGCCGATTACCGGTCGCCCCAAAGCATAGGCTTCAAGCACGCTGATCGGCGCGTTCTCGTACCATTCGGAAGGCAGAACCAGCGCCCGGGATTCTCCGATCAGACGATGCAGGGACTGGCCTGAGAGATAGCCGGCAAAGGTCACGTCGGCGCCGGTTTGCGCAACCAACTGGCGCAGCATCGCTTCCTCGGGGCCGGTTCCGGCGATCACCAGCCGTTGGCCCGATGTGGCCGCCGCGCGGATCAGCGTCGCCAGCCCCTTCTCCGGGGCCAGGCGTCCGGCAAAGACGAAATAGTCGCCCTCGACCCAGTCGGCCGAATAGCCGTCGACATCGACGAAGTTCGGGATATGGACCATCTGTTCGCGCGGCCAGCCCCACTCGACCAGCTTCTCGACATAGAATTTGCTCGGCACGACGATGCGGTCCACCTTGTTGCGGTAGAGACCGAGCGCACGGTGGACCACGGTTTCAGCGAGCACGACCGCGCTCAGCGTCGTCTCCCCCTTGATGCAGCGATGACGCAAGACGTTGTAGATATGCCCGCCGCGACAGTCCTCGCAGACGGCACCGTCACGCAGCATCTTGTAGGAGGGACATGCGAGCTTCAGATCGTGGGCGGTCATGACGACCGGAATGCCGGCCGCCTTCAGCGTCGAGAAGATCGCGGGCGAAAGATGATGGTAGACGTTGTGCGCATGGGCGACGGAGGGCCGAGCGCGCTCGATCAGCCGGCTGACGTTCTTCTGCGCTTCGCGCGAGTAGATGACGCTCGCCGCCTGAACCACCTTGCGCAGGAGGTTGGTACGCCGGCCATACTCGATTTCGGAGACGAAATACTCGGACCATGGCGAGGCTTCGTTATCCTCGTGCTGCATGGCGAAGGGCACCACGTCCCAGCCGATGTCCGAGAACATCTTCATGTGGTCGAAAAAGACCGCCTCCGCGCCGCCACGGCGATAGAAGTAATTGTTGATGGCGAGCAGCCTGTTGCCGCCGTTTCCCTGCCGCGACATGCGTCCTCCTACCAGCCGAGCCTGTCGAGCGCCTGCTCGACCGGCAACACGACACAGCCCTTCTCAACCGCGGAGCGAACCAGGTTCTCGAAGGTCTCGGGCGTGCAGCCATAGGGCGTCGGGCGCGCGGCGATGTCGTGGGTGAAAAACACGAGCCAGCCAGGCCGATCGACGACATCTTCGATCCAGCCCGTGAGCGCCTGCGCGTCCGTCTCCGGCTGCCGGATCTCGACGGCCTTCAGCATCAGCGGATCGACGGCCGTGCGGTTGATGCCCTCGCCGGCCGCGCGGCAGGTGCGGTAGCGGCGCGCCAACTCCCGGCGCGCCAGCGGCCAGGCGGCATTGTAGGGAAAGGCAAAGTTGGTCGCGGCCGGGCCGACGCCGCTTTGCCTGAGATAGGCGGCATTGCGGTCGAGATCCCGGGCAAGCCCACTTCCGCCCAAACGCCTGATCTTGCTATGGGAATAGGTGTGGCAGCCGACCTCGTGACCCCGGCAGGCGAGATCCGCGCAGCCCTCGGGCGAGATCAGGGTGCGATCCGTTTCGACGCGCCCCGCAAGCCCCCCGGCGATGTAGAACGTTCCGCGCACGCCGTGACGTTCGAGAATAGCGGCGCCATTGTGAAGTGCTGTGTCCGGCACGTCGTCGAAGGTGAAGGACACGAGCGGCGCGTCGGTTATGACATCACGGGGTTTCGACGCGAGACGCCAGATCAGCCGGTTGGCGACGCGGTCGACAAGGCCGTCGACCCTCGACAAAGCCTGTGAAAAACTAGGCATGCGCCACCATCCTTTGTGCAAGCGGGCGTGGTTCGGTTGCAAGCGCTGCCGAGGACTGCAGGCGCAAACCGCAAATCGCGAAAAGCAAGGTAAACCACAGCACATTCGGACCATCGAAGAAGAAGGCCTCAAGGCTGGCGCTGTAGATCGAATAGAGCCAGATCCGCAGGAACAGCCGCGTGAGGTCGCTGTGCTGCCGGGCCGGCGGAATGCGCGAGATATGATAGAGCGGGAGCACCACCAGCCAAAGCAGCGTGAGGATCAACCCCGGAATGCCGATGACGAGAAGCGTCTCGAGATACGAATTGTGCGCATGGGCCGCACGAACCGCCCAGGTCTCGATGCCACCGCCGCTGAACACCACTTCCTCGGTCTGCCAGAAGGCCTTGAAGCCTCGCCCGATAAACGGCTGTTCGGCGATCACCGAAAAGGCGAAGCGCCAGACATCGGCCCGGTTCGTGAAGGTCGCGTCGATGCCGAGCGACGAGACGAATTCGCCGAGCGGTCGGAAGACGGCCGACCCGACGGCGAAAAGGTTGAACAGGGCCACGCCGCCGATCGCGATCGGGATGCGCAGCAAGCGCACATGTTCGAAGAGCCACGCCAGAAGCAGAATGCCCGGCAACATCGCCGTCGAGGTCTTTCCTCCCGTATGGATGAGGAAGAAGAAGGCCAGACTAACGATGGTCAGGCCGACAAGCTTCGACCACCGGCGCAGGACGTACAGGCCGAGAAACGAGGCAAGCACCATGGCGACCGCCGCTTCGTTCTTGTGACGGAAATGGCCGCGCCACAGCCCTGCATGCATCGGCTCCAGCACTTCGTTGGCCTGGTGAATGGACAGAAGCGGTTTGAACAGGACGCCGTAATAGGCAACCGCGAGCATGACGAGCGTCGAGACCGCCAGCATCTTGGCGAAGTGCCGCTCGTTGGCCGGCAGCAGCAGATAGACGTTGGCGTTGACCGCAACCATCGTCGTCAGGATGATCGCCTTGATGCCGTTGGCCGGATGAGCGGAGACCAGGCAGGCAAAGAGCACCCACAAAAGCAGGATCGCAAGCAGCACCCGCGGCTGCATAAGCCCACGCCGCATCGGATGCAGCACACCGTAGCAGGAGGCGCCCGCAAACAGCAGCAGTGCCACGATCTGGTTCAGCCGGCTGGAATTGTCGCCGCCCGGTTCCAGCAGACTTTCCTTGGTCAGGTCGACGAAGGAATGAAAGGGGATCCAGTAGTAGATGGAAATGGCCAGGAACAGGAAGGTCCCGACGCGGACCCTCAAGGTTTCTGCAGAATTGGCCGGGCTGCCGCTGAGATCGGGCACGATGGCCGCCCTCTCACGGCGCCAGGGGCTGCGGACGACGGATGTATCTCCACAGACCGAGGGCAAGCGCGAGGGATATGCCGAGAATAGTCCCCAGGAAACCGCCGCCGGCGACCAGAACCACGGTGCGCGGCGGCCAGCTGCGCGCATTCGGCGGCAAGGCGCGCGAGATCACGCGAACATTAGTCGTGTCGATCTGCTGGCGTTCGGTGATCTGCTGGGCGCGCGCCAGGTGGGTCTCATAGATGGCAGCCTTGGCGCGCGCGTCCCTTTCGAGGTCTCGCAGCTGCACCTGGGCTTCGTTGTCGGAGAACACGTTCGACTTCTCGTCGCTCGCCTTGGCGCGCAAGGCCGAAAAGGCCTGCTGCTCCCGGTCCATGTCCGCCTTGGCGCGATCGAGGATGCGGCGCGCCTCGTCGGCCATGGCCGATTCCAGGTTCGCACGCTCCGAGCGCGCATTGACGAGGCGGGGGTGGCGCTCCCCATAGGTGCGCTGCATGGAGGCGATCTGCTGCTGCAGCACGTTATACTGCTCTCGCAGGTTCGTCATGTTGACGGATTCAAACTCGGATGCACTTGCGGTCCGCCCCTGTGTTATCGCGTCGTTCATCTGCCGGTAGCGGGTATCGGCCTGGATGAAGCGCTGTTGGGCGTCGAGAACCTGGGTGTTGAGTTCGTTCGAAAGCTGATTGCTCACGAGCTGACCGTCATTGGTCGACTGCAGCCCGTTCTTGCGGCGGAAATCCTCGACCGCGCGTTCGGATTCGGTGACGTTGTGGCGCAACTCGTCGAGCCGGGCGTTGAGGCTCTGCGCGACGCGACCGGCGCTCTCGGCGGCGGACTGAAACAGCTCCTGCTCGAAAGCCGCGACGATCGCATCCGACAGCGTCACCGCTTTCGCAGGCTCTTCGCTCCAGACCTTCATCACCACCACGAAGGACCGCTCTTCGCGCCGGGCTTCCACCCGCTCCGACAAGGCCCGCATGGCAGCAAGCTCGTTTCCGGCCTGCTGCTCCGCCTTCGTCGAGAAGAGGTTCTTCAGCGAACTGAAGGCCGAGGGCTTCACGAATTCCGGGTCCTCGGTGAGGCGCATCTGGGTGATCACCCGCGACAGCACATTGCGCGACGTCAGGATACGCAGCTTGCTTTCCACTTCCAGCAACTGCGCATCGCGCTGCGGATTGGTGGTGAAGACGTCATCGCTGACGACATTGAGGTTGGACGGATCGACGACGATATCGGTGTAGACCGTATAGCGGGGCGTCGCCGTCATCGCATAGGCGAGCGCGGCCCCCACGCACAGGACGAGCGCCAGCACTATCCAGATGAGCCCGTCGCGCAACCAGCCGATGATATCGTCGACGCCGATCCGGCTGAGGCCGCTCAACCCGGGAAAATAGCTGTCGCGACGCGCGCCGGCCGCACTGGACACGGGCGGTACCAAGTCAGCCGGATGGGGCGAGGCTTTCGGAACATCTCTGGATTGATGCTGGACTTCGGCAGGCCGGTCTGTTGCCGAACCGTCAGCGCCAGACTTCGCTTCGTGAAGGTCTGACGAGAGCAGATCGAGCAGCGAGCCTCTTTCGACCGGTGCACGCTGCTCGCGTGCCGGTTGGCTGGCCCCCTGTTTTCCGGCCTCGTCCGGCCTATACATAAGCATCCCTCACGCACGCCCATCAAGACGCGAAGATCGTGACCCCGCGAGCCGCCTTCTAGCGCAGAATTAAGGTTGTACGGTGAATATTCCGTTAAATGGCAGGATTGCCGCTTAACCCGTCGCTTCAGAAGTCGGTCAACAACCGGCTCCAGCTCTCCGATGCCAGACCGCCCACGTAGATATCGTTGCGCTGGGCCGCGTCTTTCAGATCCGCATGCCGCGTCACCATGCAGAAATAGCCGCGATGGTGGAAGGACAGCCATCTCTGGCGCGAGATCGCATTCATGAGGAACGGCTGCGAGCTGCCGACGGCGAGCGCGTAACCCTCGGCGTCAAGCGCATGGAACATCTGTGCGGTGACGGCGAACTCACGGCCGGCCTCGCAGACGACGTTGAGCACCGTTGCCCGCTCGCCGGCCTTGCCGAAGTAGAGATAAGCGCCGATGACGCGCCCGCTTTCATCCCGGACCTCGCGGCAGAGAAGCTCGCCGAGCGGCGTGTTCAGTCGCGCGACCGTTACCAGCCAGTCGAATTCGCTGCGCGACCAGACCGGCCTGACGGAAAATCGCTGCAGCATGGGTTCTGCGAGATCGACGAAGGCAGCGGGATCAATGGCGTGCGTCGTGCAGCCGGCCACCGGATCGGGTTTCGTGCGCGGGCGGCGGCGGCGCAAAAGCCGGTCCGCAAGCGCAAGCGGCTTGGAAAGTATCGGGGATCTGAGCAGGCGCACTTGCCTGCCAACCGTTAGCCCCCAGGCTCTGAACGGACGGAAGGAGCGGCGCCAGTCGAGGCTCTGGATCGGCAGCACGACGCCACCGCCAGCGACCCAGTGATCGGCGCTGACCGGAGACGAGTTGTCGGAAAAACACATGTCTTGCCGTGTCGCCCGCATGGCGCGCGCCAGGCAGGCGGCGCCGACCGCACCGGCCTTGCCCTCGGACATGAAGGCGCAGAGAAGTTTCGCCACCGTTCGGCGGCCGTTGACCGTGAACTCCATGGGAATCGCTAGAATGGCGCTGCCGATGCCGCCGGTCCCGTCGTCGTAGACGATGCTGCCGTGTTCCGGCGCATAAAGCGGGCTGCCGAAGAAGATGGTCTCGACATAGTTCTGAAGCTCCGCGCTCGCCTCTTGCTCCCGCTTGCGAAAGATCCGGGTGAACATGCTGCTGACGGCTGGGATATCCCGGGGTTCCATGGCGCGCACGTTGCCCATCCGGGGCATTTCCCGTCCGGACGACCGTGCGGCCTGGATCTTCCCGAGCTCAACCTCCATGCACCACCCCCGTCGACAGGGAGGCCGCGCCGGCCTGTTCCCGATCGCGCCGCACGAAGCGCAGGAAGACCGCCCATGAGACGATCACCATCGCGGTCTCGATCACGTAGAAGGAAATGAACGTGCCTGTCGGCGGTGCGTACCAGGTCGCCCAGGCGGTGAGTGCCGCACCAAGCACGCTGCCAAGACCCATGACCGAAGCGCGCGCCGGATGGTGGCCGGACGCACCAAGGGCCTCCATCGCCACCGACCACATGGCGAGCGGCACCACGACCCAGCACAGGATGCGAACGAAGGAAACGAGGGAGACGTAGTCCTTGCCGAAGAGATAGGGCAGCACCGGCGCCAGCACGAAAACGGCAACGGCCGCGGCAATGCTGATCGAGGTGGCCGCGAACAGAACCTTGCGCACGCGCTCGAAGGCGTGGTGCAGGCCGGCTGCCGTCGCCTTTGCCGAACCCGGATAGATCAGCCGGTTCAAGGCCTCAACCGACAGATAGCTGCTCTCCAGCATGCGCCGCGCGACGCTGTAGCTGGACATGACCTCGGCGCTCGCCACGAGGCTCAGGACCAGAAGGTCGGCGTTCTGCCGGACCGCGCGCAGGATGAACGGGATGCTGAAATACAGCCCGAGCGGCAGCTCTTCCCGCACGATGCCATAGGTCGGGCGTCCCAACCCCTTGACCGCTCGCCAGCAGCCGAAGGCCACGATTACATGGCATACGAACTGCCACACAGCCCAGGAGGCCACCGTCGCGACCCCGAAGGCGATGCAGGCGAGCGCTGCAGCTATGGTGCGCGCCAGGGCGAAACCGACGACCACCTTGTTGGCCGAGGCAAAATTCGAATGCGCAAGAAAGATCTGCTCCGCAAGCACGATGACCCGCACGAAGATGATGTTGGTCACGAGCATCAAGGTGATCACCGCGACATTGGCCGCGGGATCGGGCGAAAGCGTGAAGAAGAACGGCAACACCGCTGCGCCGAGCAACACCAGCAGCACGCCGCTGATCGAGGTCAGAATGATGTTGTGGCCGAGCATCTGCGGGTACATGCCCCGGTCGCGCGCGACGCGGCGCACCAGGCACTCCATCGCGCCGAGACCACAAAGGTGAACCGCGATGTTGGCAACGGCCGTGATTGCGACGAAGACACTGAATTCATGCACGCCGAGAAAGCGCGCGAGGATCGCAAATGTCAGAAGCTGCGCAGCCGAGCCAATGACAAGGCTGCCGCCGGATGCAGCATAGGATATGATCATCGAGAGGAACGGTTTGTGCGCGCGTTCCTTCACACCTTCCGAAGCCATTCCGATCTGCCCTTGATCTCAACCCGTCATTGTTGCGCGCAAAAAGCGTTCAATGACAGCGAGCACCCGCCTCTGATCACGCGCAAGGTAACAGGCAGAAATGATTGCGCGGTTAACGTGCTCGCGGCAATTGTATTTCAGCTTCCGTTTACTCAATTGCACTAGGCTGCGGTCCGCACGTCTACAGAGTTTTCCAGCGACATGAGGAGTGGCTGTGGCGCAAAACGACAGCAATCAGACCGACCGACCGACCGAAGACCGGGCCGCAACACTGCACCGCTTCATGGGTGTCGAACTGGAACTTGCGCCCGACGTCCTGGTTCCACGGGAAGAAACAGAGCTTCTTGGAAAAAGAGCCGTCTCAATCCTTGAAGGCGCCCCCCTCGACGTCACCATCATCGACATGTGCTGCGGTTCCGGCAACCTCGCCGTTGGTATCGCCAGAGAGATCCCGTCGGCGCGTGTCTGGGGCGCTGACCTGACGGACAGCACCGTGGCGCTTGCCCGCCGCAACGTCGATCGGCTCGGCCTCGGGTCGCGCGTCTTTGTCCGGCAGGGCGATCTTTTTGCGGCGCTCGAAAGCGACGATCTCCAGGGCAAGATCGACATGGTGGTCTGCAATCCACCCTATATCTCGACCGGCCGGCTGGAGGGGGACCGCGCGCATCTGCTCGACAACGAGCCGCGCGAGGCATTCGACGGAGGCCCCTACGGCATTTCCATACACCAGCGCCTGATCCGGGACGCCCTTGCCTTCCTGAAACCGGGAGGCTGGCTGTTGTTCGAGTTCGGCGAGGGCCAGGAGCGGCAGGCGGCTGCACTTCTCTCACGGGCGAAAGCCTATGCACCGGTCACCTTCGCATCCGACCGTGACGGCAAGCCGCGCGTCGCCATCGTCCAGAAAATCGCCGGCCCGGCAGAGGCCGGCGCCGGAGAGCAGGCCCGATGAGCGAAATCCGTTCGCTAGACCACGCGGACGTTCCAGCGGTCGCCGGAATGTTCCAGCGGGTGTTCCGTGACGAGCGGACCGCTTCGCCAGCACTTGCCGACTATATGCGGCAACTCTATCTCCACGGGCCAGGCTGCGATCCGGAAATCAGACCTCTCGTGCATGTGAACGACGAGGGTCGGATTACCGGCTTCGTCGGCGTCAATGCGCTGCCGATGACACTGAACGGCCGGCACTTGCGCGCCGCGATCTGCGGATCGCTGATGGCGGAAGACCGGGAAAGCGACCCCTTGGCCGGAGCGCGCCTCATGAAGGCCTTCCTCGCCGGTCCGCAGGATCTATCCTTCAGTGAGACAGCAAGCGAAGTCTCTGTACAGATGTGGACGCGGCTTCGCGGCGTGGTCCTGCCGCAATACAGCCTCGACTGGGTGCGCGTCATCCGTCCGGCGACCTTCAGCCTGAGCGTCGCCTCGAACCGCATCAAGCCCGCCCGGCTCGCCGCCCCCTTCGCGCGCGCACTCGACAGGTTCTATCGCAAGCGCATGGGCCAGGGCGAGCAGCGCTGGTCCGCCCTGCCCGAGGCGGGGGCGGCACCGGCCGGCTTCACCGCGACCGAGACGGACCGCAGCGGCTTTGCGGCCGTCGTCGACCAGTTCACCGCGCCGTTTCCGCTTCGCCCCGAATGGAGTGACGGCCAGCTCGATCACGTCCTTGCCGATGCCGAAAAGAAGCCCGAGCAGGGCGAACTCGCCTACGCGCTGGTGACGGCGCGCACGGGCGCCGTGGTCGGTGCATTCGCCTACTACGTCAAAGCCGGTGAAATCGGTCGGGTACTGCAGATCCTGGCGCGGCCAGGGCAGGCCGGGCCGGTCATTGACTGCCTGGTCGACGAGGCGTCGAGACGTGGCCTTGCGGGTTTGCGCGGGCGCACACAACCGGCGCTGATGGAAGCCATGCTCGGCCGACGCATCGCCTTCGTGCACGTCGCCTCGACCGTTGTGCATTCGCGCGACCAGACCATCGTCGAAGCCTGCCGCGACGGACAGGGCTTCTTCAACGGCATTTCCGGCGAATACTGGAGCCGGCTGATCGGCGGCAGCTTCGATTGACGATGGCCGGCGGTGCGGCCAGGCCTCAATAGCCGGCAATTTCCTCCACGGGCTGCACCAGTTGCGGCCCGAGATGCAGGTAGCGCGTCGCCTTGCGCTTGGCGGCGATATCCGCCCAGACCCTTTCGACCTGGACCACGGTCAAGCCGGCCGCCTTGGCGACGGCCTCGATCTCGATCCCGTGATTGAGGCCATAAAGGCAGAGGTCCATGCGGTCGTAAGGCAGGGAGAAATAGAACTCCTCCTGCGTCTGTTCCAGAGAATAGGTGTCGGTCGTCGGCGGGCGACGGCAAACTTCCGCGGGAACGCCGAGATGGGCGGCAAGCGCATAGACCTGCGACTTATAGAGATGGGCGATCGGCTTTACGTCGGCGGCGCCGTCGCCGTTCTTGACGAAGAAGCCCTGGTCGTATTCCAGCCGGTTGGGCGTGCCGAGTACGGCAAAGTTCAACCGGTCGGCATGGTAGTACTCGACCTGCTTGCGAGTTCGCTGCTTCATGTTGGTGGCCGCAACGACGCCGAGATAGACCGAGGGCGGCATGCGATGTTTCGATTGCACGCCTTCCGGGCTCTGAACGACCAGCGAGGAGATGTTGTAGCCTTCTCCCTCAAGCGCGTTGGCGATGACGACCTTCGAGGCCCACCCGTCGCCATAGTCCGGAACCAGTTCCCGGATGAAGGCGTCGCGGCGCTCGTAGCAGCCCATGGCCTTGAGGGTCGGCCCGATGTCTTCGACGATCGCCGCGACGCCGAAGGTTTCAGCGACCAGCCGGCCGAAGCGCAGGCTTTCCGGATCGGAGTCGTTTTCCGGCATGAACAGGCAGAAGACGTTCTTGGCGCCGACCGCGCGCACCGCAAGCGCCACGGAAACGCTGGAGTCGATGCCGCCCGAAAGCCCGAGCACCAGACCGCGCTTCTTCATGGAGCGCAACTGTCCGCGCAAGGCGGAAACGATGCGATCGGTCTCGGCCGCGTGGTCGATTGTCAGGGTTTCGGCCGAAAACGGGCCATTGCCCCCGGTTGTTCTGATGTTCATTGTGCAGGCTCCATCGTCTCGGCGGCAAGTCGGCGGCTGACCTTGCCGGTATCCGTCTTCGGCAGTTCGGTGCGGAATTCGATGATCTTCGGCACCATGAAATCTTCGAGGTGGCGGGTGCAGTGGCGGATGATGTCCTTGTCGGTCAAGTCAGGATCCGTGCGCACCACAAGGGCAGCGATCGCGTGGCCGAGAACCGGATCCGGCATGCCGATGACGACGGCCTCGGCAATGCCGGGATGGGCATGGAGCACGGTCTCGACTTCCTTGGGCGCGACCTTCTCGCCGCGGGTCTTGATGATATCGTCCTTGCGGCCGACGAAATAGAGAAAGCCCTCTTCGTCCGTCTGGAAAAGGTCGCCCGTATAGAGCACCTTCTCCCAAGGGTTCGGCCCGGGCCGCAGCATGCGCTCGGTCGCCACGTCGTTGCGCCAGTAGCCCTGCATTACATGCGGCCCGCGGATGACGAGTTCGCCGGGAACGCCCGGCGGCACGCGGCTGCCCTCGTCGTTGACGACGAAGGCTTCCGTGTTGGGGATGGCAATGCCGACGGAGCCCGGCCGGCGATCCAGTTCCTCCGGCGGCAGGTAGGTGCAGCGCTTGCACTCTGTCAGCCCGTACATCGAATAGAGCCGTGCGCCCGGGAAAAGCTCGCGCAGGCGGGCGATATGCGGCGGCGGCAGGGCGGCGGCGGTGTTGGAGAGGTAGCGCAGGCTCGGCAGGAAACCCGGCTCAAGGTCGCGCATCTGCAGGATCATCGCCGCCATCGTCGGCACCAGCGGGAAGCCGGTGACGCCCTCCTCGCGAATACGCTCGAAGATCGCATGCGGGAACGCGAAGGACTTTTCGAGCACCAGCGTCGCCCCGAGCCTGATCGCCATCAGCAACTGGTAGAGCCCATAGTCGAAGGCGAGCGGCAGCACGTTGAGGATGATATCGTCGTGCTCGTTGCGCAGATAGGTGGTGATCGATTCCGACGCTGCATCGATGTTGCGGTGGGTCATCATCACGCCCTTCGGGCGGCCGGTCGAGCCCGACGTGTAGATGAGCATCGCCAGGTCGACGTCAATGCCGCCATGCGGCACCGGCGTCGCCTCCGCCGACAGGCAGCCCTCGAAGGGCACCGCGCCGGCGGGCGACTGGCCGTTGGGCGCCGCGGTCGATGCGACGAAAATATTCGCCTTGCCGCTGCTCTGCGCCCGGGCGTCAGCCACCACCGGCATCAACTTGGCCTGCGTCAGGATCGCAGCCGCCTCGCAGTCGTCGATGATGTAGGCGAGCTTGTCCGCCTTGGTCGATGCGTTGATCGGACTGAAGGTCGCGCCGGCCTTCAGGATCGCAAAGATCGAGACGGCCGCCTCCCAGCAATTGTCCATGAACACGAGGACGCGGTCGTTGCGCTTGACGCCTGCCTTTGCCAACGCGGCCGCCAGCCGGCTCGACAGATCGTCGAACTCGCCGTAGCTGAGGCGCTTGCGATCGGTGACCAGCGCCGTCTTGGCCGCATGCCTTGCCGCATTGCCGATGAGAAACTGCTCGAACCGCATGGAACGCCCTCGGGTCTTGGTTAGGCCGTGGCCGGCACTCCGGCCTTTGCCTCGATGAAGGCCGAGATGCGCGCGAGCGAATCGAGGTTCGCCGGCACGATGTCGGCGTCGGCCATGGCGATGCCGAACTGGTCTTCGATGAAGGCGACGAGTTCGAGAACGCCGGTCGAGTCGATGATATCGTTCTCGATCAGAGAGGCGCCGTCGGCGAGATCGTACGAGGTATCGCCAAACAGGAAGTTCTCGATGACAAAGGCCCTGACCTTGTCCTTGATGGTTTCCGTCATTTCATTTCCTTTCCCAATGGGTTTCAGGCCGCTTGAGCGGCGCGGATGCTGGTGCCGGTAAAGGTCTGCAGCCAGAGCTGCGTCGACAGGATGCCGACGAAGGCGGCATTGTCCCTAAAGCCGGTGGTCGGTTGCGACTGGCATTTCTCGTAGAGCTTGCTCACGGCCTTGGCATTGAACAGACCGCTGTCACCGATGCGTGTCTCGCTCATGGCATCGCGAACGTATTCCAGTTCGCCGGCGCCGGTGAAGGAATGGCTGTCGGGCGCGCGGTAGGGCTGCTTGGTGCGCTGACCGATGGTCGGCGGAAGCAGGTCCTTCGTCGCTTCGCGCAGGATGTGTTTTTCCACCAACCCCTTCAGTTTCATTTCCGGCGGCAGGCGCGTCGCGAACTCGACGAGGCGGTGGTCCAGGAACGGGAAGCGTCCTTCGATCCCGTGCGCCATGGCCATGCGGTCGCCCTGGCTGGAGAGAATGTAGCCGGGCAGAAGGAAACGGCTTTCGAGATACTGCGCCTGGTGCAGCGGATGCCAGCGACCGAAGGCAGCAGGAAGCCGGCTCGCCAGATCTTCGGCCGCGTCGTAGTCCTTCAGCGTGGCGCGCAGGTCGGGAGAAAAGAAAATCTTGGTCGCGGCCGTGCTTTTGAACCGCGGGCGGTGCGAGAACAGCGGGTCGTTGAGCGGCACGTCGCCGGCGCCGAAGAAAGCGGCGAGATATTCCGCCGATTGCTGCTGCAGGCCCGGCAGATAGGGGTAGAGCTTGCGGAACAGGTGCGGCCGGATTCGCGAACCGGGCTGGCGGCCGCAGAAGCGGCGCACCCGCGCCTCCTTGAAGATATCGTATCCGGCGAAGACCTCGTCGGCGCCCTCGCCCGTCAGCACGACCTTCAATCCCTGCTCGCGCACGAGACCCGAGAGCTGGTAAAGCGGGGCGGGTGCCGTGCGGATAATCGGACGTTCGGCGAAACGGACGACCTGCGGAAAGACCTTCGCGATGTCGCCGGCACGACAGGCGACCGCGCTATGATGCGTGCCGAGCGCCTTCGCCATTTCCATCTGGAAGGCGCTCTCGTCGTGTTCGACGCTATCAAACGTCACGGAAAACGTGCGCAGACCCTGCGGCGCCATTCCGGCCGCAAGCGCCGAGACGATGGAGCTGTCGAGCCCGCCCGAGAGATAGGATCCGACGGTCACGTCGGCCCGCATGCGGATCCGGGTCGCATCGGTAAGAAGGGCGCGTAGTTCCTCGGCCGCGCTGCGCTCATCGGCAAACAGCGGCGGCGCGTCGTGGTCCGGATAGTCGAGTTGCCAATAGGGGCGGATCGACGTCTTGCCCTTCTCGACGATCATCAGGTGAGCCGGCTCGAGCTCGTGAATGCCACGAAAGCCGGTCCGCGGCGCGATCGGCGCCCAAAGGGTAAAAATCTGGTCGAGCGCAACGGGATCGAGTTCGGCGGAAATGCCGGGAACCTGGAGCAGCGCCTTGATTTCGGAGGCGAAATAGAACGTCCCGGCATGGGTCGTGTAAAACAACGGGCGCACGCCCATGCGGTCGCGCGCCAACACCATGCGCTGACGGCGTCTATCCCAGATCGCGAAGGAGAAATCGCCGTTGAGGACGGACAGGCAGTCCTCGCCCATCACGGCGTAGAGATGCAGGATGACCTCGGTGTCACTCGCAGTGCGGAACCGTCGCCCCTTGGCGCGCAGTTCCTCGCGCAATTCGACGTAGTTGAAGATCTCGCCGTTGAAGGCGATCGAAAGGTCGCCGGTTTCGTCGGACATCGGCTGCTGGCCGTCGCCGAGACCGACAATCGACAGCCGTACATGGGCGAGCCCGGCCTCCGGTGCGGCAAGAACGCCGTTTTCGTCCGGGCCACGATGCGCGATCGCAGAGGCCATCCTTTTGAGAAGGATTTCCGCATCCGGGACCGACCCGAAATAGCCACCGTAACCGCACATGCCGAGATACTTTCACACCGTTCGATCACTGCCGGACCATAAACCGCATGACGGAATCATGGGTTAATCTCCGGCATTTTCTAGTTGTATGGTAAATACCGCCGTTCAGGCGCCGCGTTGAGGATAAGCGCCGCTGGCCCTTGCCGTCAGCGCTCCGGAATTCGTCTTTTCGATGCCATCCTGAGCATCAGATACAGAAACAGAATCGGCCAGAAAACGCAGACCAGAAGCCCGGCCACGCGGTACATGTTCCAAGGTGCATGCGCCTGCAATCCTTCAAGGTAGGTCATCCCCACGAGAAAAAACGCCGTCAGGCCATAGGCGACACCGGCAACGTATAACCAGGACATGCAACCGCCCTCCGCGACGCGCCACAACCAAAACCAGGAAATAGCAGCAGCGAACCTATACCACCGGAAGTAACATTTTGAAACGAAGAGTTAACTTTAAGCGGGGGCATGGTTAACCGAACCGAGGATCGTTTCGGTTCTCGGCGGATGCCCGGACATTACCGTCCTTGTCCTCATGCATGAAAGGACTTGAGCCGCCAAAGGCTCCTTAGCGGCTACCCTCGCGCGCCACGAACAGCAGGTCGAAACCGCGAAACTCCCGGCGCGCGATCGATTTGCGTAGCGCCGTCCAGATTGCCGAGGGATTGTCGAGGCGGAAGCCCTTCAGGCTACGGATCAATCCGATAGTGGCGGTCATGGTGCGAAGGACGCGCGACAGCCTGGAGCCCGTCAGCGACGCAAACAGGATCTGCGGATGAACCGCCAGCAGCACGCCGGCCGTCCGCATCCGATCGATCGTGCGGAACTGGTCCAGCGCGCGATACTCGTAACCTTCGATGTCGATCTTGAAACAGAGCCTTTCGGTCCGCGCCATGTCCTGAAGGGCTGCGATCGTCACGGTGCGCGCACGTATCGCCTCGCCGTCGTCGTCGGCGATCAGGGCCGATGTTTCGGAGCTTCCGAAACCGCCACCGACGGAATGCAGCACGAGAACGTCATCCTCCGATAGCGCGGCATTGATGACCCGCACTTCGCCGCAATTCTCCGGCTGCATTTCCTTGAGGATGCCGAAACAGACAGGATCGGGCTCGACCGTGATGACGTTGTCGGCAATCTGCGCCGCCCAATAGGGCGTCACGCCGATCCAGCCGCCGATGTCGATGAAAGTCGTCTTGGCGTCGACCAGGCGCGCGATGTTCTGGAACGTGCAAGGCTCCCAGTCGCCGTTCTGCAGCCGCGCGAAAAAGCGCTTCTTTTCCGGCTTGTCGGGAAACTGAACGGTCTTGTGGAAATAGGTGATCGAACGCATAGCGTTTCTCTAACCCATATCCGGACGAAGCGGAATGGATTTTGCGAAGGGCTCATATGACCGAGGCGAATGGCTGCCCCGGCACATCGCCGCCTGCATTTTCGTGAAGGTTCGCCCGTACAAGAGAGGTGCCGCCGTCAGGCGTCCACCGGCTCCATCGAGCCGCGGGCCTCGCTGAGCTCCGCCGTCGTTTGCGCGAGGCGGTCGGCGAGAACGCGCATGATTTCCACCGCCATCTCGGGGAAATCGGCCAGAAGCTTGAGGAAATCGTCCTTGCGGATGCGCAGGGCCTCGAGCGGCGTGCTGGTGCGCACCGTCGCGGTGCGTGGCGTGTTGCAGAGAATGGCGATTTCGCCGACGATCGAATTCTGCTCGACTTCGGCGATCTTGAAAGGCCCACCCGCCGTATTGATGAGCACCTCCGCCTTGCCGGAAAGAATGACATAGGCCGCGTCGCCGATGTCACCCTGATAGAACAGCGCTTCGCCAGCGCTGTACATGACCCTGTCGGACGTGAAGGCCAGAAGTTTCAGCTTTGCCGGCGGCAATCCCGAGAACAGGGTTATTCGGCGCAGCATTTCGACTTCATCTTTGAGCAACATCACAATCCGTGTCTCCGAGTTCCCGTCGGGGGCAACTTGCCTCCCGCATCGCGGCGGGACCATATGCTCGTGCCCTGACATTAATATTACATCAAGATGCCATTTCCTTGTAGTCAGGTCGTTCATCCACATTGGCGTCGTGCAGTAGGCGCCCGTTTTCGAACCGGGCGACGCGATCGAAGAGGTCCGCCAGCGCCGGATTGGCGAGAACCCAGATGACCGCCGGATCGCGCCCGCCCTGATCGAGCATCGCAAAGACGTTGCGGACGACCTGTTCCTGGACGCGCTGGTCGAGCGCCAGGAGCGGTTGATTGAAGATGTAGTAATCGCAATTGCGGATCAGCGCGCGCGCAAGGTCGAGCTTCTGCCGCTGCGCGGCCGTCAGCCGCTTGCCGCCGGCGCCGACATTGAAGTCGAAGCCGAAAGCAAGCACTTCGTTGTAGAGACCGCCCGCCTCGAAGAGATCACGAACGATCGCGCGGATTTTCTCCGAGCCGTCGGCGTGTTTGTGACCGATACGTCCAAAGAGCACGTTGTCGATAATGCTGCCGGACGCGATGAATCGGTTCGGGCGGTAGTGCTCGATCATCCCGGCGAGATCCGCCGGCAGGCCTTCGTCGAACTCGCGCCGGGCGGCGACGATCTTCGCCATGACCTCATCGGTCAAAAGACCGAAACGGTGCCGCGGCTCGATGTAATCGAAGCACAGCCTGATCACCTTGATCTGGTCGTCCTCGGAGACCTCGCCCTTGCCCTTCGTGCGTACCTTCTGGAGGATGGCCTCATAGACCGGGATTTCCTCGGCGGTCATGAAGGTCAACTGCTGGAAGAACGGGTGATCCGGCGGCAGGTCGCGGAACAGTTCGACGACGTTCTCGGCGATCTCGATGCCCATCTCATAAAAGGTGTCGCGCAGGCCGACCCGCTGCAGGATCGTCTTGAAGAACGGATGGTTCTCCAGCGCATCTGCCCACATCACCTGATCGGTGATGGTGCCGAAGAGCATGTTTTCGCCGATCGTCGCCTCGACATTGTAGGTCCCGGGCTCGAAGAACACGACGAGGTCGCTGAGCTTTTCCTTTTCGAGACGCTGCCGGAGCGCGCTGCGCATCTCGACGATGCCTGCGGCGAACTCCGCATGCTCGTGGGGATCGATGGTCGAGCGCACGGCCAGCGCCATGACGTCGTTGGTCAAAAGCACCGCGTCGAGAACCGGCCGGATCTGCACGAGCAGATCGTCCGGCCCGTTCGCCCCGGCGGATCCATAGTCGATCCAGTCGCTGTTGACGTCGAGATACGGGTTTCCGGCCAGCCGGGCTTCGGTCACCTCCCACTTGCGGTGCGTCGCACGCTCGCCCTCATAGATCTCGTCCGTGAGCGGCGCATGCTTCAGCCCGTAAAGGATGTTGTCACCGAGGCTGCCCTGGAAGACGTAGACGTCGGACGAGGCGTAGGCAATCCGTCGGCCGGTCACCGATTCCGGCAGCTCCAAGATGTCCTGGCCCCCGACGAGCACCTTGCCGCTTGCCGGCCAGACGAGCCGGCCGAAGGCCTCGGCGAGCACTTCGCCACCCCCCATCAGCGCCACCTTCTCGCCGGGCTGGACCTGCAGCGAGACGTGGTCAAGCAGCGTCGAGCCGCCATCGTCGATCACCGTCAGATTGACGGCGGCAAGCGGGCCTGCGAGCGGCACGGCAGCGGTGGTTGCCACCGCCTGGACCTTGGGATCGAGCAGCGTGTCGACGCTGAACTGCTCGACCACCTGCGCATATTTCACCTGGACGTCCTGACGGGCCTGGTCCCAGTCGATCAGTTCCTTCAGCGGACCCGGCAGGTCCTTGTAGGCGCCGATGACGGCAACGAGCTGGCCGATGTCGAGGCGGCCCTGCAGGGCGAAATAGCCGCCGATCGCGTAAAACAGGAAAGGCGTGACCTGCGCGAGGAAGTTGTTGATGAACTTGACGAGGAATTTCCACTGGTAGAGGTCGTAGCGGATCTTGAAGATCCGGCCGAGCCGCGCCGCGATGTCGGCGCGCTCGTAGTTCGACGTATCGTGGCCACGGATCGCGCCGATGCCGTCGACGATTTCGCTGACGCGGCCGGAAAGCTCGCGCGCCGTCAACTGCCGCTCGCGCCCAAGCACGAGCAGCCGCTTGCGCATGCGCGGAATGATGACCGCCTGAACCGCGACGATCAGCGTTGCGATCAGCCCGAGCCAGAAGCTCTGCAGCAGGATGAACACGAGCGCCGTCAAGGCCTGGCCGCCGAGCAAGGCGGGCGAGACGAAGGCATCACCGGTGAAACCACCGAGCGGCTCGACCTCGTCCTTGATCATCGTCGCGATTTCGGCGGGCTTCACCCGCTTGAAATGGCTGGGCGGAAAACGCAGGACCCGGTCGACGAGTTCGAAACGGATGCGGCGCAAGAGCCGCTCGCCGAGCCGGCCCTTGAACGTGTTGATGTAGAATTTGAAGAGGCCGTTGACCACCACCAGCGCCAGGAACACCAAGCTGAGGGCGAGCAGCATACCTTCGCGGCCGAGCTGGAAGCCGTCAAAGACGTTGAACGTGCCCAAATACGGCAGGTCGAAGGATATCGGCAGGAAGGCCTGGGTGGCCTCCGGGCTGTCGAAGCCATCGCCCTGGATCGGCCCGTTGACGATCTGCTTCGGCAGATCGAACGACAGGAAGTAAGGGATCATCGACAGCGCGACGACAACCAGGATCCAAAGCTGGTCCTTGCGCGTGTGGGTCCAGATATAGCGGGAAAGGCGTGGTTCCATGTTACTGGCGATAGGACCTTATTGAACACGACTGCTGCTGGCGGGCCGGGTTGCCATATGTCCCCAGCACGCATCACTCTTCGGCGACACCTCCGGACGGGTACCCTAAGGCACGCTCCTGAAGGGACGCCTGCATATTCCGCCCGGCGCCGAATCCGGTTGATCGATTATGCAGGTGCGAGGGAAATCTGCAATGGACGCGGTTTCCAACAGGCGGCCTTGAAGTCAACCGGCAGAGGTCGACGCTCCCGAAAGCACACGCCGTTATTGCACTCGCTCGATGCGCAGCTTACAACGACCGCATGAAACAAACCAGCCATCCCCCCTGCCAAACCAGCGATTGGTACGAGCATGCCTTCGATCTCGCGCGTGGCATCGCCGCCTATACGCGCAGTCCGCTGATCGAAGGGATCGGCCGGGTGATCGCCAAACATCCCGACGCCCACATCGCCAATGCCTTCAACCACAAGCAGGTTGCCTGCAAGGTCTGGGCGCGCGATACGCTCTTTGAGGTGGCCGGCCCCTCCTACGGCAAGATCGCCATCCTCGGCGGCTGGTACGGCATTCTCGGCGCCATGCTGCTAGAAGACCAGCGCTTCGATGTGGCCGCAGTCGACAGCTTCGACATCGATCCGGACGTCGAAGCAGTGGCGCGGACGCTGAACGCGGCCTTTCCGGACAAGTTTCACGCCGTGACGGCGGACATGTATGCGATCGACTACGCGGCGCTCGCGGCAGACGTGGTGATCAATACGAGCTGCGAGCATATCGCAGACCTCAAGGCATGGCTCGATCGCATTCCGGCCGGTACGCGGGTGCTGCTCCAGTCCAACGACTATTTCAGCGAGCCGACGCATATCAACTGCGTGGCCTCGGTCGAGGAATTCGCCAAGCAGGCGGCACTGACGACCGTCGAGTTCGCCGGCGCGCTGCCGACCAAAAAATACACCCGCTTCATGCTGATCGGCACGGTCTGAACCGATCGAGATCGCACTTGTTTGCCGGGACAGCACCCGTGCGCTCCGGCACCGTTGTCTGTCTTCGGCCTCCACGGGTACCGCCGCCCCCCGACGTTCAGTCATGCGTCTCGGCGACCCTTGTTTTCATCTCGTTCCAGAGCGACGACGCGGTTCCCGCGAACGCCTTGTAGCCTGCCTCAAACGGATGTCCGTCGTTATCAGGATAAAAGCGCTGCCCGGCCAGGATCGCATCCCGCAAGGCGTCGGTCGTTGCATCCACCGCACTACGATACGGCAGATCAAGCCGGCCGGCGACCTCCCGAATTTTGTCCTCGAGTGCGATCTGACGCTCGACACTGCGGATGAAGGCGGGATCGGCAACCGCCAGCTGGCCACCGCGCCGAAGGTGTTCGAAAACCACACGTTCCTTGGACGGAATCAGCAACAGTCCTACCCGTCCCCGTCCCTGCGCGGCCCAGTCGGCCGCAAAACGTTCAAAGTCCGCAAACATCGCCGCTGTCTCGGACGAGGCCAAATCGCTCATGCGACCGGCATCATCCACATAGCGCCTCGACACCGGTGGGATCCCGTCCGGGAACCGGTAATATTCGGACGCTTCATCGCTGCCCGTGCCAAGGAAGCGCGCATACAAGCTCGTCACACGGTCCTTTATCGCATATTGATAAGCGCTCAGAAGCGCGACGTTCTCGAACAGCTTCGTCTTGATGCTCGCCGATCGCGCCTTGGTGCATTGCGTATGGCTTCCGGTCAGACTGAAGAGTGCCTGCAGGTGAAGCCGCGCCTGCTCTGCAAGCCAGAAGTCGGAACGCGCGTTCATGATATCGCATGCCGAAAAAACGATCGCGAAGTCGTTGCCTGGGAAAATGGCGACGATCGCGCCTTTGGCTCCATTTGCCAGCGCGTCGTGGACGATCGCGTGGTAGGTGTAGATGCCGTAACTTCCGACACCAAAATTGTAGGTGTGTTCGCCGGTGATGGCCTGGAAGACGGCCGGCCAGGTCTGACCGCTTTCGACGTTGTTGCCATAGGTCATCGAGTCGCCGATTGCGGCGACTTGAAAGCCCTGCCGTGCGCCTGCCGGGTCGCGGAAGCCGTCCTCGTCAACGCCGGAAAGGGTAGGATCGAGACGATAGCCATACTTTTCGTCGATGCTTCGGTGCGACTGCGTTCCGATCGGAAACGGCGTGAACATGCGCAGCATTACCTCCCCGGCCCCCAATGCCAAGGTCACTGAGATCAACAGCGCGATCAGATTTCTCAACTGCCCCTCCTGCCTTACGCGCTCGACGCGCCGAAATCCCCTTGCATTGCTCTGCGGCCGCCGTTCATCGCGGGTGCCCCGCTGCCTCTACGCTCGCCAGCCAGCGCCGCTGCAGCGCACAGGCGATGCCGTGCGCGAGAGGCCGGCGGATGTTGGAGAGGTAGACAAGGCAGGAAAGCCGTACGGGAAACTCTTCGCCAAGAGTATGACCCAGTCCTGGCAAGACCTTGAGTTTAGTGCACACAGGAACCCAGGTTATCGTTCGGTGGAAATGCACTGCGTATATTCAGAATCAGTATTATTGATTTCACTAACATACCATTCCGGAGACAGCCAGCCGGGACACGCAGAACGCGAGGAAAATATCCAGGCTCCGTACATACTGGCAGATAGTCGAATGGCCGCCCGACCATTGGTTTGCCGAGCGACTTTTCTATTTCGGTGGTTCCGCTCAAGGGCGGCCTTCAGCGGAGACCGATGGGCACCACCGACTACAGCTAGCGGACCGTCTGAAGCCCCAGTATCTCCGCCGTTCTAGCGGCGCCGTTCAGGTCGAGTGGTGGGATCTCCGGCCTTGGCCGCGCCAGCATCGTCTCGACGTCGCGGGCCAGCCTCTCCGGTGTCACGTCCGCTTCTGGCAGAACGCCGGCAAGGCCGAGCTTTTCGAGCCTTTCGGCGCGCGTCGACTGCTCGGTCTCGCCGCCGGCGACGAAGGGAATGAGCAGCGACGCACAGCCGGCACGGAAGATATCGCAGACGGTGTTGTAGCCGGCCTGGGAAACCGAGAGCCGCGCACCCGACAGAAGGCTCGCAAAATCCTTGCGGAAGCGGAACAGATGCACGTTTGCGGGCGCTGCGGCGGCAAAGCCATCATAGTCGTCCTGCGGCAGGTTCGGCCCGGTGATCAGGCACCATTTCAGGTCGCCCGCAAGCAGCCCGGCCGCCTGTAGTGCCGCGCCGATCAGCTCCTTGCCGACCGCGCCGCCGCCAGCCGAAACAAGCACGTCGAACCTTTCAGCCGGAGGTTCAGGGGCATGGCCGGCGACAAGACCGGTATAGACGATCTTGTCTTCGATCTCCGCCGTATACGGATAGGTCTCCTCTAGCCGCGCAAAGGCAGGATCGCCATGCACGAGCACGAGGTCGAAATGCGCCCTGACAACGTCGAGGGTTTCTTCGGCGCGCCCGGGCTTCGTCCGCTCCTGCAGGATATCGCGCAGCGATGCGGCAACGAGGGGCCGCGGCTCCTGCTTCTCGATCACCTCCAGCAGCGGCATCAACTCGAAACGCATCTGGCGGCGGCCAAAGGGGAAGGCTTCGAAGATGACGATGTCAGGCTTGCAGGCAAGAAATGCCTCGATCAGCAGGTCGCGGCGCTCTTGCTTGAAAGCCTCGCTGACCGGGTTTCCCTCGCCATCGGCAAGTCCGCTAAACCCCTTGTCGCCAGCCAGCACCGGCGGCAGGGCCACGTGTTTCACATCGTTTGCGGGGAACCCCGGCACCGGGCTGCCGCCCGTCACGACGGTCACGTCATAGCCTTTGGCCGCCAAGGCGCTCGCGATCCGGCTTGCCCGCGCCAGGTGACCGATGCCGAGCAGGTGCTGTACGTAGAAGAAGACGCGACGTGCGGACATCAGGCGGCTCTCCATTCGCTGGCGAACAGGCCGGCGAGTTGTTCGATGCTGGTGTGGTGGTCGAACTGGCCGCGAACCTTCCGCTCGGCCGCATCGCCGAACCTGTGGCGAAGTGCCGGATTGCGGATCAGTTCCTCAAGCGCGGCCGCAAGTGCCTGCGGATCCTCCGACGGAACGACACGGCCGTTTTCGCCGTCCTCGAGGAGTTCCGGAACGCCGGATATCGCCGTCGAGACGCAGGCCAGCCGCTGGCTCGATGCTTCGACAAGCACGTTCGGCAACCCGTCCCGATCGCCGTCCGCGGTGATCCGGCAGGCGAGCGCAAAGATGTCGCTTGCCCGATAGTGCGCAAGCACATCGGTCTGGTCGAGCGCGCCCTTCCAGACAATACGGTCGGAGACGCCGAGCTCCGTGGCGAGCGTCTTCAATTGGCCGGTCAGTTCGCCGGCGCCGATATGCTCGAACCGCCAATGAAGCTCTGCCGGCAGCTTGGCCAGCGCCTTCAGCAACACGTCGTAGCCCTTTTTTCCAACGGCACGGCCGACGCTGACGATGCGGACGGGATCGGCCGGATCGGAACCGGTGCGATTGGAATGCGTGCCGTCGAAATGCGGGAAGCGGTCGAGGTCGAGGCCATGATAGCTCAGATGTACTCTCGATTTGTCGCTGGCAAGGCTGCGGAGATGCTCGTACCCCATGCGTGTGCAGGTCACGGTCCAGCGCGCAAGGCCGAGCTTTTCGGACAGTTCCCAGTCGGGCGAGGTCCAGATGTCCTTTGCATGCGCCGAACAGGTCCAGGGCGTGCCAGCGATCACGCTGGCATAGGCCGTCACCGAAGCAGGGGTATGGATGAAGTGCGCGTGCAGCCAGCGCGGCTGTCCAGGCCATTCGGAGGCGAGCACCAGCGCCTGGCCGAGCCGGCGAAAGCGGTTGCGGCTGAAATCGCGCGGCAGGTCCTTGAGGAACAGACCCAGGACGCGCCAGAATCCGGGTTTCGGCAGACAGCGCACGAGCCCGCGCAGAACCCTTAGCGGCTCCTCATGCAGATATTCCGGCAGATAGTGGACGTCGGCGCGGATTTCGTCATGCACCGGGTGGCGCTTGCCGTCCGTCGGACGCCGAAGCGAGATCAGGACGAGTTCGATCCCGGCGCGCTCGAGGCCAAGCAGTTCCTGGGCGATGAATGTTTCCGAAAGACGCGGGTAGCCCTTCAGCACGACTGCAATCTTGCGGTCTGTCGGCAATGCTTCAGCTCGATTTCTTCACGATGTTCAGGTGGTCGCTCGACGGCCGATCGAGCCATCTGCCGACGATCTCGGAGATGTGCACGAGGCCTTCCAGCCGCAGGTCGTTGGCGCTGCTTTTCGACGGTGGCTCACGATAAGGCAGCGCCCTCAGCGCCGCCGCCAGCCGCAACGGATCCTCCGCCTCGTCCGGCAGGAGCATCTCGACCAGCCCCAGCTCGGCAGCCCGGCGCGCGCGGATCAATTGCTCCTCGCGCGGCTGGATGCGCGGCACGATCAGCGCCGGCTTGTCGAAGGAGAGGATTTCGCAATAGGTGTTGTAGCCGCCCATGGCGACGACGCCCTTGGCGCCGGCAATGAGCTCTTCCATGCGATTGTCGAACTCGATGATCTTGATATAGGGGATCTTGCTGCCCTTGCGGATCAGCTTCTCGCGCTTCTTGACCGGCATATAGGGCCCTAGCACGATCAGCGCCTTGTGCGTGAGCTCCGGATCCTGCTGATAGGCGTGGATGACGTCGTGGATCAGGTCCGCCCCATCTCCGCCGCCGCCGGTGGTGACGAGGATGTAGTCGCCCTGAGGCTTATGACCCGGCAATTCCTCGCGCGGGACGCTGCGCTGCAGAAAACCGACGAAGTTCATGCGCTCGCGCACCGCGGGCGGCACGTCAAGTTCGGTCAGGGGGTCGTAGAAATCAGGCGGGCCGTAGACCCAGATCGTGTCGTAGTACTGCTCGATCTTGCGCATGGTATCGCGCCGCTTCCACTCTGCCTCGAGCAGGTGCGGCGCATCCATGACCTCACGCAGGCCGAGGACGAGCGTCGTGCCGTGCGCCTTCAGATAGGTCAGCGTTTCCTCGACCTCGCCGCGCAGGCCCATCGGCTCCTTGTCGACGATGAAGATGTCCGGCTTGAAGGTCTCTGCCGTATGGCGAATGATCGCCTGGCGCATCTTCAGCGTTTCATCGAGTTCGATATGGCGGTCGAGCGAGGTGTAGTCGCCATTATGCAGCTTGATCACGCTCGGGATCTTCACGAAATCCACGCGCGCGCGATAGTCGAACGCGCCGGCAATCGTCGCCCCGGAAATGATCAGGATGTTCAAGCCGCGATAGTCTTCCACCAGCGAATGCGCGATCGTGCGGCAGCGCCTGAGGTGTCCGAGCCCGAACGTGTCATGGCTATACATGAGGATCCGGGCATCTTCAAAACGCCGCATCATGCAAGAAACCTTTCACTCAGGGTACGATGAACCGTTTCACGCGGGCCGTATGGCTGCGTCAAACCGGGCTTCATTTGTAGGGATCCGCCGCGTCACGCAACCCATCTCCCAAGAAGTTGAACGCCAAAATCACAAGAATGACCGGAATTGTGGGAAATAGGAGCCAGGGATAGAAGGCAATGACGCTGACGCTTTTCGCCTCCGTCAGCAGAATGCCCCAGCTGGTGATCGGCGGCCTGAGACCGAGGCCAAGGAAGCTGAGCGCCGTTTCCCCGAGGATCATGCCGGGAATAGAGATGGTCGCGGTGGCGATCAGATGCGACATGAAACCGGGCACGAGGTGCCGGCCGATGATGCGGCTGCTCCTTGCACCCATAAGCTGGGCCGCAAGCACATAGTCTTCTTCGCGCAAGGCCAGCAGCTTCGAGCGGACAGCGCGCGCAAGCCCGGTCCAATCGAGCAGGCCGAGGATGATCGTGATCGCCAGATAGATGAAGATCGGACTCCAGGTCGCCGGCATGATCGCCGCCAGCGACAGCCAGAGCGGGATACTCGGGATCGATTGCAGCACCTCGATGACACGCTGGACGATGAGGTCGAAGACGCCGCCGTGGTAGCCTGCAAGGCCGCCGATGACGATGCCCAGCACGAAGCTGACGGTAATGCCGAGAAGGCCGATCGTCAGCGAAATCCGCGCGCCATAGATGATGCGCGACAGCACGTCGCGCCCGAGGCGGTCCGTTCCGAGGAAGAAGGCCTCGCCGCCCGTTGCCGGGCAGACGAAATGCACGTTGCTTTCAAACAGCCCCCAGAAGCGATAGCCGTCGCCGCGGCAGAAGAAGCGAAGGGGCTGCACATCGTTGGTATCGTCGGCGTAGTTGCGCTTCAGCGTATCCATGTCCAGCGTCATCGTGCGGCCGTAGACGAAGGGACCGACGAACTTGCCCTCATGGAAGAGATGCACCGCCTGCGGCGGCGCATAGATATAGTCCATATTCCGGGTATGCAGGTTATAGGGCGCCAGAAACTCGCAGACGACGATCATCAGGTAGAGCACGACGAGAAAAACGCCGGACGCAAGCGCCAGCTTGTGACGGCGGAATTTCCACCACATCAGCCGCAGCTGCGAAGCCTGGTTGACGCGCACCTGCTCGTCCGTCATCGCCTCGACGGAATAGGGATCGAACGGAGCCGTAGATACGTAGTGCGGCATGGGCTCGCCGGGCGCCGGAAGAAATGACGTCACTTGGTGCTCCTGCCTTGCAGCCGAATTCGAGGATCAAGAATGGCGAGCGCGATGTCGGAGATCAACACGCCGATCACCGTCAGGAAGGCCAGGAACATCAAGAAAGACCCGGCAAGATACATGTCCTGGCTCTGCAACGCCTTGATCAACATCGGGCCGGTGGTCTCGAGCGAAAGCACGATCGCGGTGATTTCCGCGCCGGAGATGATCGCCGGCAGGATCGAACCTATATCCGAGATGAAGAAGTTCAGCGCCATGCGCAGCGGATATTTCACCAGCGTGCGCATCGGCGAAAGGCCCTTGGCGCGTGCCGTCACCACATACTGCTTCTGCAACTCGTCAAGCAGGTTGGCCCTCAGGCGCCGGATCATGCCGGCGGTTCCCGCCGCGCCAACGATGATGACCGGTATCCAGATGTGTTCGAGGATCGATTTCGCCTTTTCCCAACTCATAGGTTCAGCGAGATACTTCTGGTCCATCAAATGGCCGATGGAAATCCCGAACCAGATATTGGCGAAATACATCAGGATCAGCGCCAGCATGAAGTTGGGGATGGCGATGCCGATCAGGCCCATCAGCGACAGGCCGTAGTCTCCCCAGCTATACTGATGGGTCGCCGAGTAGATGCCGATCGGGAAAGCGATCAGCCAGGTGAAGATGATGGTGACGAAGGAGACGAGGATCGTCAGCCAAAGGCGGTCGCCGACGACGGCGCTCACCGGAAGCTCGTACTCGAACGAATAGCCGAAATCGCCCTGCAGCATGCCGCCGAGCCAATAGACGTAGCGCAGGACCGGCGGCTGATCGAAGCCGTACTCCTTCCTGAGCGCCTCGATCTGCTCCATGTCCACGCCTTCGCCCTGCGCCTTGATCTCGGCGACATAGCTCTCGAAGTAATCTCCTGGCGGCAGTTCGATGATGGTGAAGACAAGAGCGGAAATGATGAGGAGGGTCGGAGCCATCGCCGCGATACGCCAGAGAATATATCGCAGCATGTCAGGCTTCCTGTTCGATCCAGAAGGTGTCGGGTTTGTAGACACCGAAATAGCACGTGGGGTCGAAGCCGTAGAGCGCAGTGTCGGGCACGTTCCTCAGCTTCTTTGCCACGAGGATCGGCTGGAGCGAGGCGTTGACGATGCCGATCGAGAACACCTGGTCGGTGTAGATCGAGAGCATCCGGCTCCAAATCTCCGTCCGCTCGGCGTCTTCGGCCGAATGCCGCCAGCGCTTCAGCAGTTCCGTCAGTTCCACGGCTGCCGGAAGGTCCGGGGCCTGGCCCATTTCGCCGTGGGAAAGATAATTCAGCCCCCAGACCGGCCATTGCAGCTGGTCGTCCGCGGTCGGCGCAAGCTGGCCGGGGTTCATGCTGGCCGTCGGCACGCCGTTGTCTATGCCGAACCACATCGACATGATGATCTCGCCACCGACGGCGCGGCTGCGGAACGTGTCGCGTTGCGAGGTCCGGATGAAGAGCGATATCCCGACCTTCTGCCAGTAGTCGGTGATGAGCTGCAGCACGTCCGTCTCGAGTGTGCTTTCCCCGGCCGTTTCCACGACGATCTGCGCCGCGCGGCCGTCGGAGAGAATGCGGATGCCGTCGCTGTCCTTCTTGGTCAGGCCCGCTTCGTCGAGCAGCGCATTGGCCTGTTCCGGATCGTGGGCGACCCAGGCATTGGCGAACTCGGGCCGGAAGAGCGGGCTCTCGGGCAGCACCGTGTCGGCGCTCTCCTTCGTCAGCCCGTAGAACACCGCCTTGTTGATTTCGGTGCGGTCGATGGCAAGCGACAGGGCGCGGCGAACGCGCACATCCTGCAGCAGTGCCCGCCAGACCGCATCCGAGCAGTTGAGGTTGGGAAGCAGCGCCAGGCGCGAGCCCTGCGTCTTCTTCCACAGCAGCACTTTCGCCGGATAGCGCTTCTCGGAATCCTTGAGGAAGGTGTAGTCGACGAAGTCGATACCGGTCGCCTGCAGGTCGCTTTCGCCGGTGCCGGTCTTGGCCGGGATTAGCGCAGACGAGCTGACGCTGAGCACGAACTTGTCGATATAGGGTAACTGCAGGCCGTTCTCGTCGACGCGATGATAGTAGGGATTGCGCTCGAAGACGAATTGTTCGGCCGGAAGCGGCGTCGTGTTGCGCCAGGGGTCCAGCGTCGGCAGGTCCGGGTTTTCCGGGCGGTAGGAACGGGCCATGCGCATGTGCAGCTGGCTCCATTTCTTGACCCGCTCCTCCTTCATCAGGGCCTTGAGCTTGTCTTCTTCCTGATATTTCTCATGGAACTGTTTCAGGTAGGTCGACGGCATCACCACCACCATCGGCTGGGCGCCGGCGAGCTTCTGCAGGAAGTCAGGATTGGGTGTCGACCAGGAATAGCGCACCGTGCGTTCGTCGATGATCTCGAACTTGGCGGCCTCGCCATCCATGACCAGCGCCGTCGGCAGCCCGGCCGGGCTCAGCTTCTCGTTATTGAGAACGTCGTCCCAGCAATAGCGGAAATCCTCCGACGTCAGCGGCGTGCCGTCGGACCACTTGTGGCCTTCACGGATGTGGAAGGTGAAGATGCGGTCCTCGACCGTTTCGAAGCTTTCGAGAACGTCCGCTTCGATCTTCAGCGCTTCGTCGAAGCCGACCAGACGGGCATAGCCGTAGATCGTCATCAGGCGGATGTCCTTGGCGCTGCCGATCAGCATCCGCACCTCGCCGCCGTACTTGCCGGGCTGGCGCCCCATGGCCGCGACGTTGATGACACGCGGCGTCTTCGGCAGGCGCTCGGCAAGCGGCGGCAGCTTGCCGTCGGCAATCTGCTTTTCCCAGAATGCGGGCTCGCCTGCAGCTGCAAAGAGCCGCGTCGGCAGAGCCACGGTCGCAAGCAATGCCAGTACAGTTCGGCGGGTGATCATGGCCGCAACTCCCTTGCATCCACGGATCGGCGCGCCAGCACGATGTGGTCACCACCGAGATCCGCGGGGATCAGCGCGTCGCCGGCATCATCGTCCCGGAACTGCGGTCCCCAGCGCCGCATGTCCGAACCTTCGCTGTCCTTCAGCAGTTCGAAATCCAGCGGCCGGTCGAGATCCGGATAAGGAACCGCCGCGAGCAGCGACTTGGTATAAGGATGAACTGGATTGCGCATCAGCACTTCGCGTGGCGCCAGCTCGACGATACGCCCGGCGCACATCACGGCGATGCGGTCGGCCATATAGTCGACGACAGCCAGATTGTGCGAGATGAACAGGCAGGTCAGGCCCAGCTCCTTCTGCAGGTCCTTCAGCAGGTTGAGGATCTGCGCCTGGACGGAGACGTCGAGCGCGGAAACCGGCTCGTCGCAGATCAGCAGCTCCGGCACCAGCGCGAGAGCCCGCGCGATCCCGATGCGCTGGCGTTGACCGCCCGAGAAGGAATGCGGGTACCGGTTGATGAAGCGCTGGTCGAGACCGACGGCCTGCAGCAGCGAACGCACCGTTTCTTCGCGCGATTTGCCCGTTCCGCGCCCGTGGATCTCGAGCGGCTCGCTGAGGATGTTCTTGACCGTCATGCGCGGCGAGAGCGAGGAGACCGGATCCTGGAAGACCATCTGGATCTTGGACCGCATGGCCTTAAGGTCGTCGCCCTGCACTTTCAGCACATCGACCGGCCCCTCGCCATTGTCGAAGATCACCGAGCCCTGGTCGGGCGTGACGGCCCGCATCAGGATCTTGCTGACGGTGGTCTTGCCGCAGCCGCTTTCCCCGACGAGGCCGAGGCACTCGCCACGGCGGATGTCGAAGCTGACATCGTCGACGGCGCGATGCAGCGTATCTTCGCCACCGCCGAACCAGGACGATTTGCGCGTTCCATAGGTCTTCGAGACATTGCGGACGGACAAAAGCACGTCGGGACCGGTGCGCCGGTCGGCGGCCGAGGTCCCGAGCAGCGTTCCGGCCTTGACCGGCACTTCGCGCAGTGCCTTCAGCCGCTCGCCGGGCTTCATGTCGAAATGCGGAACCGCGGCCATCAGGCCCTTGAGATAGGGATGCTGCGGGTTGCGGAAGATCGCCTCGACCGGACCCGCCTCGACGATCTGGCCGTGATAGATCACCACAACCTCGTCGGCCATGTTGGCGACGACGCCAAGGTCATGGGTGATCAGCAGCATGGCCATGTTGAGCTTGACCTGAAGCTCGCGCAGGAGTTTCAGGATCTGCGCCTGAACGGTCACGTCGAGCGCTGTCGTCGGCTCGTCGGCGATCAAAAGCGCCGGCCGGCAGATCAATGCCATGGCAATCATCGCGCGTTGCCGCATGCCGCCGGAAAGCTCGAACGGATACATGTCGTAGGCGCGCTTCGGATTGGCAAAGCCCACATAGCCGAGCAGCTCTTCCGTTCGCGCCCGACGTTCCGCCTTTTCCGCGTCGGTGTGGATCTTCAGCACTTCGGAAATCTGGTTTCCGATCGTGTGGAGCGGCGACAGCGATGTCATCGGCTCCTGGAAGATCTTGCTGATGCGCGTGCCGCGCAGGCTGCGGATCTCTTCCCCTTCCCGCTCCAGCGAGAGCAGGTCGATCGGCTTTGCCGCCGTCGTCGGGTCGTTGAACAAAATTTTGCCACCAACCTTGGCGACGTTGGGCAAGATGCCCATCACCGCCTGGCTGATTGCGGATTTCCCCGATCCGGACTCGCCGACGAGCGCCGTCACCTTGCCGGGCAAAATTCTGAAATTCGCGTTATTGACGGCTTGAACTTCGCCGCCGAGCACCGAGAATGTGATCCGCAGACCTTCAACTCGAAGCAGGTCCGCCCCAGATGTCATAGCAGCACGCTTCCCTCATTGCTTTTTATCCGCCGCCTCTAAAAAAAGACTAGCGCAGCTTCCAAGGGCTGTCCAGCACACCCGGTTGCAGACGAGGCTATACCCACCTGCATCTTCAGATGGTTAGAACGAAGGGCAGGCACCGCCCTTCAACACGTCGGCGCAATTAGCCGAGCGTCGGAAGTCGTCGTAAAACAGTGTCCAGTCGGTTTTATCGGCCGCCCGGTAGGGGCCGAACTTGAAGTACTGGTTCTTGCCGAGCCCCTTGTCGTCGTGACCGATATGGCCCGTCACCGTGATGATCGGCTTGTCGTTGGCGAAGAGTTCGATGCGACCCGTGCCATTGGCTCCCGGCAGCGTGTAGATCGCGAAATCGATCCAGCCGGACTTCGGGTCGGGCAACGGATTGCCGTGGTTCGTCACCTTGATCGCATCGGTGCATGCATTGAAGAGACTGCCGTCGATCAGCTCCCAGTTGCTGTCTGCGGCGACCAGCATGCGCATCTGGTTGACGCCCGGCCGCCCCCATACGGGGATCTCGCCCGGTTTGCAGCTCGCCGGCTTCCCCTCAGGACCGGCCCAGAGCGGCGCGATATAGTTCGTTTCCACAGTGGCGAAAAGTTTGCCGGCCTCGAGCCTCAAGGCAAGGAACGGGCTGAAATCGCCCTCGGCACCCGGATCGATCTCGCGCTTCCACTGGGCGATCAGATAACGATGGTCCTCATTCGGGATCGGGTCGGCAAACTTGACCGCGAAACCATACCAGACGCCCTGGTCGTAAGGCACGCGCAGCGCCGTCTTTTCCCAGATCTCGGCCCGCTCGCTGCAACCGTCGAGCGAATCGGGACAGGTCGGAACGACGCTCAGCTTGAGCGCGCCATTACCGTTATGCTTGACCTCGTTCTGAAACTCCACCGTGCCGGCGGTCTGCTCGAAGTTCTCGCGATAGTAGAGCCCGCCCTCAGGCGCAAAATCCCGCCCCTCGAAGTCGTCGGAAAGCCTGGTTTCCCATGGCTGCGCCATCGCGCTCCCGGCCATGACGATGGAAGCGACGAAAAGGACGGTTCGAAACATTCTTCCCCCTATTGAAGCATCTTGTCGATAAGGCCGCGCGGCGGCTGGAGCGGACGCGTATTGCGATGAAGCAGCATGACATGCTCCGCCTCGGAAAGTCCATCCTGCAACACGTCGTCGAATCGTTCATCGGCCCTTGCGAGCAAGGCAGCGTCGTTGGGGTAGAGGATCGTGAATTTCTGCCGCACGCCGCGGAGCTTTTCCTGGCCGAGGGCCGTCCAGTCGCCGCCGCAATAATTGACGAAGGCTTCGCTCGCGACGACGCTGTGGGCGTATTTCTTGGTCAGGTTCTGCAACCTCTGGACTTCGTTGACGGCCGAGCCGAAGGCCGAGAACGTCAGCCGGTCGCGCAGGCCCACATTGCCGAACATCACGTTGCCTACATGCAGACCGATGCCGTAGCCGATCGGATCGCGTGCCTGCTTGCGCCGCTCGCCGTTCAGCATGTCCATGCGTGCGGTTGCCGCGCGCACGGCGGCAAAGGCCTCGCGGGCGGCAAATTCCGAGGGCTCCTTGTGGCGCCCACAGGGATAGACGGCGATGAAGCCGTCACCGACGAAGCTCAGAATATGGCCACCGTTGCGATTGAAGGGGGCTGCGATCGCATCGAAATAGGTGTTCAGGGTCTCGATATAGGACTGACGCCCTTCCTTTTCTGCCAGCATCGTCGAGCGGCGCATGTCGCCCATGACGAGGACGGCGCGCACGGTCTCGCCGTCGCCGCGGCGAACCTGGCCGCTCATCACACGCCGGCCAGCGCTGGAGCCGAGATAGGTGGTCAGCATGTTGTCGGCGAGCTTGCCGAGCACCGCCATCTTCGCGGCGACTGCCAGATGGTATTGCAGCTTCAAAAGCGCGCCAATGACATCGTCCGTGAAGCCGCCGTGCCGATCGGTCGTCCAGGATCCGACCATGCCGTGGCCGGAATCGGCGCCGAGAGACTGCATGAAGGCGAGATAGTCCGTCGCACCCTGCTCCTTCAGATCGTCGAAGATCGGAAATTCGGACGGGGTATCCTGGTAGATGCGCCGGCGGACATGCTCGAGATTGTTGTTGAGCAGGTAATAGTAGGGGCTCTGCAGGAACCGCTCGGGATTAAGCGCCAGTTCCTCGTGCCGAAGGCCGCTGACCTCCACGCCCTTGCCGCGCACCCAGGTGAAGCCCAGAGCATCGTAAAGCGGGTGCAGCATCGAGAAGGAAAGATGGACGCGCATCAGCGGCAAGCCGGCGGCCGCCAGCCGCTCGCAGAAGCCTTTGACGATCGTCTCCAGCGGCGCGTCGCTCAGCGATGTGCGCATCAGCCAGTCGGCGACCTTGTCGATGAGGATTTCGGATACGTTGTCGTTCGTCGGGCCCATTTCGCGTCCTCGCATGACAGACCGTCCCGCGTCAGCATCCGGAGACGGCGAACGCCCCGGCAATTTGCCGGTTCATGTTCGCGGTGGATGATGATGAGCCGTGCCCGTTAAGAAAATGCTCCAACCGATTCCGGCGTCGATGACGTGCAGGCACCCGGAATGCGGCACTTATATGTTGGAGATATTCACGCGCGCCGCCAATTTCCAGAGGCGAACGAAGATTTTTCCGACCTGTTGCAGCATGAAGATTTGATAGCCGGCTCAACGGCCTGCCAGCGGCCCTGGTGCCGGGCCTCGCTTGACTTGGGGCTTGTTTCTCTCCAACAAACCACGACATGTTCGCGCGCCGCGCCTGTCTGTCCACGAGATCCGGAACCGAAACTTGACCTCACCTCATTTCGAAAGCCTGCTGTCGTCCATCTCCGCCCGGAGCGCCAAGGCCGGCGTCATCGGGCTCGGCTATGTCGGCCTGCCATTGGCGATTGCGGCAGCGCGCGCGGGCTATTCCGTCATCGGTTTCGACATCGATCCCGGCAAGATCGTCGCGCTCGATGCGGGCAAGTCCTACATCGGGGCGGTCTCGGACGCTGTCCTTGCCCGGGAGAGCGGTGCTGGCCGTTTCCGTTCCACGACGGATTTCCTCGAACTGTCCGGCTGCGACGTCATCATCATCTGCGTGCCGACGCCCCTGACCAAATATCGCGACCCGGACCTTTCCTTTGTCGAAAAGACGTCGCGCGCGATCGCCGCAACCCTGCGTCCCGCGCAGCTCATCGTCCTGGAATCGACCACCTACCCCGGTACGACCGATGGCATCGTGCGCAGCATCCTCGAGGAAACCGGGTTCAAGTCCGGCGCCGAATTTTTCGTCGGCTTTTCACCCGAGCGCGAAGACCCGGGCAACCCGGTCTATGAGACCGTGAGCATTCCGAAGGTCGTCGCCGGCGACGGCCCCGAGGCGGCAAAGCTGATGGAGGCGTTCTACGCTTCCGTGGTCAAGACGGTCGTTCCGGTCTCGTCCAACGCCACGGCGGAAGCCGTGAAACTCACCGAAAACATCTTCCGCTCGGTCAACATCGCGCTCGTCAACGAATTGAAGATTGTCTACGAGGCGATGGGCATCGACGTCTGGGAAGTGATCGAGGCCGCCAAAACCAAGCCGTTCGGCTATATGCCGTTCTATCCCGGCCCCGGCCTCGGCGGCCACTGTATTCCGATCGACCCTTTTTACCTCACCTGGAAGTCGCGCGAATACGAACTGCCGACGCGTTTCATCGAGCTTGCCGGCGAGATCAACTCGGCCATGCCGCGCCACGTCGTCAGCCGACTGGCCGAGGCGCTGGACCGGCACGCCGGCAAGGCGCTCAGCCGCTCCACCGTTCTCGTCATCGGCCTCGCCTACAAGAAGAACGTTCCCGATATTCGCGAGAGCCCATCGTTGCGCCTGATCGAACTGATCGAGGAGCGCGGCGGCCACACCGCCTATCACGACCCCTACGTTACCGAGATCCCGCCGACGCGCGAATATGCCGCTCTGAAGGGCCGGCGTTCAGTGACGCTCGACGAGCCCACGGTGGCGGCGTTCGACGCCGTGCTGATCGCCACCGACCACGACCAGGTGGACTACGCAGCCCTCGCCAAGTGGGCGCCGCTCGTCGTCGATACCCGCAACGTCTTCCATCGAAACGGCCTGACGGGCAGCCACATTATCAAGGCATAGCGCAACGGTCGTGCGCATCCCTGTGGCCACAACAGCTAGCCGGCGCCACCCGCAAAGGGTTGAGTAGCCTTGTTGCGCGCCAGCGCGGCCTTGAGATTGCTCGCCGCCACCGCATAGCCTCCAGAGGCGCCGTCGACGAAGTGTATGTGGTCGCGGGTCATCGGCGTCGGCACGATGCAGGTCATCAGCGCCGAATCCTGCCGGTGCAGGCCATAGTGTCCGACGCCCTCTGCCTCTGCCCGCTGCAGCCGCACCTCGATCCGTTCGAGGCACGGGGCACTGATATCGATCGTCATTTTCAGGCCGTCGTCGAATTTACGGAAGTCGGTGTTGTCGGCAAGGTCGCGGCGATACCGGTTCGTATCGAAAGGACCGAAGTTCCAGCCCATGCGAAGGCAGACGAAAAGTGCCAGCGTCTGCACGGTGATAATGCAACGTTTCAGGAAACGTCGCCCTCGCGGAGCGGCCGCACGCGTCTCGATGTCGATCCCCTGGAACGAGAGCCGCGCGGTCGGCCCAAGCTCGGGAACGGGGTGCCCGCCGCGATCTTCCTCGTCGGCAAGCGCGACGATGTCGGCGATCAGCGCCTGGAACTCCGGTCCGTTGCCCTTCGCCCCCGGCACCGCGATGATCGAGGCGATCGTGCCGTGGCAGGACTCGATCGAGTTCCAGCGACATGAAAGGCCGGTCAGGTCCGGCCGGCTGCCGGCAGGCGCTGCCGCGACGTGATAGCGCCCGGCCTTCATTGCCGCCTCGGCCCAGCTTGCCCCGCCGCCCGCAAACATCGCGTAGGAAACCTCGTCGCTGGCCTTGAAGCGGGCGACACGCATGTCGAGCCCGTGCTGGCGGATGTCGCTGACCGGAACGAGCGCGGTCCGCAACTCAAGGTCAAGTTCCTCCGCCACCCAGGTCTTCACCGCGGCCAGCGCGTCGCGGGCCCTGTCGGCCATTGATGCCGGCAGCGCCGCCAAGGCGCCATCCCCCCCGAATACGAAGGGCATCGTCTTTTCTTCGAGCACGTTCATCAGGGCGGATATGACGCTGGCGCCGGCCATGTTGACCGTCTTGTAGCGGCCGTCGGCAATCGCACCGGTCGAGTTGACGATATCGGCCACGGCCAGCAGCCAGCCGTCCGGCAACGGCCGGTAATTCGCTTCGTCCGCGACGCCTTCGAAGGCGTCGAACAACGGCACGCTATCGTAAAATCGGCCTTCCATTGCCTCAGCCATCAGCGCCTCGATCTTCGCTCGCCCTTAACGTTCGTCAGATAATTCACGCGGGAGCGCAACAAAAAGTTTCATTGGCTGTTACCAAGGAGACACCTCAGTCCGTTTCTGCAGCCTAGAAGATAGGCGAGGAGCGGATTTGGCCGGAGGGGGACTTGGCGACGCGATGGTTAGTTTCCAAATAATAACCCATGGCATTGCAGGGGTGTGGCCATCTGTGCTTGTTTAACAGTCACACAAGGATCAAAATGGTCCAAGCGTGCGTAGTGAAGCCGAAACTGAATGCGTGACGACAACTTTCGAGTGCGGTTCTGGGGCGTAAGAGGAAGTTTGCCGGTCTCCGGCCAACAATACGTCGCCTATGGGGGAAATACATCCTGCATCGAAATTCGATGCGGCAAGGACGTATTGCTGTTCGATGCCGGCTCTGGCCTGCGCGAGGCTGGCTATGCGCTGATCGCCGAAGGCGTCGAAGAGTTCGATCTGTTCTTCACTCACAGCCACTACGACCACATTATCGGTCTTCCCTATTTCAAACCCATCTACAAATGTCGCAATTCGGTGCGCTTCTGGTCTGGCCATCTGCACGGCACTATGACCACGCGGGAGATGATCCGCGATTTCATGCGCCCACCATGGTTCCCGGTCGATCCCGACATCTGTCAAGCGAGCCTCGACGGCATGGACTTCAAACCCGGTGACGTGCTGACCCCGCGTGCCGGCGTCACCATCCGCACGACGAGCCTCAACCATCCCGGTGGCTGCGTCGGCTATCGGATCGAATGGAACGGCCGCGCCGTCGCTCTCGTCTACGATACCGAGCACGAGCCGGGCGTCCTCGATCCCGGCGTGCTCGAACTGATCGCCGGGGCCGACCTGTTCGTCTACGACTGCACCTATCTCGAAAGCGAGATGGAGCATTTTCAGGGTTACGGACACTCGACCGGCATGCATGGCGCACGACTGGCGATGGCCGCCGGCGTCAAGCAGCTCGCCATGTTCCACCACGATCCGTCGCGCACCGATGAGGCGTTGGCCGCCATGGAACGCGATGTCCAGGCGACATTCCCCGGCGCCTTTGCCGCCCGCGACGGACAGATCGTCGAGCTCGATTGAGCATCTGAAATCGCGTCGGGATGTCCTTTACCCGAAATTCGGGCCGGAACTATTTCACGCCTCGTGGATTCCTTCTTTCCAAAGAAGGAGCACCGCATGACCAAGGACAAGAAGGCCCAGCAGGCGATCGAGGAAACCGGCAAGGATCCGTCGGGTGGGCAGCATCTTCCAACCGCAGGTCCTCATGCAAAGGATCGACTGACCGACAAGACCAAGACCCCCGGTTCAGGGTTGCTGCCGGACAACGATGACGACACTGTCGTACCCGGTAGCGGCTGAGGTGGTGTTCCAGCAAAACATGGGCCGTCGCATCCGACGGCCGCGCCTCCCTGACATGGCGGCAAGCGTCCCTACTGTTTGTCGCGGCAGCTGGCCAAACTACGCTTCCGCCAGCGAAAGGATCATTAAGCTATGAGGTCGGCTCCGGTCCGCCAGCGACAGGCCGGATGCGCGGCCGTAAGCGTGAAGAGCTCCTCCATGAAGGACCAAACGCCGGCGTCGTGAACCAGATGATGGGTGAGCACTCCGATGGTTCGCCCGGCCTGATCCCGCCTCTTTTCATCGTCACCGCAGATCTGCCTTAGCCTGGCGATGATGTCTGCTACAATCGCCGCGTGCTCGCGGCAGCCGCGTGTTCCCTGCCAATCCATCACATCGGCATGGGTGTTGACGAGCTTGAAGAGCGAGGGTTTTTCCGGACCGAAGACCGACAGCGCCGCAAAACCGACCCCGGGCAGGTCATCCAGAAGCGCGCCGTCGATCCGGTTCCACGGCGGCACCAGCATCGGCACAAAGCTGCGCGGAAACAGCGCCTGGAGACGCGCGTAACCCTCCGTGAGTTCATCGAGAACCGTTGAGCGTGGCCGGTGCGCGCCGAGTTCCTGTTTCTTTTCCTCGGGCGGAGCATGGTTGCGGTGCGCCCAGCCGTGCACCGCGACGCTGACGCCGGCATGTCCATCGAGGCGGCGCGCAAGCGCCTCGCCCGTCAGCGCGGGCGGCACGGCGATGACCACCGGAACCAGGTGCTTGTCAACCAGCGACAACAGGCGGTCGAGACCTGCCGTCGGCTCGGCGGCGTCGTCGTCCCGCAGCCAGAAATCAACCTGTCGACCGGACGCGGCCACGCGGTCGAGCGCGACGGCAAGCTGCTGCCAATGGGGTCGTCTCATGCCGTCGCCTCCAGATGCTCGTCAAATATCGTGCGCAGCCGCCGCGCCGCGGCAGGGAAGGAACGTTCGTCGTGGACGAACCGTCCGGCAGCCGTACCCAATCTCCGCCGAAGGACCGGATCCTCTATCAGCGCGCGCATCGCCGCCGCAAAGGCGGTGGCATCGCCGTCGGGCGTAAGGATCCCTGTCTCGCCGTCCCTGACCACTTCCGGCACGCCGGCGGTATTCTGCGCAACGACTGGCAGGCCCGCCGCCTGAGCTTCGAGATAGGCAAGCCCATAGGCCTCGCCGCAGCCCGGCCAAACGTAGAGGTCGCTGCCGGCAAGGATAGCCGGCAGATCGGCAGCGCTCCTTTCGCCGCGCCAGTCCAGCCGGTCGGACGGCAAGGCCGAGAAGGCCTGTTGCACCTCGTCGCGGCACGGACCGTCGCCGACGATCGTCAGGGTCCAGCGGCTATCGGCGATGTGTGTCAGCGATTGCGCCAGCATGCGGTAGCTGTCCAGCTTGTCGCCGCTGCGCATCATGGCGACTACGACCATGCGGCAGAGGTCATCCGTGCTTCCGCCGCCCGGCACGAAAGGGGCCGCATCGATGAAGGGTGCAAGCATCGCGTGGCGGCAGTCGGGCGCGGCCTCCAGCAGGCCATCCCGGTCCCGGCGCGTCATGCAGATGTTGACTGCCGCCTGCTCGATGGCCTGGAGCACGTGGCGTTGGGCGATCGCGCGCACGCCCTCGTTTCGCCGCGCCGAGTAGGAGGCTTCTGCCGTTACGTAGGGGATGGTGAATTCGGCGGAAAGCGAAGGGCCGAGCAGGTCCGGCGCCTTGTAGTAGGGATGGTAGCAGAACCATAGATCGGGGGCGCCGTCGCGCATCCAGCCCTGCCGGAGGCGGGTGATCTCACCTGCCGCCGCTTGCTCCAGTTCACGAAAATCTACGTCCGACGCGGCCGCCATGAAGCTGCGCAGGTCCGAGACGACCGCGACCTCGTGCCCTCCCGCACGGAGTGCTGCAACCAGCATGCGCGCCATCAAGCGATCACCCGAAGGCACGGGATGGTCAGGGGATTTCAGCGGTGCGTAAAAGGCGATCTTCATCCGCAGCGAGCTATCGTTTCTCCGCGGCGGCCTGTCAACCGACCGCGCCGGGAGCTTGCCGCTTTCCGGTGGGAGCGCGGGAGAGGAAAGCATGCGTCCGCGCCGCCATCTGCAGCCAAGGGGATACCAGGCCCGACCGCCAGCGGTTCATCGGTCGATCGGCAAATCGTAGTAGTCCCGGCGGATCAGTTTCAGCGAACGGTCCGGCTCGATGACATAGGTTTCCTGAACGAAGCTGTTGCCGCTCGTGAAGCGGTGCGGGACGATGCTGCCGACGGGCGCCTTCGTCAGCTTCGTGCGCGGCTGCCCGCCATAGGTGATGCTGCCGGGGATCGGCTCCAGGTCCGGCGTCGTGCAGCCCGCAAGCGTCACCGCGGACAGAGCAAGCAGGCCAAACAGCCCGCCAAGGCTGCGGATGTTTTTCACCATGATCACCTGGCAGCCCCATCGCCGTCCGTGGACCGCTCCGTGCCTGCCACTCCTTGTTTCGTTTCTCTTCTTCCAGCGCGGCCAGATCGCGCCGCCGCGTTCGCTAAGGCGTTGCAGCCACCCCTGTGCTGCCGGCCTTCTCGACCGTGGTTTCCGTATCATGCTCCGAGAGCAGGCTATAGGCGACATAGTATTTGTAGATATTGCTGACGTATTGCACCGTCTCGCGCCCAACGATCGCCGCCGCCGCATTCTCGACATTGCCGAACCAGAGGTTCGGGCCGAGCCCCATATCCTTGGCCTTGGCCCTGAACTTGCGCAGGTTCCCCGGTCCGGCATTGTAGGCCGCGAAGGCAAACAGCATCTGGTTTTTCGGCGTGACGGCCGGGTCGTCGATGTAGGTATCGACAAGGTAGCGCAGATATTTCGAGCCCGCTTCGACGTTGAGGTTCTCGTCCTTATCGATGCCGCGAATGTTGACGGCCTTGTCCGCAGCGGTCGATGGCAGCAACTGCATGATGCCGACCGCGCCCCTGTGGCTGCGGCGGGACTGATCGAGCTGCGATTCCTGGTAGCCCTGCGCCATCAGCATCAGGTGGTCGAAGGAATAGGTCTTCCCGTGCGTGCGGAAGATTTCCACGAGTTGCTTGAAACGTTCGACATCGGCTGGCGCATAGGCGCGCTTCAGCATCTTGTCGCCCTTGTAATAGGTGCTCCTCAGGATGTTGCCGAAGGTCGTCCCGACCTTGTGGGTCTTGACGAAGTCGTCGAGCACACCTTTAAGCTTGGGGCTGTCCTTGCGGATCGCCCAGGCGATCTCCCCGTGGTCGGAAACGACGATGTCGTCGCGCACCTTGAGGTCGGTGAACACCTTCACCCAGATGTCCGCCTTGTATTTGTCGACGACCGTCCAGGGCAGCAGGCCGGCATTGATCATCTCCAGGACGTCTTCGTCCTCGAGGTTCTCATCCATGTCCTTCAGCGTGATCGGCGCGCGACCGGCCTTTTCGAAGCCGGCGCTGAGCGCCGCCAGGTGCTCGTAATAGCTGCTCGATCGGCGCACATGCAGTTCCTGCCCGCTCAAATCGTCGACGCTTGTGATCGCCGGCGCCGAAGGGCCGGTGACCAGCACCTCCTTGGCTTCGTCGAACAGCGGCGCGGTGAAATCGACCTTTGCAAGCCGCGTCTCGGTTATCGTCAGATTGGCCATGACGATATCGCCAAGCCCTTCTTCGAGCGCCGAGAGCAGACGCGCCCGCGGCATCGGCAGGAACCCGACGCGGATCTTGTCGATCTGCTTCTTCCTCCCCTTGTTGAGTTCGTGTTCGAGCGCCGTTCCGAAGTCGACGGCCGTGCCCAATTGCTGGCCGCGATCGAGGAAATAGATGGTCTTGCTGAAAGGCACGATGATGCGGATCACGCGCCGCTTTTCCATGCCGTCGAAGTCGTCCTTGTGGGGGACGAACATCGAGCGAAGGAATTGCTCATTCGACTGTGCCAAGGCGCCGCTTCCCGTGAAGAACACGAGAAGCAGCAGCCCCAAGAGAACGCGTTTCATGTCAGCCCCCAGCCCGAGAACCCTGTTGCCGAAATGCTATTCCTGCGGCGGACCGCCTTCGCCAAGCGCGGCGGCCGCATTCTTCTTGGCGATGGCGTCGCGGGTCGCGGCGGCCGCGGCGACGGATTGCTGCTGCTCGTCGCCCGCCACCTGCACGGTCGGCGAGGCGAAGTTGATGCCGTTTTCCTTGAAGGATTCCTTGATCATCACCTGCGCCCGGCGCCGGACCTGGGTCTGTGCCCCCGGCTTCGTCTTCATGGCGAAACTCAAGGTCATGCCGTAGTCGCCAAAGTTCTCGACACCCTTCATCTTGACCGTTTCCAGGATCAGCGGCCCGATATCCGGATCTTCGAGCAGCTTGGCGCCGATGCCCTTCACCAGTTTCTTCACCTTGGCGACGTCGGCATCGAAGGAAACGTTGATCAGGAACTTGTCGATCACCCAGTCGCGGCTCATGTTCTGCACCGCGCCGAGCGAGCCGAAAGGCACCGTGAACACGGGACCGCGATGATGCCGGAGCTTGACCGAGCGAATGCTGAAGGATTCGACCGTGCCCTTGTAGCTGCCGCTCTGGATGTATTCGCCGATGCGGAAGGCATCGTCCATCATGTAGAAGATGCCGCTGATGACGTCCTTGACCAGCGTCTGCGAGCCGAAGCCAATCGCCACGCCGAAGACACCGGCGCCGGCAATCAGCGGGCCGATTTCCACCCCAAGGCCGGAGAGCACCATCAGCACGGCCACGATCGCGATGAAGGCTGCCAGAAAGTTACGCAGGATCGGCAGCAACGTCATCAGGCGGGTGTTGCGGGCGCGCTCGGCCGGGTCTTCGGTCGCGTGATTGGCCTGCTTGACGCGCAGGTTGATGAAACCCTTGACGAGCTGCCAGACCAGATCTGCAGCCAGCAGGATGACGATACCCGCCAGGACGCCGCGGAACACCCGATTGAAGGCGTCGTCCTGCATCATCGACGTGGCGCTGACCTTGAAGACGAGCGCCAGCCAGCCGGCGGCAAGCGCGATGACCAGCAGCCGTGCCCCGCGCTCGATGAAGATGTTGCGCACCACGCGCGGATCGTCCTCTGCCGAGCTATCCAGCATCGTCTTGGTAAAGGCGCTCGTGAAACGCAGCAGCGGCGGCAAGCCGATCACGTAAAGGCCGATCCAGAACAGCACGTCCATGCCGGCGACCCAAAGCAGCCAAAGCACGATCAGGAAGGCAACCAGGAACACGTTGCCGACGATACGGCGCGAACCGACGACGGCCCCCACCGGACGCCGCACGACTGTGAGGATCCCGAGCGCGAGGACCACGAGCCCAAGAAGCGCGGTGATGAGATTGCGCACGTCCGCGGAAATCGACAACGCGCTCATCGCGTCGCCGACACCCCAGACGAGCGCCCCGCTACCGATCAGCCATAGGGCATGCCGGTGCCAGAAGCTGGCCTCATCGGGCGTGAGCGAGAGGTAACCGCCTCGCCCGTCCGCATTCCCCTCGTTGACCGGTCCCCCCGTCAGGACCGCCGAGGCGATGATCATCAAAAGGCGTGCTCCGATCCAGGCGCCGAGCAGCGGCGCGATCGTCGTTTCCAGCCGCGTCGGCCAGTCGGCGATCGCCAGCACCGACATGCTGGCAGCCGCAAAAACGATAAGCGGCAGAAGCCGTGTGAGCATGGTGCGGGCCGGCCCCGTCAGCACCGCCCCCTTCAGGCTGCGTCCGAGCAGCCAGCGCAGGAGATATTCGGCGCCGTAGCCGATCGCCAGGATCAGGAAAAACCCTTTGAGGATGGGAGCGGCGCCATGGCTCTCCATGTCGCCGGAAAGGCGCTGGCGCGCCGCCTGCATTTCCGGAAGGACACGCGGCACGGCGTTGCCGATGCCGGTCAGATGACGCCTGATTTCGGCGGTCCAACGCGCCACGACACCGGTTGCGGGCGTTCCGGCCGGAGCTTCGGCCGCAGTGGCGGGCGGGGCCTGTTTCGTCGACAGCCACTGTTTCACTTCCGGATCATCGAGAAGCTGGATCAGCTGCTGGACCTTTGCGGGCGGAGCCGCCGGCGCGGCTTCCTGCGCCAGCCCTGGCGAAACCAGCCCGAAAACAGCGGAAAGAAAAGCAAGGAGACCAAAGAGCGGCCCCATAAGCAAGCGACCCGACGACCCGACACAGCCCATTCTCATCACCCCCGACGAACATGCCCGTCCCCCGACCGGCACGACTCCCAATCTTTACAAAGGCTAACATACCACCGGGCTGTTGCGTCAACGCCAAATGCGACGCGGTCAGCGGCGACGGAAGCCACCGCCACCGTGGAACCCACCGCCTCCGTGGAAACCGCCTCCACCATGGAAGCCACCCCCACCGCCAAATCCACCACCACCCTGGAAACCGCCGCCGTCAAAGCCGCCGCCCCCGAAGCCGCCCGGGCGGTCAAAGCCGCCACCGCCACCGGTCGGGAAATTCAGCGGCCGCTGATCGAACGACTGCCGCTCGAAGCTGCGCTGGTTGCCGAGCTGCCGGCCGATATTGTCGATCGCCAGATGGTCGGGGGCACGCTCGCGGGCAGCCTGCGCCACACCTTGGCCGGCCTGCTGCCGCGTCTCGATCCTCTGGTTGATGTTCTCCGCTGCATCCGGATGATTGGCGGAGAATTGCTCGCCCGCCTTGGTCCTATCCTGGATCAAAGGCTTCTGGACTGGCTGCCAACCGTCGGGCGTATGCTTTTGCCATCGTCCGTCGTCACGACGATACACGTTTCCGTCACGGCCGGCATAGACGTCGCCGCCCTTGCCGCCGGCGACAAAGCCATGGTTCCCGTCCGACGTGCGCCAATTGACGCCGGCGCCATTGGCGGTCGAGCCGCCGCTGATGCGGGCAAAATCGGATCCGTGCTTGACGGACGCGGTGCCCCAGCTTCCGTAGACGTTATGTCCGCCGCGAGCGATCGCCGCGTTGCCTGTGCGTGGATTGTAGGCGGCGACGAAGCCGCGGTCTCCGTTCGGTCCGTAGCCGGCCACGCCGCGAACATAGGTGCCCGTGCGCGGATTGTAGGCCGCACCGGCAGCAATGCCGCGATAGGGCCCGTAGGCATATCCATAGCGGCCGAACGTACCGATGGCCGGATTATAGAAGGCGCCGACGCCATAGGTTACCGGGCGTGGATAATAGGGCCAGTAACCGCCACCGGCCCAGCCGTAATCCCAATAGTCGTCATAGTACCAGCCGGTGCCGTAGACGAAGGTGTCCCAGGCGAGATAGGCACCCAGGTAACCCATCGTATAGCCGAACCAGACCGCGTCGGGCTCGGTATCGTAGATGCGCACATAGGTGGCATTGTAGATCGGCGACGACGGCGGGATGGTATAGATCTCGTCCGGCACCGCCTTTGCCACAGCGAACGGCCCGGTCGGTGCATCGCCGACGAACCAGACCCCGTCCTTCAGCACGAAATACTTGTCGCCGACCTTGATGACGGTCTCGTTGGTGTTGACCGCGTAGGTCAGGGACGTCCCGTCGATCGTTTCGAACTTCGGGTCGCCGCTATAGGCGACGTCCACCGTGACGGAGCCATCGAGCGAGACACGCGCCTTTTCGGGGATGCTCGCCTTCAGCCGCGCCTCTGCGTTTTCGGAGGTACCGGGAACGGACGCGCGCACCATGTAATAGGCGGCATCCTGCGGAATGTTCTGGAAGTCCTGCGGCAGCTTGGGCGTCGCGAAGGTCCAGGGGCCGTCGAGCGCGGTGCTCGCGAACCAGCGACCGGATACGAGGATGTACCAGCTTGAGTCAGCGTCACGGTAAAAGGCGTCGCTCTCGGTGTTGGTCGCAACCTTGAGACCGGTGCCCGGCACCTGTTCGAGTTTCGGCTCACCGTCGAAGGCGAGCAGTTCCGACGGCTTGTCCGAATAGATCACGTCGGGCACGATCACCTTGTCCGCCTGCGGCGGGATCGCCGCCTTGGCATCCTTCCAGTTGTCGTCGTCCGGCAGTTTGCTGAGTATGTCGGGAAGCGACGAGGCGGACTGCCATCCCGAGGCGAGATCCTTCGATTGCAGCCATGACTTGTCGTTGCGCAGGTAATAAGTGGCGTCAGCCTCGACCTTGAACAGATCCCAATTGGTGTTGACCGTGAAGGAGAGCCCCTCGACGCCCTTGACCGGGGCAAACACGGCCTTGCCGTCGGTCTGCACCAGGATCGCCGGCTTCTTGCTGATAAAGATCGGCGGCGCGTCGGCCTTCAACCCCTCGACATTGCCGAGCCGCTGGTAGTCGGCGAGGCTCGCCGTCAGCTTGTCCTCCGAAATGGTGATCGTCCCGACCGGCATCAGCTTGCCGACCTCGAGCGTCAGATCCGCCAGTTCCTTCCGGTCGAGGACGGAGAAGTTGATCTCGGTCATCTTGATATCAGAAACGACGACCTGGCCGGAGGCGCTGTCGGCATCGGTCTTGCCGGTAACGCCAACCACGCCGAAGATCGGCTTGGCGTCGTCGGACTGCTTGTATTCGGCGGCGATCAGCGCATCGAGTTCGGTGAAATCCTTCCAGGCGTTGATCTGCGGCTGATAGAGCGTGATGGTCGCGCCACTATCGGTCTTGTAGGCGCGCGGCCAACCGAGCCCCTTGGGATCGGCATCGTTCAGGTACTTGCCGCTCACGAAGCCGTTCTGGCCATTGAAGCTTACCGCGCACCAGGTGCCCGCATCGTCGCATTCCTTGACATCGACCTCGGTTCCCTCGGCGATCGTCCCCAGACTGTTGAAGCCGGTTCCCGGTCCTTCCCGGAAATTGACTGAGGCGCTCGTCGTTGCCGGCCCGGCCTGCGCCGGAACCGCGGCAATCGCGAGGAGGGTGAAGGCGAGTGTCAGTCTGCGCATTACGGTTCTCCGAGATCCCGGGCGGCCGACCCGCGCCCGCAACGACTGAAGCCGAAGCTGGCACCGGAACTGATTGAGCCATAGACATCTTTGCCCATCGCCACAGCGCAAGTACGTAACAGTAACGGCGACCGTAACGGGTCACCGAGAAGTTAGACACAACGGAGCGGAACGTGCCGCAGCAAATGCCGGATACCGGAACGATTCGGAGCGCCGCAGGGGCGCATGCCGTTTCACCGCCCCTCCCCGGTCCTTCAGGTTGCCCGCTTCTGTCCCGATCGCGACGGTCGCTATCCCGTCTCCCCGGGCAAATTCATTAAAGCGTCGCAAATCTTTGTGTTTTAGCCCGTAGTGATTGCATAGAGTCATTTATTCAAGCAAACTCATATGTATGATTTGACCACTCCTACGTGCGGAGGAAATACAAGTGAACACGAAAGCCCCCAGCCAGATCGATGTCTTTGTCGGTTCCCGCGTCAGGATGCGTCGGTTGATGGCCGGACTGAGCCAGGAGAAGCTGGCCGACGGTCTCGGGATCACATTCCAGCAGGTACAGAAGTACGAAAAAGGCACCAACCGCATCGGCGCGAGCCGTCTGCAGGCGATCGCCGATATCCTCGGCGTGCACCCGAGCTTCTTCTTCCAGGAGGGTGAAGACCCTGCCGGCGCACGCAACGGCGACACAACACGCGAGCCGAGCGAAATCTCGTCCTTCGTTTCGTCGAAGGAAGGGATCGCGCTCAACCGCGCTTTCCTGAAGATCACGGACCCGGTGCTGCGCAAGAAGATCATCTCGCTGGTCGCCGCCGTTGCCCAGACGCCGGAGACCGAGACCGTCCGCTCAAGCACGAGCCACGCTCAGGACCTGCACGGCTAAGCACCCGCGCCCGACAGGAATGACCGGATGACATTCAGACTGCAGACCCTCGGGCGCTTGCGGCTCGTCGATAACGGCGGGCGTGAGGTAGCGTTTCCCGAAAAGGGTCTGCTGATCCTGTGTCATCTGATCGTCGGCGGCCATAGCGAGAAGTCCAGAAACGATGTCGCCAAGCTCCTTTGGGACGAGATCGTCCCGAGCCAGGCCTTCGTCAATCTGCGCAAGACGGTCTCCCGCATCAGCGCGCGCCAGGAAGAACTCGGCTGTCACTTCCTGAGTTTCTCGCCGTCGGCCGTGCGCTTCGACGCCAGCCGGCTCAAGAGCGACCTCGATACCATCGGGCGTGAGGCGGGCGATCCACTTTCCCGTCTCCAGTGGGCCGTCGAAACCTTCCAGGAAGACTTCCTCAAGGACTTGAAGTCCCAGGGGCAGGCGCTGCATGGCTGGATCGAGCGGCAGCGTGGCGAGCATATGGCGCTGCTGCGCGAAAGCCTGCTTCTCGCGGCAGCGGAGGCGACGAACAATCATCGCAAGCTGGTCAAGGCGGCAGCGACCCGGCTGCTCGAGCGCAACCCGCTCGACGAGGACGTGCGCAAGATCCTGACCCAGGCGTTTCAGCTTGAGGGCTACCATCTGGAAGCGCGGGCTGTCTCGAATGGCGGCGGCGCGATCGCGATCAGCAGGCCGGAATTGCGGTCGATCTCGACGATAATCGCGCCGACGTCGGAGTCGGCTGCCGACTCGCGCCCGCCGCGCGTCGTCCTTCTGCCGCCGAACAACGGCGCGATCGACAGTCCGGCAACACAATTTGCAAGCGCCCTGATCGAGGACGTGACGATCGGGCTTTGCGCGCTTCGCTCGGTTTCGGTGATCGCGCCCTACACGGCCGCACAGATCAGCCTGCAGGCAGACAAGGCCAGCACCTACCAGAAGCACGCCATCAGCTACATTCTCGACACGCGCCTGACCGACGAAGGCAGCCGGCTGACGCTCTTCACGCAACTGATCTTCTTTGGCAATGACGAAGTGATCTGGGCCGACCGTTTCAATCTCGATGGCGACGGGCTGATGGCCTCACGGCGGGAAATTGCCCGCCAGATCGCACTGGCGATCGCCAACCAGGTGGAGCGTAACGAGACCCATCGCCAGACCTACGAGACCAATGTCGGCTCCTACCGCAGCTTCCTGCTCGGACAGCGCTATCTCAAGCAGCTCAACCTTCCGGAGCTGCGGCGCGCGCGCAAGAGTTTCCGCCAGTCGCTCTATGAGAACTCCGGCTTTGCGCCGGCGATGAGCGGGCTCGCCCGCAGCTATTTTTTCGAGTGGCTGCTGACAGCCCGCGGCGACGCAGAGCTGCTGGCGCTTGCGGAACGGCATGCGCGCGATGCGGTGGTGGCCGACGACACGCTGGCAACGGGCTATCGCGAGCTTGGCGTCGTCAAGCTCTACTTGAGACAGTTCGACGAGAGCATGGAATACCATGACAAGGCGGAGGCGCTGAGCCCTCAGCACGCCAACGTGATCGCGAGCTACGCCGACACGCTGGTGCAAGCTTCGCGCCCCGAGGGTGGCCTGCGCAAGATCCAGGCAGCAATCGATCTCAACCCGATTGCGCCGGACGAATATTTCTGGACCGCGGCCGGCGCCAGTTACTCGCTTGGCCAGTATGAGCAGGCGATCGCCTATATCGAGCGCATGCGCGATCCGACCCCTGCCGACCGGCTGTCGGCGGCAAGTTGGGGCATGCTCGGCAACCGGAAAAAAGCGCGCCAGTTCGTCCGTAAGACTTTCGACGTGCATCCGGACTTTGATCTCGACAAGTGGATGACCATCGTTCCCTTTAGGGAAGAATGGCAGCGCGTTCATTATTGCGAGGGCCTGCGCAAGGCGGGCTTCTGATTTCTCACATCAGCAACGGCCAGGAGGGGAAAATGGCAAAAGTAGTGGTGATCGGTTTGGCGGGTGACAACCGGCTTTGGGTTGCGGATCTGGATGCGGGCACGGTCTCGCAGATCGCAACGCCGACGCAGGGGCCGCTGGCTGCGGCCAACGACCTGCGTAACAACAGCGGGGCAATGGTGCACAAGGGCGTCAATCTCGCCGTGGTTGCGGCCTCGTCCGGCTCCGTTTCCGGCGGGTTCATGGACGGCTAGTCCACGCGTGGCACAAGCCGCTGAAACTGGCCGGCCGTCGGACGAGCATTCCAGCCGTCCGGCGGCCGAGCCGCTTTCCTACAGCGATCGCGCCTGCCCGCCAGAAGAAACGTTCCGGCGGATCGAGGCATTCCTGCCGGCGCTCGGCGTCACCCGGCTTGCGCGGCTGACCGGCCTCGACCGGCTCGGCATTCCCGTGTGGAGCGCCGTGTCGCCCAACGCCCGATCGATCGTCATCAACCAGGGAAAAGGCATCACCGACGTTAACGCCAAGGTTTCGGCGGCCATGGAGGCGATCGAGCGGGCAGTAGCCTGCGCGCCGTCGGCCCCGACAAGAACGGCCACCAGCCGGGCTCTTTCCGAAACGGGCGGTCGAACGCTGCATCTGCCGGGGCTCATCTCGGCGGGGCAAGCGGACCTTCAGGACGACGAAACGATCGACTGGCTCCGTGGCTTCGACCTCTTTGACGGCGCAACCACCTGGGTTCCGCGCGAAGCGACAATCCTCGACCGGACCATTGTCGGTTATCGTTACTGGCAGTCCTCCGATGGCCTGGCCTCGGGCAACACCGAGGTCGAGGCGACCCTGCACGGCTTGCTCGAGCGCATCGAGCGCGACGCCGAAACGCTGTGGCGAATGCTGCCGCTGAACGGCAAGCACCGAAGCTGCATCGATCCGGGAAGTTTCGAGGATCCTGTCCTCGATGCCCTTACGGAACGGATCGCCTCTTCAGGTCTGGAGTTGCGCCTGTTCGACATGACCAGCGACATCGGCATCCCCTGTTATGCCGCAACCCTCGCCGAAGCGGGCATTCTCTCGGCCAGGCAGCCGCGTTATCACGACGTCACGATCGGCCACGGTGCCCACCCCGTGGCGCGGCGCGCCGCCATCCGTGCCGTGACCGAGGCCGCCCAGTCGCGGCTTACCTATATCAGCGGCGCCCGCGACGATGTGTTTCCGGAAACCTTCACCCGCGACCTTCCCGAGGAAACGCGAGGCCTGTTTGCCGCCGTGCCGCTCCGGACAAGCGTGGCGGCCCCCGATGCCCCGGCCGGGCCTCAGGCGCTGCTCGATTACGTACTGCTGCGGCTTGAAGCGGCTGGCATCCGGACGGTTGTCGTCGTTCCGCTGATGGAAGGCGTTGCACCTTTCTCGGTGGTCAAGGTCATCGTTCCGGCCCTCGAGAATCCCGACGGCCTGCGCAAGCGTCGCTTCGGAGAACGCGCGCTCGCCCGTGCTCTGGAGGCCGGATGAACGTTGTCTTTGTTGGCCCGACGCTGCCGGACGCACGAAACGCGGCGGACAAGAGCGTCCTAATCCTCCCGCCTGCCGTTCAGGGCGACGTCCTGCGCGCAGTTGAGGGCGGTGCAACCGCGATCGGGCTTATCGACGGCAACTTCGAGAATGTTGCGCCCGTCTGGCACAAGGAAATCCTCTATGCGCTGTCGCTGGGCGTGCAGGTCTTCGGCGCGGCCAGCATGGGCGCGCTGCGCGCGGTGGAATGCGCGCCCTTCGGCATGGTCGGCATTGGCGAGATCTACCGGCAATACGCCGAAGGAGCCCGCGTGGACGACGCCGACGTTGCGCTGATCCACGGCCCGGCCGAACTCGGCTATCTGCCGCTGACACTCCCGCTGGTCAACGTCGATGCGACGCTCAAGCGCCTCTCGCAGACCCAAGCCCTTGACCCAGCGCTCATCGCATCGATGGGCGCGACGGCGTCCGCCATGTTCTACAAGGAGCGCAACTGGGCGGGCATCGTCGCGCGCGTTGCACTGCCGGCGGGGACGGACCCCGCCCGTCTCACCGCGCTGCTCGCGAGCGAATATGTCGACCAGAAGGGCATCGACGCGCGACATTTACTGGACGCACTGCGACACGCGCCAACCCAACGGACGGTTGCATCGCAAGGCTGGAAATTCAATTCTACCAGCATGTGGAAGAGGTTGTTCGGTCAACCTGACGCTTCATCTTAAGGATGTGGTTTTCACATACAACGTGTGTCACGCTCATGTCACGCGCAATGCCGCGAAGTCACGCTATGATTGGCCACGGTGGGCTGGATCTGCGGATCCAAAGGAAGCTGGGGAAAATTATGCTATCTTCATTTGCTGTGCCGGTAGAACCGGAAGACAAGGAAAAGGAGCTCTTGGCACTGGCTCGTCTTGTCACCTATGCGCGCGACTCCGCCAAGACCCTCAACGTCGAAGGCGTGCAATACTGTCTCGAACTCGCGCTCGCATCGCTGCTCAAGGAGGCCGAGGACTGCGGCAGCCAGAGAGCGCATCTGACCAACGAGTTGCTGACGCGCCCGAGCCTCGGCCGCTGCTGAGTTCCACGCCGCTTTTGGGATTGCCGTCATCCCGCGATTGGTCCGCCTGCGCGGACCGGTGGCTTTGCGATTGAGCGATGACACGAAGATAGCCCCGTTTGGCCGAAGGCGAAGCGGGGTTTTGGTCGTTGTTAGGCCTAGCGTCTGCCGCTCGCCGCGCTTCGCCGCAAGCGGATTTCGTCGCCGAACGATCATTGCTCTCGCACGCATGAGACAGCTCAGGGAATCCGTAAAGCAGACGACCGGGACGGATATTCCCCGCAAACCAGTTCCGTTCGAAAGCGCGCTTCACGCTTTCGTTGAAATTTAGTCCATAATTTCCATAGACAATATTGAGTGAGCGAGCCACCTCCGGTTAGGCTTCTCCCATCATGTGCGAACCGGCGCAGGGCCCTTATCGACTGGCCCACCGCCTGAACGACAAAGGGAGACCAGCTTGAGCCAGACAAATCCAACCCTGCCCGTCCTTGACCTTTCGCGCTTTGCGGCGGGCCACCCCGAGCGGGCCGCAGCGCTCGACGAGTTGCGCAGCGTTGCCCGCTCGGTGGGCTTCTTTTATCTCGAGGGCCACGGGATCCCGCAGGACGAAATCGACGGCATTCTCTCGCTTTCGCGCCGCTTCTTCGCGCTGCCGGAGGACGACAAGCTGGCGATCGAGATGCGCAAGTCGCCGCACTTCCGCGGCTACAATCGCGCCGGCCTCGAATACACGCGCGGCACGCAGGACTGGCGCGAACAGGTCGACTTTGGTCCCGAGCGCCAGAGCCTCAATATCGCGTCCGGCGATGCGCCGTGGAAGCGGCTTGTCGGCCCGAACCAGTTTCCGGACGCCTTGCCGGAACTGAAGCCTGCGATCCTTGGCTATATCGAAGCCGTCACCGGGCTCGGCATCCGGCTGATCGAGATTTTCTCCGAAGCGCTCGGGCAGAAGCCCGATGTCTTCGGGCCGATCTATCGCGATGGCCCCAACCAGTTGCTGAAGATCATCCGCTATCCCGGCCGCGACAAGACCGAAAGCGATCAGGGCGTCGGCGCCCACAAGGACGGCGGCTTCGTCACCATCCTGTTGCAGGACGTGGTCGGCGGACTGCAGGTCGACGACGGCAAGGGCGGCTGGATCGACGCACCGCCGAAGCGCGGCACCTTCGTCATCAATGTCGGCGAACTCCTGGAACTGGCATCGAACGGCTATCTGCTCGCCAACATCCACCGGGTGGTAACGCCGCCAGCTGGCGGCGATCGGCTCTCGGTCGCCTTCTTCCTCGGCGCCAATCTCGCTTCGACCATCCCGGTGCTCGATCTCCCGCCACAGCTTGCAGCCGAGGTCCGCGGCGTCACCCAGGATCCGCAGAACCCGCTCTTCCACGAGGTCGGCCGCAACGTGCTGAAATCCCGGCTGCGCTCGCACCCCGATGTCGCCGCCGCGCACCACGCAGACCTGCTGGAACAGCCAAAGGCGGCCGTGCCCGCCTGATCAACCGGACAGCGCCGATCAACCTGAGAGCCAAGGAGAAATGGCATGACGATCCATCAGAAGCCGGAAGAACCGGCAGTCGAGATCAAGACGCCGAACGGCCTGCGCGAAGCCGGCGGGCGGTTGCATCCCGAAACGCTGGCGCTCCACGGCGGCAGCTATCGTTTCGATCCGGCAAGCGGCGCCGTCGCCGTGCCGATCTACCAGACGACCTCCTATCAACTGCCCGGCACCGACGGCGCCGACAAGCTCTTTGCGCTGGAGGCGCCGGGGCATCTCTACACCCGCGTTTCCAACCCGACGCAAGACGCGTTTGAGCAGCGGCTGGCGGAGATCGAAGGGGGAGCAGCCGCGCTGGCACTTGGCTCCGGCCAGGCGGCATCGGCCTTCGCGCTCCTGAACCTTGCGCGCTCCGGCGACAACGTCGTCAGCGCCGCCGGCCTTTATGGCGGTACCTGGGCGCTGTTTGCCGCCACCCTGAAAAGTTTCGGCATCGAGGTTCGTTTCGTCGATGCGGCTGATCCCGAGGCGTTTGCCCGGGCGACGGACGACCGGACACGTGCCTATTATGCCGAGTCCCTGCCGAATCCGAAGCTCGAAGTCTTTCCGATCGCCGAGGTCGCCGAGATCGGCAAGCGCTTCGGCATTCCGCTGATCGTCGACAACACGGCGGCCCCGCTGACGATCCGGCCCTTCGACCACGGCGCTGCGGTAGTCGTCTATTCGACGACAAAATACATCGGCGGGCACGGTACCTCGATCGGCGGCGCGATCATCGACAGCGGCCAGTTTCCCTGGCACGAGCATGAGGCGCGCCATCCGAACCTGCACGAGCCTGACCCGAGCTACCAGGGCAAGACCTGGCTCGAAAAAGCGGCCGCGATCGCGTTTCATCCCTATATCCTGCGCGCCCGCGCGGTGCTGTTGCGCGACCTCGGCGCCGCGATCAGCCCGCTAAACGCATTCCAGTTCATCCAGGGTCTGGAAACGCTGCCGCTCCGGATCCGACAGCACAACGAGAATGCCATCAAGGTGGCCGAGTTCCTCCGCACCCACCCGAAGGTGGCGCGGGTGATCTTCCCGAAGTTCCAGGATGGCGAGGCGAAGGCACGCGGCGGGAAATATCTGCTGAACGGCCACTATGGCGCGCTCGTGGGCTTCGAGCTGACGGACGGTCGCGAGGCGGGCCGGCGTTTCATCGACGGGCTGAAACTGCTCTACCATGTCGCCAATATCGGCGACGCCCGCTCACTGGCCATTCATCCAGCCACGACGACGCACTCGCAGCTGTCGGAGATCGACCAGCTAAAGACCGGGGTGACGCCCGGCTATGTCAGGCTTTCGATCGGCATCGAACATTCGGACGACATCATCGCCGATCTCAGACAAGCGATCGACGCCGCCTGAGCGTAAGACGCTTTCGCATTTTCCGCGGGCTCGTCCGCAGCGGCGAGCCCGCGGAGCCGTTTGCGGCTCAAAACTCGTCTGTAGGCCTTTGTTTCGTTTCATGCGAAAAGAGCTTCTCGTCGCGCGTCAGCCGCCGCGGGGCATCGGGACACGCACAGGAGGAAAAGACTATGAGCAAGAATACCCAGGTCCTGCTTGCCGCGCGGCCATCCGAAAAACCGGTGCCGAGCGATTTCCGCGTCGTCGAAACGGCTATCCCGGAGCCGGCGGAAGGCGAGGTTCTCCTGAAGATCCTCTACCTTTCGCTCGACCCCTATATGCGCGGCCGCATGAATGCCGGCCGCTCCTATGCCAAGCCGGTGGAGATCGGCGCTGTCATGGAGGGCGGCACGGTCGCCCGCGTCCTCCGCTCGCGTCACCCGGATTTCAGCGACGGCGATTTCGTTCTTTCCCACTCCGGCTGGCAAAGCTATGCGCTGTCGCGTGGTACTGACTTGCGCAAGCTCGATCCGGCGGCCGCACCTCTTTCGACGGCACTCGGCATTCTCGGCATGCCCGGTTTCACCGCCTATGCGGGGCTGCTGACGATCGGCAAACCGCTGCCGGGCGAAACGGTCGTCGTGGCGGCTGCAAGCGGCGCCGTCGGCTCGGCGGTCGGGCAGATTGCCCGCATCAAGGGTGCGCGCGCAGTCGGGATCGCCGGCGGTGCGGACAAATGCGCCTTCGTTCGCGACACGCTCGGCTTCGACGCGGTGATCGATCATCGCGCGCCTGATTTCGCCGAACAGCTCGCCGCCGCCTGCCCCAAAGGCATCGACGTCTATTTCGAGAATGTCGGCGGTCATGTCTGGGATGCGGTGTTCCCGCTGTTGAACGACTTCGCTCGCGTGCCCGTCTGCGGCCTGATTGCGCACTACAACCAGCCCGCAGGCGCGCAAGCCGGGAGCGACCGGTTGCCCGGCGTCATGCGCGAAGTGCTCAGCCGGAGCCTGCTCATCCGGGGTTTCATCCAGCGCGAGTTTGCCGATCAGAGGCCGCTCTTCTATCAGGAGATGGCCGGCTGGATCAAAAGCGGCGAAGTCCGCTACCGCGAAGACATCGTCGACGGGCTCGAGAATGCGCCGGAAGCCTTCATCGGTCTGCTGGACGGCCGCAATTTCGGCAAGCTGGTGATCCGGGTCGCCGCCGAAAACTAAAAGGGGCTCGGGCCCGGCCTTACTGCTGGGCGAAGCCGGCCTTGGCGAGACCGTCATCGAGCAACGCGATCAGGTCCGGCGCGTAGCCGCGAGCGATCAGTTCCGTATCGTACGGCTGCGACGCGCGCGTTTCGTTCAGGCGCAATCCGTCCAAGGCGCTGGTCGCTTCCCGCGTCAGGCCGAGTTGGCCTGCCGCTGCCACGCGCAGGAGATTGACCGCCATGTCCGCCGGATTGGCAAGTTCGCGTGCGCGCCTCAGCGCTTCGCGGTAGCGGCCGCTGCGGTAGTCTTCCAGCGCCAGGGTCAGCGCGGCATCGTGGTGAAGATACTCGCTGCCGGCATCCGCCACACGGGCCAGATTCACCCCTTGCGAATAGGCGCCGCTGACGAAAAGCAGCAGGCCTAGCCGCGCCGGAATGGCGTCGTCGAGCGGATTGAGTGCCGCCGCGCGCCGGCCGGAAATGAACGCCGCTTCCCTGTCGCCGGCTGCAAAGCGCGCTTGCATCTGGGCGACGTAGCTCTGGCTCGATTGCGGTGCCAGCGCAACGGCCTTGTCGGCGAGCTTCAGCGCACGCTCAGCCACCGTCGGCGCGGCGCTCGCTTCGCCGGTTGCCACCAACACCATCGCCAAGCTCGCCAAAACATCGGCGTCGGCGGCCTGGTAGGCGACGGATTTTTCAAGGCAGCCGTGGGCCGAAACCAGTCCCTCAGGGTCGATCCGCGCCAGTGCCACATCCGCCTGAAGCACGCAGCCGAAGCCGATCGACGGCGTCACCAGTTGCCGCGCAGCCTCCAGACTGACAATGACGCCCTCTTCGCCGGCAAGCGAAAGGGCCAGACGAGAAAGCAGCTTTTCCTGTATTTCCTGCGCGTCGCCGCTGTCGAGCGCCACCTTCGAGCTGCCGGACCTCAACGCCTCGTTGCTTTGCACATCGATCACCTGCCAGGAGACCTCATGCCGGCGCTCGTCGGTGCTGTAGGCGATGGAAAGCCTGTATTCCTTGCTGCCCTGCAGCTTGACCGGCGGCGCGGACGAAACCCACCCGGTTATCGACGCCACGTCGACACCCGCGGGCGAGACCGGCGCAAGGGTGCGGACGGCGGAAAACTGCGAGAGTGCGTGGACCAGATAGTCACCCGCCTTCTTCTGCACGTCGTCGTCGGCACCCTGCCGCGTCGGCACGTCAACGACGATCGTCGGCTTGGCTGAGAAAACCGGCTGCCAGGGAAGGTGGTCGGCAATGGACACGTAGAAGGCCCCGGCCATGACCGCCACGCCGGTTCCAAGTGCCGCGAAGCCCGCAAGCGGGCGCCATTTGCGGGCAAGAACGGCAGGCGCAATCGCGAGCTCGATGGGCTGCTCGGCTGCCGCCTCAGCAACCGGCGTCGTGCTCTCGAGCACCCCTCTCAAAGGCTCACCGCTGATCACGAATTGCGGAACGTAATTGCCTTTCGGCAGCTCGATGCGAAGCTCCGCTCTTTCGCCGAGCGCCTCGTAATATTGCGCCAGGGCCGCGCGCAGGCGCGACGCTTCCACACGCACGATCGGATCGGTCGCAGGATCGAAGGAGGCGGGCCGTCCGAAGACGTCAATGGCGATCGTGTAGGCTTTCACCTGGCCCGAACGGCCAGCGAAAAACTCGTCAACCACGTACCGCAACAGCTTGCGATGACGCTCGGTCGCGTGAAACTGGCTGTCGGCAAGAATGCGCTCAAGGGCGGCTCGCGCCTCGCATTCTGCAACGGCAATGCAGTTCGTTTGACCCGCATTTCTGCTGGCTTCCATGATGCGCTCCCAACTGCCACAACCCCAAAGAGAGTGCAACGCGAGGCGAACTCTAGACGAGAGCTTCTGTGGCGGAAAGAAGAATATCGCACCGTCACAAAATATTTTCATCGAAGAATTGAATCATTTTAAGTTGGAACAGGAACGCCCGATCATTCCCATAGAATTCTTGTGGGGTTTTCGTCGCTCTGACAAGCTCAAGCGAGCTATTTGTTAATCACAACGGACTACGCTCACGTCCCCGTATCGGCGATACAGACGGAAATGACCTCTTCTTCGATCTCGCGACAGATCAATTCATACTCCGAGATCATCGAATGATCCAGAGGGGCGAGACGCCTTTGCCGGTCAAGCATAGAGCTCGCTTCCTCATAGGCTTCGCAGAGGCTTGCCAGGGACTGGTTCTTGGCACAGAGCAATTGCAACTGGCCGCGCAGAGCCGGCAGCCTGAGCATAAGCTTCAGTAGTCCCCGTTGAGAGGCTGCGCTGGGCATGGTTTACCATCCGTTTGAACGACAATCGATGCTCATGCCTTTGCATTCCCCAAGGTGTCAGCGACGACCAGACACCGTTGCGGGCGGGGGGCCGGCTCGCCGGTCGGTGCTTGTGGCCAATCCGACCCTCGCTTACCTCTCCCCTGAGCGAAAAGTGGCACGAACGCCGATTTTCGGAAGTACGTAACAGTAACATTGGTCCGGATTGCCGGCACCTTGGCAATCTTCGCCTCGAATCCCATGATTCGGGCCGTCAGCAGCCGCACAGGCGGCACACGCGATATCGCGATCGGCGTTGAGAGATGTTCCGCGGCGGGAAAGACGAGCAAGAGCACCATCGTCCGCGCGACGATAGTCGACCACGGCCCCGCGCTAAAGTCGCACTTGGCACTCGGCCCTCGCCCCGACATCGATCGCTGAGGCGCACGGCGCCAGCCGTGCAGCCACCTATTTTTCGAAGGCGTAGATCTTGCGCCAGTCGTTCTTCATATCGACCAGAAGCCAGTTCCGCTGCTCGGCCTCGGTCATCGCCTTGTCCAGCTTGCCGACAGGCGATTGCCGATCATAGGCCCATTCGCGCTCCCCGTCCGTATGGTGAACGATCATGCCGAAACGCGGGCCGGACCCCGCCGTTACCCAACGCAGCATCTCATAGTCGCCATCGGAATTACCGGCAGCGAAGATCGGGCGGCGGCCGATAAAGGTGTTGATCCCGACCGGCTTGCCGGCACCGTCGTCGATGAAGTCGATCTTGGGCTCCCGCATCAGCACCGGCGCGTCGCCGTCGAGTTCGTACTTCGTCGTGATGCTGCTGCCGACCACCTGCTCGGGTGGGATCCCATACATCTGTTCGGTCATCGGCCGCATGAATTCGATGCCGCCGCCCGAGACGATATAGGTCTTGAAGCCGCTTGCCCTGAGATAATCGAGCAACTCGCGCATCGGCAGAAAGGTGATCTCGTTATAGGGGCGATCGAAGCGCGGATGCCGGGCGGTCGCGAACCAATCCGTGACCGTTTTCGTGAACGCGTCCGTCGTCATGCCGGCATGGGTCGCCATGACCAACTCGACGATGCCTTTTTCGCCGGCGGCGGCAACGCCTGCCATGTCCCCCTTCAGCAGCGATGCGAAAGGCTCCTTGTCCTTCCATTCGGGGTGCTCGGGCGCCATCGCCTTGACGCGGTCGATGGCGAACATGCCCTGGAAATAGTTCGGCTGCTCGGTCCACAGCGTGCCGTCATTGTCGAAGACGGCGATCCGCTCTGCCGGCGCCACGAAATCGGCGCTGCCCTCGCTGGTGACCCGTGTGACGAAATCGACGATCTCGTTTTTCGCCTCGCCATCGTTCCACGAGGGCAGAATGTCGGCCGGCGCATCGGCCGCCACAAGGGCAACAGGTGAGGCGAAGGCCGCAACGAACGCGAGCAGCAGGCCAGCGAGCCTTGCGCGAAGCCGCGGTTTGCAAGCCCTTTCGTCCATCACGAACCCCAAACGCATCGCTGTTGCCGTCATCATCCATCCTCCTGGCGGAACGGTTTTCAAGTCCTCCGGCCGGATCAGGGCCGCCGAATGCAACGGAACCCAATATGGGTCGTCGCCGCGTTTTCCTCGTGCGCGTGACGCGCCGCCGGACGATACCGACGGCAATAGTTAGGCGCGCAGAGATGGGATCCGCCTTTCACGACGCGACGGGCGATATGGATCGTCGGCTGCCGCGGATCGAAACTCGCTTCCCGGTCCCCGCCCCGCGGATTGGCGGGTATGCAGCAGCTCTTTTGCGCCGGCGCAGGGTGGCGGGTGGACCAGTAGTCGCTGGTCCATTCCCAGGTATTGCCGATCATGTCGTAGAGGCCGTAGCCATTGGCGGGAAAGCTCGCGACCGGCGAGGTCCGCTCGAAGCCGTCGGGCTTCAGGTTTTCCGTCGGAAACATGCCGTGCCAGGTGTTTGCCATGAAACGTCCCTCGGGCACCAGTTCGTCCCCCCAGGCAAATTCCGCGCCTTCGAGCCCGCCTTTCGCGGCGAACTCCCATTCGGCCTCCGTCGGCAGGTCCTTTCCCGCCCAGGCGGCATAGGCCTTGGCGTCGAGGTAGGAGACCTGCACCACCGGATGGTCGAGTTTGCCGCGGATGTTGCTCTGCCGCCCATAGGGCCGCCGCCAGTCGGCGCCGAACTTGAAGTTCCACCATTGCGAAGGACTGTTGCTGGTCACCCGCTTCGGCGGGTCGAAGATCACTGAACCCGCCCGCATCATTTCCGGAAGCGCGCCCGGATAGTCCTTCGGATCGGGCGTCTTCTCCGCCTCGGTCACGTAGCCGGTCGCCTCGACGAAGGCGGCGAACTGCCGGTTGGTAACGGGCGTGACGTCGATCCAGAAGCCGTCAACTTTCACCGGATGGGCCGGCGCTTCCTCCGGATAGTGCTTGTCCGAACCCATGAGAAAGGTCCCGCCCTCGATCCAGATTTGCTCGCGGGCGCTGATCGCCGCGGGCGTTTCGTCGACAAGGGGCATTTTCGGGGACATTTGCATGTGGCTCTGATCTCCCTTGGCACCGTCGGCTAGCACGCGCGCGGACGGTCTGCACACGTTAGCGCCAAATGCCCGCTGCCCAAAGTACGTAACCGTTACGCAATCGCCCAAAGCCCTCGGGGCGCAGGCCGCGTGCCACAAGAGGTATCCGCCATCGCCGCTCAGGCCTTCGTTACTGTTACGTTCTTTCCAATTGGCCTGATTTAACAATAAGCTCTCGCGAAAGTTCATGACGACTGATGTTGCCGGCGGGGCAAGGGAGCAGGACTTCATGGGTGCACGCGACGATATCCAGCAACTCGGCAAGCGCATCGGCGAAGCGATCATCGGCCAGGAGGGCATGATCGAGCGCTTGCTGCTGGGGCTGCTCAGCAACGGCCATCTGCTGGTCGAGGGCCTGCCCGGACTTGCGAAAACCCGAGCGATCAAGAGCATGGCCAAAAACCTCGATGCGGAGCTTTCGCGCATCCAGTTCACACCCGACCTCTTGCCCGCCGACATCACGGGGTCCGAGATCTATTTTTCCGAGGGCGGCAAGGGCGCGTTCCAGTTCCAGGAAGGGCCGATCTTCGCCAATCTCATCCTCGCCGACGAGGTGAACCGGGCGCCGGCCAAGGTGCAATCGGCGCTGCTCGAGGCGATGGAGGAACGCCAGGTCACGATCGGCGGCAAGAGCCATGTGCTGCCCGATCTGTTCCTGGTCATGGCGACCCAGAACCCGATCGAGCAGGAAGGCACCTATCCGCTGCCCGAAGCGCAACTGGACCGCTTCCTCATGCACATCCAGGTGGATTATCCGGACGCAGCCTCAGAGGCAGACATCATGCGGCTCGTGCGCTCGGAGGAAACCAACGCCAAATCCAACAATCATGCGACGGAAAAGCTTGCCCAGGACGCGGTCTTTGCCGCACGCAAGGAAATATCGGCGATCACCGTTTCCGAAGCGATCGAGAACTACATCGTCGCGCTGGTGATGGCGACGCGCTATCCCGACAAGGTCGACAAGGATCTGGCCAAGTGGCTTCAGGTCGGCGTGAGCCCGCGCGGCGTCATCGGCCTCGATAAGGTTTCGCGGGCGCACGCCTGGCTGAACGGCCGCGATTTCGTCACGCCCGACGATGTGCAGGCGACCGTGCACGATGTCTTTCGCCATCGCCTGGTGCTTTCTTACGAAGCGCATGCCGGCGGCACCACCGCCAACCAGGTGATCGACCGCATCGTCGAGCTCGTCGCGGTCGCCTGAGGATGGAGGTTCGCCGATGGCCATATCCCTGCCGGCCCTCGCCCGCTCACGCGGCATCATAAAGCCACGCACCGCCGACGCCACCGGCGTCTACACCTCAGTGGACGCACTTGTCGGTCTCGAAGCGATGGCCCGCGATCTGACGTTCCTGCGCAAGGCGCCGGTGCGCCGCCTGCTTGCCGGCCGTCACGAATCACGCATGCGCGGCCGCGGACTTTCGTTCGAGGAACTACGCAACTACCTGCCCGGCGACGACATCCGCGCCATCGACTGGCGCGTGACGGCGCGCACCGGCAAGCCGGTCGTCCGCGTCTATGACGAAGAGAAGGACCGGCCGGCCCTCATCCTCGTCGACCAGCGCATCAACATGTTCTTCGGCAGCCGCCGCGCGATGAAGTCGGTCGCCGCGGCGGAAGTGGCAGCGCTCTCCGCCTGGCGCGTGCTGGCCCTTGGCGACCGTGTCGGCGGCTTCGTCTTCGGCGACGAGGAGGTGACCGAAACGCGCCCATACCGCAGCCGCGAAGCGGTGATCCGGCTCGCCGACAGCATCGTTCGCCACAATACCGCACTGCAGGCCGGTTCGCAGGCGCCGCATGGAGCCGAGCAGCTCGACGTCGTGCTGACGACCGTTGCCAACATCGCCCGGCACGATCACCTGATCATCGTCGTCAGCGACTTCGACGGCTACAGCCTCGAAACCCGCGACATGCTTTTGAAGCTTTCGGCCCACAACGATGTGATCTGCGTTCTGATCTACGATCCCTTCCTGCTCGAACTGCCGCGCAAGGGCGATATCGTCTTTAGCGGCGGGCTGCTTCAGGCCGAAGTGCAGTTCGGCCATGGCAATGTGCGCGAGGCGATCGACAGCTTTGCCCGCAAGCGCGGGCGAGCGCTGCGCGCCTGGCAGGAGGAGCTCGGCCTGCCCATGCTGCCGATCTCTGCGGCGGAAGAGGTGGCGCCGCAGCTGCGCACCATGCTCGGCCAACTCGCCAGCCGGCAGCGGAGGCGATGATGGCGACGGCGGCACCTGCGAGAGATCCGATGCTCGACGCCGCCCTTCGGCAGCTCGCGGATATCGCCTTGCCGCAGCCTGTCTCGATGATGCCCCAGACCAAGGCGTGGGCGGTGCTCGGCTGCATTATCCTTCTCATGGCGGCCTTTGCCTGCTGGCGCTGGTACCGGCGCTGGGAGGCCAACAGCTACCGCCGCGAGGCGCTCGCCGACCTCAGAAAGATAGAAGCCGGATTGACCGCCACCGGATCGCGTGGCGAGGCGCTCGCGGCCCTGCCTGTCCTTTTGAAGCGGACCGCGCTCTCGATCTGGCCACGCGAAGCCATTGCCGGCCTGCACGGCACCGGCTGGACCAAATATCTCGACGCTCATTCCGGCGGTCCCGTCTTTCCGATCGCCTCTGCGCGTTTTTTCGAGGAAGCCGAGTATCGTGGCAGCCAGGCGCTCGCCGCGGTTCCGGAGGCTGAGGCAAAGGCCTACATCGCGGCAGCGCGGCACTGGATCGAGGCGCATCATGTACGTGCTTGACCACGCCTGGGCACTGATCCTTCTGCCGTTGCCCTTCCTTGTCTGGTGGCTGCTTCCGCCATACCGCGAGCAGTCGGCCGCCGTCAGGGTGCCGTTCTTCAAGGACATCACCGCGGCGGCCAATCTCGGTCCGACCGAAGGCTCCGTCGTTCCGAGAACCAATCTCGGCCAGAAGGTGATCGCACCCATCTGCTGGACGCTGATCGTGCTGGCGCTGGCGCGGCCGCAATATGTCGAGCCGCCGATCGAAAAGGTCGAACCGCAGCGCGACCTGATGTTGGCGATCGATCTGTCACAGTCGATGGACACGCGCGACTTTCGCGATCCCGCCGGCAACCTGCAGACCCGCGCCGAAGCGGTGCACGCGGTGGTCGCCGACTTCATCGACCGGCGGCCCAATGACCGGCTGGGCCTGATCGCCTTCGGCGATGCGCCCTATCCGCTGGTACCGTTCACGCTCGACCACAAGACCGTCAAGCTGATGCTGGCCGACAGCCTGCCGGGCATGGCCGGTCCCCGCACCGCCGTCGGCGATGCGATCGGGCTGGCGATCAAAATGTTCGACGCCAGCACCGCGCCGGACAAGGTGATGATCCTCTTGACCGACGGCAACGACACCGCCAGTAAGATGCCGCCCGACAAGGCCGCCGGCATCGCCGCCGAGCGAAAGGTGGTGATCCACACGGTCGGCATCGGCGATCCCAATGCTCAAGGAGAACAGAAGCTCGACACGGCGGCACTCCAGCAGATCGCCGAAGCGACGAAGGGGCGCTACTTCTTCGGCCAGGATCAGGCCGGTCTGCAGAACATCTACCAATTGCTCGACCAGTTGACGCCGGCAAACCAGAAGACGCTCTCCTGGCGGCCGCGCATCGAGCTGTTCTACTATCCGCTGGGTGCGGCACTCCTGCTGGTGCTCGCCTATCACGCCGTCATGTGGCTCCTATCCTCGCTCGGCGACCGGCGTCAGCGCCGGGAGGCAGCGCCATGATCGCGGATTTTCACTTTCTGCGGCCGCTGTGGCTGCTGGCGCTCGCCGCCGTCCCGCTGCTGATCTACCTCGTTACCCGGCGCGGCGATGTCCGCTCGCAGTGGCAGGACATGATCGCACCGCACCTGCTCGATCACCTGCTGATCGACAAGGGCGGGAAACGGCGTTTCCAGCCGGTGCACGTCACCGCCGCACTGATCGCCGTTGCGGCGATCGCAGCCGCTGGCCCGACCTGGCAGCGTGAACGGCCGCCCTTCGTCGAGGACACCGCACCTCTGGCAATCGCCATTGACCTCAACCCGACGATGAACGCGACCGATGTTTCGCCGACGCGGCTCGAACGCGCCAAATTGAAGGTCCAGGACATTCTCGACAGGAGGAAAGGCTCGCGCACCGCGTTGTTCGCCTATGCCGGCTCCGCCCACATGGTGCTGCCGCTCAGCGACGATGCCGCGCTGGTCAAATCCTACCTCGCCGCGCTGTCGCCGCAGATCATGCCCGTTGAGGGTAAGGACACAGCCAAGGCCTTGCAGGAGGTCGAAAAAGCGCTCGCCAACGAAACGGTGCCTGGCACCATCCTGTTCATGACCGACGGCGTCGAGCGTTCCGCCTTCCCGGCCTTCGGTGGGTATCAGGGGCGCAACTCGCTGATGGTGCTCGGCATCGGCACGGCAGAAGGCGGTCCGGTCAAGACGGCGGACGGCGGGTTCCTGACCGACGCCACCGGCGCGCATGTCAGGGCGAAGCTCGATGTCGACGGCCTCAAGGCGCTGCAGTCCGCATCCAAGGCCGAGGTGGCGTCGGTGACATCCGATGACGCCGACGTCAGCTGGATCATCAGGCGCATCCAGACGAATTTTGCAGCGAAGACGGCCGAAGGGCTGACGCGCTGGCACGATCTCGGCTGGTGGCTGACGATTCCGATTGCCGTCTTCGGCCTCTTCTGGTTCCGACGCGGCTGGACCATACGCTGGGCGGTCTATCTGCTCGCGGCCACTTCGCTCATGGGCAGCGAACGGGTGGAGGCGGCGGACAATCGCTTTATCGACCTCTGGCTCACTCCGGACCAGCAGGGCCGTCGCGCCTTCGAACAGGGCGATTTCCAGGGGGCCTCTGAAACGTTCGCGGATCCCGCCTGGCGCGGCGCAGCGCTCTACCGCGCCGGCCGTTTCCAGGATGCGATCGACGCCTTTGCCGAGAGCGATACGGCGGAAAGCTACTACAATCAGGGCAATGCCCTCCTGCACCTCGACAAGGCCGAGGAGGCGATCGCCGCCTACGAGCAGGCGCTAAAGCGCCGCCCCGACTGGACCGACGCCCAAAAGAACCTCGAGATCGCCAAAAAGCGCAAGGCCGACAAGGACAAGCAGGAACAGGACGCACAGCAGGAACAGGCGGGCATTGACCCGGACCAGGCCCAGTTCGACGACAAGGGCAAGAAGGGAACGGAAGCGACCGTTCAGGGCGGACCGCAGACGGCCGACATGTGGATGCGCAACATCCAGGTGTCGCCGGCCGACCTGCTGGCACGAAAATTTGCGATCGAAGCAAAGGAGGCGGCCCCGTGACAGCCCTCGCCGCCCTGCCGCGGCTGATCATCTGGCTCCTCGGCCTGTCGCTTTGGCTTGCAGGCACGGCCTTCGCCGCCAATCCCTTTGCCCGCGCGACGCTCACGACCAAGGCGCCGATTTATGCCGGCCAGCAGATCGAGGTCGACGTCGACGTCTTCGTGCCGAACTACTTCCTTTCGCCGCCGCAGTTTCCTCTGTTCGATCTTCCCGGCACTGTCGTCACCATGCCCGACGAACGCGGCATGAACCTCAACGAGACCGTCAACGGCGAGGCCTTCTCAGGCATCCGCAAAACCTACGCGATCAACCCACAGGCGGCAGGCGACTACGTGCTGCCGCCCGCCATCATTCCGTTCGGCTATGCCGCCGTACCCGGCCAGATGAGCAAGGGTCAGGTGACGTTGCCTTCGCTCAAGTTCACGGTCGAAGCCGTTCCGCAAGGCGCAGGTGGAGAGGCCGGCGTCACCGCCGGAGAAATCACCCTCACCCAGTCTTTCGACCGGGATCCCGCGGGGCTAAAGGCAGGCGATGCCCTGGTGCGGACCATCACCATCCGCGCCGCCGGCCTGGCGCCGATGATGATCCCCGAACCGACCTTCGACGCCCCCGCGGACGTGCAGATTTACCGGCACGATCCGGTGCTTTCGGAGGAGCGCACGTCACGCGGGGATATCACGGCGGGACTGCGCAAGGACGTGGCAACCTACGTCTTTGCAAAGCCCGGCACCTACGCGCTTCCAGCGATCAGCCTGCCCTGGTTCGACCCGGCGAGCGGATCGATGCAGACGGCCGAGGCGGCCAGAGTGACCGTCAGCGTCAACGCTGCCCCAGCGGCTGCGCCCGCACTCGCCCCGCCTGCGCCGCCGCCCGCTGAGGAACCTTTCGACTGGTTGTGGTGGCTCGGCATCGCGACATCGATCGCCGCTTTCGCGGCGCTTATCCAGCTGGCCGCCAATCTGTTCGGCCGCCTCGAAACCTGGCTGGAAACCGCGCTCGAGCAGAGGGCGCAATCCGAGGCCACGGCATTTCGCCACGTGCTCGACGCCTGTCGGGATCACGACCCCACGCGGCTGGAGACGGCGGTCGACCATTGGTCACGCCGGACTGGCAACACGCCGGTCTCGCGCTGGCTCGACAGCTTCGCCGACCCGGCGACGGCAAACGCTTTTGCCGATTATCGCCGCAGCCGCTATGGCAGCAGCAGCTCCCATCAGGGCGGGCCAGATCTCCTGCGGTTACGCAGCGGTCTGAACGTGGCGAGACAGCGCTGGCTGGCCGAAACCTCCGCCGATGGCGGCGGCCCGACATCGGACTTGCCCGATCTTAATCCCGGTCTGGAGGCCGCGCCGCCAAGGCGCTTCGGAGCCGTGGGCCGGACCTGATTTACCCGCCGTCGCCGACCTTCGTAACTGTTACGTACTTACCCGCGGACACCCGCCGGTAGAAGTTGAATCGGTAAATCCGAAACTTTGCCTGCATTCCGAGAGCGATTGCTTGCTGCCTCAGGGAGACATGAGATGAGTATCGATCTGAAAAACCGGCTTGGCCGGCTCGCCGCGTGTACCATCGGGCATGCCGCGAAACCGAAAGCGCTGGCGCTCGCCGGCACCGTGCTTATGTCGTCGATTTCCGCCTCCGCGCTGCCGGCCTTCGCGCAGGATGCCGCCAAGCCCAACATCCTCGTCATCTTTGGCGACGATATCGGCCAGACCAATATCAGCGCCTATTCCTTCGGTGTCGTCGGCTACAAGACACCGAATATCGACCGGATCGCGCACGACGGCATGATGTTCACCGATTACTACGCCGAAAACAGCTGCACCGCCGGCCGCTCTACCTTCATCACCGGCCAGACCGTGCTGCGCACCGGCATGTCCAAGGTGGGCGTTCCCGGCGCTCCGGTCGGACTCCAGGACCGCGACGTGACGATCGCCCAGGCGCTGAAAGCCCAGGGTTATGCCACCGGTCAGTTCGGCAAGAACCACCTCGGCGACCAGGACCGTTTCCTGCCGACGGCACACGGCTTCGACGAGTTCTTCGGCAACCTTTATCACCTGAATGCCGAAGAAGAACCGGAACGCCCATACTGGCCGAAGGACGATCCGGCTTTCCTCAAGTCCTATGCCCCACGCGGCGTGCTGCACTCCTTCGCCGACGGCAAGGTCGAGGACACCGGAGCGCTCAATTCCAAGCGCATGGAGACCATCGACGACGAGACGACCGCGGCGGCAATGGACTTCATCAAGAAGCAGACGGATGCAAAGAAGCCGTTCTTCACCTGGATGAACACGACACGCATGCATCTGTTCACCCATGTGCGCGACCAGTACAAGGGCCAGAGCGGAATGCCCGGCAACGACTATGCCGACGGCATGATCGAGCATGACGGGGACGTCGGCAAACTGCTGGACCTGCTCGACGAGCTCAAGATCGCCGACAACACCATCGTCGTCTACACGACCGACAACGGCCCCAACCAGTTCTCCTGGCCGGATGCGGCGACCACGCCGTTCCGCAGCGAAAAGGACTCGAACTGGGAAGGCGCCTTCCGGGTACCGGCAATGATCCGCTGGCCCGGCAAGATCAAGCCGGGCGTTTCCAACGAGATGTTCTCGGGTCTCGACTGGTTCCCGACGCTTTTGGCTGCCGCCGGCGACAAGGACATCAAGGAACGTCTGCTGAAGGGTACCGACCTCGACGGCAAGACATTCAAGGTTCATCTCGACGGCTACAACCAGTTGCCCTACCTCACCGGCGAGCAGCCAAAGAGCGCACGCAAGGAGTTCTTCTACTTCAACGACGACGCCAAGCTCGTCGGCATGCGCTGGGACAACTGGAAAGCCGTCTACTGCGAAATGCGCAAGCCGGGAGGTTTCGACGTCTGGCAGGATCCCTTCACCTGCCTGCGCGCACCGAAGATCTTCAACCTGCGGATGGACCCCTATGAGCGGGCGGACATCGTCTCCGATCAATACAACGACTGGCGAACGAAAAATGCCTATCTCTTCGCCCAAGCGGTCGGGAAATCCGCCGCGTTCCTCGAAACCTTCATCGAGTATCCGCCAAGCCAGAAGCCGGCAAGCTTCTCGGTCGATCAGATCGAAGAAAGCGTGCACCAGAAGATCGACGAGATCCTGGCGAAGTCCCAACCTGCCCAATAACACTCTCGAAGGCGGCGCCTGGTGTGCCGCCTTCTCTTCCTGCCTTTGTTAAGAGATGGCGTGCCGCAATGACGAAGACCGTTCCGCCCGCTCGATCGGTAATTTTCGAGGAGTCGAATGAGGGCACCTCGGCGGCAAAGCGGACGCACATCGCTCCGGCAGCCGCGGCATTCCTGCTCTTCCTCTCCGGCACCGCCGCTCTGGTCTTTCAGGTTCTCTGGATCAAGCAGCTTTCGCTGGTCACCGGCGTCGATGTCTATGCGGTCAGCACCGGGGTCAGCGCCTTCTTCCTCGGCCTTGCGCTCGGCAGTTTTGTCCTTGGCCGTGCCGGCGACCGTTCCCGCCAGCCGCTCCGCCTCTATGCCCTGCTTGAAACCGGGGTCGCCATACTCGGCGTCGGCGTCACCTTCATACTTTCCAGAATCGCGCCGGTCTTCGTCGCGATTGAGGGCACCAGCCCGCTCGCCGCCTGGGCCCTGCTGGTCCTGATCGTGGCGACGCCAGCCTTCCTGATGGGTGGCACCCTGCCGGTCCTGCTGCGGGCGCTAAACGCCTCAGCAGGCAGCGTCGCCGCGAAGGGCGGCAGGCTCTATGCCGCCAATACGCTCGGCGCGATCGCCGGGTGCCTGGCGGTCTCTTTCGTTCTCATTCCCGCCCTCGGCGTTCAGGCGACAGGGCTTGCGGCAGCGGGGCTCGGCCTTGTCGCCGCAGCGATCGCGCTTTCCCTGAATGTGCCTATCGCCCGGGAACCTGTTCAAGGGACACTCCCTGGGGAAACGCGTAGCGCTAACGGTTCGCGGCTGGCGCTTGTCCTCTATGCCATCGCCGGCGGTATCGCCCTTGGCTATGAAGTGGCCTGGTCGCAGGCGATCGTGCAGTTCATCTCCACCCGCTCCTTCGCCTTTTCCGTGGTGCTTGCCACCTATCTTTCTGGCCTTGCCCTCGGCGCCGCCCTTTTTGCGCGCCGGAGCGAGCGCCTGTCCGACCCCTGGGGGGCCTTCGGCTTGTTGATCACGCTCGCCGGCCTGGTGGCGCTCGCCGAACTTGCGCTGCTTGGCCCCTGGCTGACGGCGCTGCAGACCAGCGCTGAGGCCGCCGTCGCCGACGTCACCGGTAGCATCTTTGCCGGCATGTGCGCGCGCTTCCTCGTCGCCGCACTGACGATCGTCTTTATCCCGACGCTGATCCTCGGCGCCGCCTTCCCGGTCGCCCTCGGGCTCGCCGTCGACCCTGAACACGCCGGCCGCGACACCGGCCGGGTTCTTGCCTTGAACACGCTCGGCGGCATTTTCGGCACGCTTCTGACCGGCTTTGTGCTGATCCCGTCTCTCGGTATCGTCAGAAGTTTTTCCGTCCTCGCCATTGCCGCAGCCGCAATCGGGCTCGTCGCCGTCAGTCGCGGACAGGGCGGCTGGATGGGCCGGCGGCTACTCGCACCGGCTCTCGGCACCCTCACCGTGCTGATCGCCGTCATCGTGCCGTCGGATCGGCTGGCGAGCCTGCTCAACCTTTCGCGCGGCAATGGCACGATCGTTTCCTATGAAGAGGGTCTCGGCGCCACCGTCGCCGTCATCGAACAGGGGCAGCCCGACCGCCGTTTCCGCCGCCTTTACATCCAGGGCGTTTCCAACACCGGCGATGCCATGCCGTCGCTGCGCTACATGCGGCTGCAGGCGCTACTGCCGCTCGTCATCCACAAGGGCGAGCCGAAATCGGCTCTGGTCATCGGTCTCGGTACCGGCATCACCGCCGGTGCGCTGCTCGCCTATCCCGGCCTCGACCGGCGCGTTGCCGCCGAACTCCTGCCCTCGGTCGCCCGCGCCTCGACGCTCTTTGCCGGCAACTTCAATGCGGCTGGCGATAGCCGTCTCGACGTGCGCGTAGCCGACGGCCGGCGCGAACTGATGCGGAGCCAATCCCGCTACGATCTGATCACGCTCGAACCGCCGCCGCCCTCGGCCGCCAGCGTGGTCAACCTCTACTCGTCCGACTTCTATCGCCTGGCGCGTGAGCGCCTCGCGCCGAACGGGCTTGTCGCCCAATGGCTGCCGATCGCCACTCAGAACGACGAGGACACCCGCGCGCTCGTGCGCAGCTTCCTCGACAGTTTCCCGCATGCGACACTCTGGTCGACCGAACTGCACGAGATGCTGCTCATTGGCTCCGTCGAGCCGCAGGAGCTTGACGCTTCCCGCATTGCCGCCCGGCTCGCCGACCCGACGCTTGCAGCAGCGCTTCGCGACGTCGGCATTTCCGGACCGGCCGACCTGCTCGCGACCTGGATGTCCGATCGCACCGGGTTGGAGCGCTATGCCGGTTCGGCCCTGCCGGTCACCGACGACCAACCGCGGATCGAATATGCAAGCTGGGTTCGCCCCGACGAGTTGCAGCGCACGCTGCCGGCCCTGGTTGCCCTCCGCAGCAAGGCTCCGCTTCTCGGCGCGGACCCGGCGTTCGACAAATCCGTGACGGATGCCCACAACCGGCTGATGCTGTTCTACCAGGCCTCGCTGAATGCCTATGCCGGCTACCGCGACGAGTGGGCGCGCGACATGGAATTGCTGATGCGCGTAGAGCCGACCAATCCCTATTACCGCTGGTTCGTTTCAAGCAGCGAGCGCTGACGGCACAGCGCCGATTCCGGGCGCTACACCACGCGGCTATGCATATTCCCCAAAAAGCGGGAATGATTCCTGCGCGGTCGGAGATTGGCGCAAAATATTTGCACAGCATTCGATCGTTCCGGTACGGATTTGCAACACGGAAGCATCGACAGCGTAGTAAACTGCCCCTGTTCTTCTGCCCTTAGGCAGACAGGGAGGCATTGCATGGAAAACACGGACAATCAAAACGCCGACTCGCGCGTCGCGATAGATGGCGAGATCGGAATTCTCGCGCGCCGCCGCATCGAGGCCGGCATCATCGCGCCAATCTATGAGGCGATGCGCGAGGAGATCGGCGAGGAGCGCGCCCAGGCGATCCTCGACAAGGCGATCACCAAGGCCGCGATCGAGGCGGGCCGGACCTTTGCCGCCAAGACACCCGGCGGCACCAACCTGCGCACCTTCCAGGAACTTCAGGATCTCTGGACCCAGGACGACGCGCTGGTCATCGAGGTCACCAAGGCGACGGACGAGGAATTCCACTACAACGTCAAGCGCTGTCGCTACGCCGAGACCTATCGCGAGATGGGCCTCGGCCATATCGGACACCTGCTGTCCTGCAACCGCGACGGCGTCTTCTGCACCGGCTACGACCCGCGCATCACGCTGGAGCGCACCCAGACTGTAATGCAGGGCGCCTCCCATTGCGATTTCCGCTATCGGCTCAACAAGGACGCGCCGGAGCAGCAGAAATGAGCGCCGAAGCCATGCGCAGCGAAACCAGCCGCATCAACACGCCGGCGACAAGCGGCGACCGGCTGTGGGCCGACATCGTCTCGACCGCGCGCTTCGGTGCTGCGGACAAGGGCGGGGTCACGCGGCTGACATTGACCGAGGAGGATCGTGAAGTCCGCGACTGGTATGTCGCGGAATGCCGCGCGCTCGGCTGCACGGTCGAGATTGACCCCATCGGCAACATCTTTGCGACCTATGCCGGCGAGGACATGTCGCTGCCGGCGATCGCCGTCGGCAGCCATCTCGATACCCAGCCGCAGGGCGGCCGCTTCGACGGCATCCTCGGCGTGCTCGCCGGTGTCGAAATCCTGCGCACCCTCAAGGAAGGCGCCACCCGGCTTCGCCATCCGCTCGTGGTCGTCAACTGGACGAACGAGGAAGGCTCCCGCTTCTCGCCGGCAATGCTGGGCTCCGGCGTCTTTGCCGGCGCGCTGGCGCTCGATGACGCCCAGGCGCGCACCGACCGCGAAGGTATCACGGTCGGTGCGGCGCTCGATGCGATCGGCTATCGCGGCGAGGCCAAGATCGATCCAGCTTCCTTTGCCGCCTATGTCGAGCTCCATATCGAGCAGGGGCCGCTGCTCGAAGCGTCGGCGACCGAGGTCGGTGTCGTCACGGGCATCCAAGGGCTGCGCTGGTTCGATGTCACTATCACGGGCACGGAGGCGCATGCGGGCAGCACGCCGATGGCGCAGCGCGACGATGCACTTGTTGCGGCGGCCGAGATCGTCCTTGCCGTCCGCGACATCGCCCGTCAAAACCCGCCGGGTGTGGGCACCGTCGGCTTCGTCGAGGTGGGGCCGAATTCGCGCAATGTCGTGCCCGGTTCCGTTCGGCTCCAGATCGACATGCGCCATCCTTCCGAGACGGGGCTCAATCAGATGCAAGCGGCCCTTGAAGAGGCTGTCCGCAAGACTGGGCCAGGTGTCGCCTTGAACCACATCTGGTCGAAGGCGCCTGTCGTTTTCGATCCCGTAATCATCGACGCCGTGCGCGCCAGCACGGAAGCGCTCGGCTATTCGGCGACCGACATGGTCTCCGGCGCCGGGCATGATGCCGCCCATATCGCGACAATCACCCCGACTGCCATGATCTTTGTGCCATCCAAGGACGGGCTCTCGCACAACGAGGCGGAATATACCGCGCCCGAGGAATGCGCCCGCGGCGCAGAAGTGCTATTCCAGACCATTCTGGAAATCGACCGCCGCTAATCATCAAGACAAAACACCCACGGCAGGATATCTGCCGTGGGTGTTTGATTCTCTTGCCCGACGCGGGCCTTAGCCGCGCTGCGAGTCGAGCTGTTCCTGATCCTTCTCGACCTGCTGGGCCTTGAGGTAGCTTTCGATCAGCAGCTGATATTCCGGGAAGATCTTGGTGTAGATCTCGGCCCACTGCTGGGCGTCGTCGCGGTGCCATGTGCGCTGCAGTTCGGAGGCGACCGCTGCCGTATCCATCGGCACCACGCCGGCCTGAACGACACGGGCAAGGGTGATCTCCTCAGCCATCTTCGAATAGGTGCCCGAAGCGTCGACGACCACGAAGACCTTGTAGCCGTCATGCACGGCGCTGATCGCCGGGAAGGCCATGCAGACGCTGGTGATCGTGCCGGCGATGATCAGGGTCTTGCGGCCGGTTTCCTTGACGGCGGCGACGAAGTCCGGATTGTCCCAGGCGTTGATCTCGCCGCGGCGGGCGACATACTTGGCATGCGGGGCATTGGCATGGATTTCCGGGATCAACGGGCCGTTCGGGCCCTGCGGCACGGAGGCCGTGGTGATGACCGGCATTTTCGTCAGCGTCGCCATGCTGGCAAGCGCTGCCGCATGGGCCCGAAGCTTCGGCATCGGCATGTCGTTGACGGTCTGGAACAGGCCGCTCTGGTGGTCGATCAAAAGCATCACCGCATCATCGGGATCGATAACCGGGCGCTGTCCGTTGAAGTTTGCAGGTGTCATGGTCTTGCTCCTTGCTGGCTTGATTGCATGGCTGCATTCGGGAAGCAGGCATGCGTTCGGGTTCCCCGAAGCGCATGCGCTTCGGCGTTGGGATTGAGGGGCGGTACCGCCCGGTCTCCTGTTCAGTCGTGGTTCATTCCGTGTTCGCGATGCGGTCTCGCGCGGCTAAACGCTCGCGATCTTGCCGAATCGACCGGACTGGAAGTCCGTCATCGCCTGCCTGATTTCCTGTTCGGTGTTCATGACGAAGGGGCCGTACATGGCGACCGGTTCGTCGATCGGCTCGCCGGTCAAGATGAGCGCCGTCGCATCCGAATTGGCGTCCAGCGTAATGCCGCCACCGTCGCGGCCGAAGAGAACGAATTGCGCCTCTCCGACAAGATCGCTACCGTTGACGAGCACATTACCGCGCAGGACCGCCAGTCCGAGCGAATGGCCCTCGGGCAGATCGAGGCTGAGCGAGCCTCGCTGCTTCAGGCGCAGGTCCCAGAGGTTGACGGGCGTGAAGGTGCGCGCCGGCCCTTGCGTTCCGGCGTAGCTTCCGGCGATCACCCTGAGCGATCCCGCACCATCCGGCAGGCTGACCGTCGGAATGTCGCGGTCGAGCAGCGTCTGGTAGCCGGGATCGACACTCTTGTGGGCGGCCGGCAGGTTGACCCAGAGCTGCACCATTTCGAGCGTGCCGCCTTCGCGTGTGAAGCGCTCCGAATGGAACTCCTCATGCAGGATACCACCCGCAGCCGTCATCCATTGCACGTCACCCGGACCGATATGGCCGCCATTGCCGGCGGAGTCGCGATGGTCGACCTCGCCCTGGTAGACGATCGTCACCGTCTCGAAGCCGCGGTGCGGATGCACACCGACGCCGCGCGGCGTGACACCAGGGGCAAAATTCATCGGCCCAGCATAGTCGAGCAGAAGGAACGGGCTCACATGATCGCCGGCGCGGTCACGCGCCAGCAGCGAACGGACCGGGAAGCCATCGCCAACCCAATGCGGATGCGCATTCCCGAAGATGCCGAGTATCTTTCTCATGGCTGTTTCTCCTTGGTCTCGCCATGTCAGCGAGAGCGTTGGAGGGAAGATATGCCTGCACCAAATCTGGCGCTAGACAGCCCTATCGGTCTACAGTGTCCTGAAAACAGGACAAACGCCCATGCAGGATTTGAACGATCTCAAGCTGTTCGTCGACGTCGTCGAACAGAACGGCTTTGCTGCCGCGGCCCGGAAACTGAACATGCCGCGCTCGCGCCTGAGCCGTCGCATCGGCCTTCTCGAAGAGCGCCTCGGGGTGCGGCTGGTGCAGCGCTCGACGCGCCACTTCGTCATCACCGAGATCGGACGGGAATATTACCGCCACTGCGTCGCCATGCTGGTGGAGGCCGAGGCGGCGCAGGAAATGATCGACCGCACCCGTTCCGAACCGCAGGGCGTGGTTCATGTCAGCTGCCCGTCGTCGGTCGTCTATTTCCAGGTGGGCGAGATGATCGCGCGCTTCATGGCCGAATGCCCGAAGGTCGAGGTGGTGCTCGAAAGCACCAATCGCCGCGTCGACGTTCTGCGTGAAGGCATCGATGTCGCCATCCGCGTGCGCTTCCCGCCGCTCGAGGAAAGCGATCTCGTCGTCAAGCGGTTCGCCGAGAGCAAACAAAGGCTGGTCGCCAGCCCCAGGCTGCTTGCCGGTTTGAGCAACCCGCCGGCACCGGCGGATCTCGGCGGCCTGCCGAGCCTTGCCTGGAACCCCGACCGCCAAAGCCACGACTGGCGGCTCGACGGTCCCAACGGCGCGACCGCGATCGTCCGACATCGGCCACGCCTCGTAACCGAAGACATGGTGGCCCTGCGGCTGGCCGCGCTCAACGGCGTCGGCATCTGCCAGCTGCCGACCATGGTCGTGCGGCAGGACCTGAAAGACGGCACGCTTGTCGACGTGCTGCCCGATTGGGCGCCGAAGGCCGGCATCATTCATGCTGCCTTCCCGTCGCGGCGCGGCCTGCTTCCCTCCGTCCGCGCCCTGCTCGATTTTCTCGGCACCGAGTTTGCGGAACTCGCCCGTCTGGACGAACCCCGGACCTGATCGTCTAAAGCCGGCGGTCAGATGGCGGCGCCAGCCCGGGTCTTGAGGATCGCGGAAAAGCGCGGATCGAAGGTCCGGCTGATCGGCTCGGCGGCAGCGCCGATCGCCACCGCCCAAGGATCGGTGAAGCCGACCTGCAGCCGAGGAAGTGTACGGTCTCGCCGGTCGGCTATCGACGGAAGCAGCGGCATCATCGCGTCGGTCAACAGGCGCGCAAGGCCCGGCGGAAGGCCACCGCAGAGGATCACCGTCTGCGGGTCGAAGATCGTTTCCAGCGCCTGAACAGCCGCGCGCATTTCAAAGGCAGCGGCATCGATCCACCGCAGCAGCCTTTGGTCCGGGCTCTCTGCCACAGCATCGATGCGTGCATAGAGGTCCGGATCGGCGGGGTCGAGGTCCAGAAGCTTGCACAGCGAAGCGATCGAGGCGCGGTGTTCGAGCGGCATGCGCTCGTCGGAACTGGCCCCGCGCGGCAAGCTGAGGATCATGCCGATCTCGCCGGCATTGCCGTTCGCGCCGCGATAGAGTTCGCCGTTGAGGATCAGGCCTGCGCCGAGGCCATAGCCGAAGTAAATGCAGATCGCATGATCGACGCCATGCGCCGCCCCGACCATACGCTCGGCGGTGGCGGCTGCAGCGGCGTCGTTCTGCAGGCCGACATCGAGCCCGGTGCCCGCCGCAAGCGTTTCGAGCAACGGAAAGTTCTGCCAGGCGGCCATCATCCAGGGGTCGTCGGCATCGGCCTCCACGCCGAAGGGACCCGGCATGGCAGCGCCAAGCCCGACCAGGCGATCCTCCGAATGCGGCGCAAGCGCCGTCAGGTCACGGCGGGTCTTTTCGATCAGCTCCAGGATGGTCCTGACCCCGGTCGCCGGCCCGCCGGCCGGCAGGTTGGCCTCGCCGCGGGCGAGCACCCGGCCGACGAGATCGACCGCGATCGTACGCGTCACGTGCCGGTCGATCTGCAGCCCGATTGCGAACGCGCCTTCCGGCACCAGCCGGTAGGGCGTCGAAGGCTGCCCGCGGCCATTACGCACTGCTTGCAGTGACTCGACCAGCCCGTCGCGCTCCAGATCTTCGATGATGTTGGAAACGGTCTGCTTCGTCAGCGCCGTCGCGCGGGCAAGTTCCGCGCGGGACAATTGGCCGTTCAGTCGCAACGCGTCGATCATGACGCGGCGGTTATGCGCGCTCGTCCCCTCCTGATTGGTGCCGCTCTTCGCCCGGATCAGGCGCATATCGTTCATCCAAAAACCCCTCTTGACACTGTTAGAATATTGAACAAAAAATAAGTCAAGACAATTGACTTAATAGAAGCCGAAAAGAGCTTCGGGGGAACGACAGCGGCGGCAGGACCGACCGCGAGCGCTCCAATTGTTATGTCGACAGCCGCTTTGTGAAGAGCGGACTTCTCGCATGCGGCGTGCCGCATAAGGCATGCCGGGAAATCTGAAACGCTTATGTCATTGGGAGGTAGGAATGTTGAAATCCATAAGAACGACGCTGCTTTGCGCGACCCTTGCCGGCGTCTCATTCGCTGGCCACGCGCATGCTGAAACGACGCTCAACGCACTGTTCATGGCGCAGGCCGCCTATAGCGAGGCGGATGTACGCGCCATGACCGAGGCCTTCACCAAGGCCAACCCGGATGTGAAGGTCAATCTCGAATTCGTTCCCTATGAAGGCCTGCACGACAAGACCGTGCTGGCACAGGGCTCCGGCGGCGGCTACGACGTCGTGCTCTTCGACGTGATCTGGCCGGCCGAATATGCCGCCAACAAGGTGCTCGTCGACGTCACCGACCGCATCACCGACGAGATGAAGTCCGGCGTGCTGCCCGGCGCCTGGACGACGGTCGAATATGACGGCAAGCGCTACGGCATGCCCTGGATCCTCGACACCAAGTACCTGTTCTACAACAAGGAAATCCTGGAGAAGGCCGGCATCAAGGCACCGCCGAAGACCTGGGACGAGCTTGCCGAACAGGCCAAGGTCATCAAGGACAAGGGTCTGCTCGCAACCCCGATCGCCTGGAGCTGGTCGCAGGCCGAAGCCGCGATCTGCGACTACACCACGCTTGTCAGCGCCTATGGCGGCAAGTTCATCGATGGCGGCAAGCCGGCCTTCACCTCTGGCGGCGGTCTCGACGCGCTCAACTACATGGTGACGAGCTACACCTCGGGCCTGACCAACCCGAACTCCAAGGAATTCCTGGAGGAGGACGTGCGCAAGGTGTTCCAGAACGGCGAAGCCGCCTTCGCTCTCAACTGGACCTACATGTACAACCTCGCCAACGATCCGAAGGAAAGCAAGGTCGCGGGCAAGGTCGGCGTCGTGCCGGCACCGGGCGTGGCCGGCAAGAGCGAAGTCTCGGCCGTCAACGGCTCGATGGGCCTCGGCGTCACCTCGACCAGCAAGAACCCGGACGATGCCTGGAAGTACATCGTCTACATGACCTCGCAGCAGACGCAGAACACCTACGCCAAGCTCAGCCTGCCGATCTGGGCCTCCTCCTATGAGGACGCCAGCGTCACCAAGGGCCAGGAAGAGCTGATCGGTGCTGCCAAGCTTGGCCTCGCGGCCATGTATCCGCGTCCGACGACCCCCAAGTACCAGGAACTTTCGACCGCCCTTCAACAGGCGATCCAGGAAGCGCTTCTCGGCCAAGCCTCGGCCGAAGACGCCCTGAAGACGGCGGCCGAAAACAGCGGCCTTTGAGCCGCCCTCCCAAGCCCCGGGCGGGAAACCGCCCGGGGACCGCGGGAATTGGCGGCGCCGCCGCAACGCTTTAACACTTTGATTTGGCGCATCATTCGCTTGGGTCGATTACGGTCCGGGGCAATATGCGATAGCATGACGGGGCTCCCTAGGCCCGAGAAGGTTTCCATCCTATGTCCGGCACCTGGATAACAACGCGCGCATGGCTGCTCATGCTGCCACTGCTGGCGGTGATGATCGCCGTCATCGGCTGGCCGTTGATCGACACGATCAGGCTTTCCTTCACCGACGCCAAGCTCGTCGGCACCGAAGGCACGTTCGTCGGCTTCGACAATTATGCCAAGATGCTTGGCGGCTCGAATTTCCAGCGTGCGTTCATCACGACGACCTGGTTCGCGGTCGTCTCCGTTACCGCGGAAATGGTGCTGGGCGTGCTCGCAGCCCTGCTGCTCAACCAGCAATTCCGCGGCCGCACGGCGCTCAGAGCCCTGATGATCCTGCCCTGGGCGCTGCCGACCGTGGTCAATGCCACGCTGTGGCGGCTGATCTACAACCCGGAATACGGCGCGCTGAACGCCGCCCTGTTGCAGTTCGGAGTGATCGACAGCTACCGCTCCTGGCTCGGCGAACCCGGCTCGGCGCTGGCGGCATTGATCGTCGCCGATTGCTGGAAGAACTTTCCGCTGGTCGCGCTGATCGCGCTTGCCGCCCTCCAGGCCGTGCCGCGAGATATCACCGCCGCCTCGCTCGTCGATGGTGCGGGCCCCTTCAACCGTTTCCGCTACGTGATCATGCCCTATCTCGCAGGCCCGCTGCTGGTTGCGCTGGTGCTGCGCACCATCGAGGCCTTCAAGGTCTTCGACCTCATCTGGGTGATGACGCGCGGTGGTCCGGCCAACAGCACCCGCACCCTGTCGATCCTGGTCTATCAAGAAGCCTTCTCCTTCCAGCGGGCGGGATCCGGCGCGTCGCTGGCGCTGATCGTCACCCTGCTCGTCACCGTGCTCGCCGTTGCCTACGCGGCCATGGTGCGCAAAGCCGCGGGAGCCTCGTGATGGAACGCCAAAGCCCACTCTTTACCGTTTTCGTCTATGCGGCAGCACTGCTCTTGGCGGCAATCATTCTCGCCCCCATCCTCTGGCTCTTCGTCATGAGCATCTCGTCGGCCGCCGACCTCTCGGCGAAGCCGCTCAACTGGTGGCCAGAGGAAATCGACCTCTCGCGCTACCGGCTGCTTCTCTCGACGATCGAGAACAGCGCGGGTGCGGCCTTTACCGCTTCGCTGTTCAACAGCCTGAAGGTCGCCGGCATGGCGACGCTGGCAGCGATCGCGGTCGCCATTCCGGCCGCCTGGGCGGTGTCGCGCACGTCAAATGTCTCCTGGTCGCTCTATGCGGTGATCGCCACCTACATGCTGCCGCCGGTGGCGCTCGCAGTGCCGCTCTACATGGGGCTTGCCTATCTCGGGCTTCTGAATTCGGTGTTCGGCCTGGCCCTCGTCTACCTCACCATTCTGGCGCCCTTCACCACCTGGCTGCTGAAATCCGGCTTTGATTCCATTCCCAAGGAGATCGAGAGTGCCGCGATGATCGACGGCGCCCGCCTCGACCAGATCCTGAGGCTCATCACCCTGCCGCTAGCAGCACCCGTCATGGCGACATCGGCACTCTTTGCCTTCCTGCTTGCCTGGGACGAATTCTTCTACGCGCTGCTCTTCACGTCGGACCTGCGCGCCAAGACGTTTACGGTCGCCATTTCCGATCTCGCCGGCGGCCGTGTCTCCGATTACGGGCTGATCGCCACAGCCGGGGTGCTGGCCGCCCTGCCCCCGGTACTGATCGGCCTCGTCATGCAACGTGCCCTGATCTCCGGGCTTACCAGCGGCGGTGTGAAGGGATGACGGCCATGACCACTTCGGAACGCCCCGCAGGGCTCGCCGCAATCGATCGTGAAATGGCGTGCCAGGCCGCCGATGCGGTCGCCTCCGTCCGCGGCGCAGCGCCGCGCGCCGCAGAGATCGCCCGCTCGCTGAAAGCGACCGGCAAACTCTTGCTGCTCGGCATGGGCGGCTCGCATGCGGTCGGCCGCGCTGTCGAACCGCTCTACCGCGCTCATGGCATCGACGCCGTCGCCCTGCCGCTTTCAGAGCAGCTCGGCCAGCCGCTGTCGATCGAGGAGAAGACGATCCTCATCACTTCGCAGTCCGGCGAAAGCGCCGAAGTGCTGCGCTGGTTCGCCGAGACCGATGGCGGAACGCCGCACACGTTCGGGTTGACGCTGGAAGGTGGCTCCTTCCTCGCAAGCAACGCGCCTTCGCTGGTCGGCGTCGGCGGCACCGAAAAGGCCTTTGCTGCTACCCGCAGCCTGACAATCAGCTTCGCCCTGCACCTCTCCGTCCTCGCAGCCCTCGGCGATGACACCGGCGAAGCGCTTTCCGCGTTGGAAAACCCGCAATCGCCGGATACGTCCGCAGCGCTTGCGGCCCTGAGCAACGTCCGCTCCGTCGTCACCTCAGGCCGTCGCCTGCAGGGCCTCGCAGAGGCGATCGGTCTCGGCTTGACCGAACTCTCGCGCCTGCCCTGTTTCTCGCTCGAAGGCGGTCAGCTCCGGCATGGGCCTATGGAAATGCTCGGCCCTTCGGTTGGCGTCGTTCTCTTCCGTGGAGCGGATGCAACCGCCGGGCTCGTTCGCGCTATGGCGATCTCGGCCGCCGAAGCCGGTTCGCCGGTCATCGTCTTCGACGCTTCCGGCGAGGCGGCGAGCGATGGTGTCACCACCATTCCCTTTGCGCCGGCCACTGGCCTCGCGGCAATCTTCGCCATGCTGCCGGTCGCGCAGTCCTTCATGATCGCCTTTGCGGCGGCCCGCGTCGAGAATGCCGGCACTCCGGTGCGCTCGACCAAGATTACCCGGAGCGAATAACGATGCGTCCTCTTGCCGTGGTCGGCAACGCCAATGTCGACCTCATCCTCGGGCCGGCGGCCCCCTGGCCGAAAGCCGGAACCGAAATCATCGTCGACCATGACGAGTTGCGCGTCGGCGGCTGCGCCGGCAACAGCGCGCTCGCCTGGGATTCGCTCGGCGTCGACTACGCAATCGCAGCCAATGTCGGCAACGACCAGTTCGGCACCTGGCTGAGGCAGGCCTTTCCCGAGCGGTCCGAGGCGTGGCCGGTCGAAAATGTCGGGACCACGCTCTCGGTCGGCATTACCCATCCCGACGGCGAGCGCACCTTCTTCACCACGCGCGGACATCTGCCGCTCCTCACCTTCGAGGAAGTCCGGGCGATGCTCGAGGGCGAGAAGCTGCGCGGCGGCTACGCGCTTCTGACCGGCTCGTTCCTGACGGACGCATTGACGGCCGAATACGATCGTTTCTTCGACTGGGCCGATGCGCACGACATTGCGGTGGCACTCGACACTGGCTGGCCGCTCGACGGCTGGACGGAGGCGAACTGCGCCGCGACCATCGGCTGGATGAAGCGCTGCCGGCTCGCGCTGTTCAACGAGGTCGAAACGACGACGCTGACGGGTGTCACCGACCCGGCCGAGGCGGCACGCGAACTCCGAAAACATATGCCCGAAGGCGCGATCGTCGTCGTCAAGCGCGGACCACACGGCGCGATCGCCATTGACGCGGAAGGCCGCCTTTCATCGTCGCCAGCACCCGTCGTCACCGTGGTCGATACGATCGGCGCCGGCGACGTCTTCAATGCAGGCTTCCTCGCGGCACTTGCCGCCGAGATGCCGCTCGAAGCCTGTCTGCGCACCGGCGTCGCCATCGCTTCCGAGGCGATCTCCACCCTGCCGCGCAGCTACGGCCAACCGCTTTCGTCCTACCTTCAGGAGACCGGCGCATGAGCGCTCTTGCGATTGAGAACATTCACAAGCGCTATGGCGAAGTCGAGACGCTGAAGGGCATCGACATCGCGCTCGAAAGCGGCGAGTTCCTGGTCCTTCTCGGCTCATCCGGCTGCGGCAAGTCCACGCTTCTCAACATCATCGCCGGACTGGCGGAGCCAAGCGGCGGCGACATCCGCATCGGCGAGCGTTCAATTCTGGGCGCGCATCCGAAGGATCGCGACATCGCCATGGTGTTCCAGTCCTATGCGCTCTACCCGAACATGAGCGTTGCGCGGAACATCGGCTTCGGCCTGGAGATGCGCAAGGTTCCGGTCGCCGAACGCGAGAAGGCGGTAAAAGAAACCGCCAAGCTGTTGCAGATCGAAAACCTGCTCGAGCGCAAGCCAAGCCAGCTCTCCGGCGGCCAGCGCCAGCGCGTCGCGATCGGCCGCGCACTGGTACGCAATCCGCAGGTCTTCCTCTTCGACGAGCCGCTCTCCAACCTCGACGCCAAGCTGCGCATGGAAATGCGCACCGAGCTCAAGCGCCTGCACCAGATGCTGAAGACGACTGTCGTCTACGTCACCCACGACCAGATCGAGGCGATGACGCTTGCGACCCGTATCGCCGTCATGCGCGACGGGAGGATCGAGCAACTGGGAACGCCGGAAGAGATCTACGACCGGCCCGCCACGCTCTATGTCGCCGGCTTCGTCGGCTCGCCGCCGATGAACATCTTGGATGCGACCGTTGCTCAGGGCCAGGTGACGATCGCCGGCGGTGATCAGGCAATCGCCCTGCCGCCCCATTTTCGCGGTGTGGTCTCCGATGGTCAGCGCGTCAAGATCGGCATCCGCCCGGAAGCGCTGCGGCTGGCCTCCAGCGACGAGACTGGGCCGCAATTCAAGGCGCGCGTCGAAGTGGTCGAACTGACAGGCCCGGAACTTGTCACCACGGCACGGATCGGTGAGCAGCGCATCACCGCCTGCCTGCCACCGCGCAGCTCGCTTCTGGCCGGTGACGAGCGCGCCTTTAGCATCGAGGCGGATGCGCTGCATCTCTTTGATCCGCAAAGCGGCCGGTCGCTGGCGAAAGGCTGAGCCTTTCGCGACGAACAAGAGCCGACCGTCGCTGCCGCGGCGGCCGGCCCGATCATAGCCCCCACATCAATTGAACGACGAGCTTTTCAGGAACTCCGCCAGGCGCTCGGTCTGCGGCTTCACGAACATTTGCTTCGGGTTGCCCTCTTCGCCGATGCGGCCCTGGTTCATGAAAATCACGCGCGTCGAGACCTCATAGGCAAAGCGCATTTCGTGGGTGACGAGCAGCATGCTCATGCCGTCTTCGGCAAGCCCCTTGATCACCTGCAGCACCTCGTTGACGAGTTCCGGATCGAGCGCCGAGGTCACTTCATCGAACAGCATCAGCTTCGGGTTCATTGCGATCGCCCGGGCGATCGCCACGCGCTGCTGCTGGCCGCCGGAGAGCTGGCCGGGATAGTGATCGATGCGTGAGAGCAGCCCGACACGGTCCAGCCATTTCTCGGCAACCGCCCGCGCCTCATCGCGTCCCATACCGCGGACCTTCATCAGGCCGAGCATGATGTTTCTGGCCGCGGTCATATGCGGGAAGAGGTTGAACTGCTGGAAGGCCATGCCGGTCATCGCCCGCTGGCGGGCGATTTCCTTTTCCTTCTTGCGGCGGCGTTGGCCGCCCACGGTCTCGTAGCCGATCTCCTGGCCGTCGATGCGGATCGAGCCGCCCTGGAACTCCTCCAGCATGTTGATACAGCGCAGCATCGTCGTCTTGCCCGAGCCGCTGGAGCCGATGATGGAGATGACCTCCCCTTGCGCCATGGTGCAGTCGACGCCCTTCAGCACTTCGACGGCGCCGTAGCGTTTGTGGAGGTCACGGATTTCAAGCAGTGTCTGGGTCATCGGAGCCGAAGCCTCAGGATGGAACAGCGGTCTTGCGTTCGACGTAACGGCCGAAACGCTCGATGCTGTAGTTGATGACGAAATAGAGGAAGCCGGCGAAGAAATAGAACTCCAGGCTCATGAAGCTGCGGGAGATCTGCTCCTGGGTGCGAAGCAGAAGCTCGGCGACGCCGATGATCGACAGAAGCGTCGAGGCCTTGACCATCTCGGCCGCCGTATTGACCCAGGCCGGCAGCGCCTGCCGCAACGCCTGCGGCCCGAGCACGTAGACGAAGGTCTGCGAGAATGTCAGGCCGATGGCTTTCGCCGCCTCCGTCTGCCCCTTCGGGATCGCCTGCAGGGCGCCGCGGACGAGTTCGCCGACATGCGAACTGCAGAAGACCGAGAGCGCCAGGATGCCGGCCTGGAAGGGCCCGAGATCGATACCGACGGTGCTAAGCACATAGTAGCTCGCCAGAACGAGCACCAGCACCGGCGTGCCACGGATGAAATCCGTATAGCCTCGCACGACCCATTGCACCGGGCGATAGCCATAGGTGAGCGCCAGGCCGACGAAGACGCCGAGCACCGTTCCGACGACGATCGACAGGAAGGAGATCGAGATCGAGACACCAAGCCCCTTCAGCAAGGGAATGCGGGCGAGCCAGAGCTGGTCGAGAAATGCTGGAAAATCCATGGCGATCACCTCGGCACGGAGAGACGGCGCTCGACCGCGCGCATCAAGGCAGCCAATACCGAGCAGGTGGCGACATAGAGGCAGCTCGCAACGATCCAGGTTTCGATCACCCGAAAGGTCTCGACATTGATCTTGCGCGCCTCGAAGGTCAGTTCGGGTACTGCGATCGCGGCTGCAAGCGAAGTGTCCTTGAACAGCGAGATCATCGTGCTGCTCAAGGATGGCAGGACGTTGCGCAGCATCAAGGGAAGGATGATCGAGGTGCGTATCTGCATTTCCGTGAGCCCGATCGCCAGCCCCGCCTCGCGCTGCCCCGGCGGAACTGAAAGCAGCCCACCGCGGAAGACTTCGGCGAGATAGGCGCCGGAATAGATCGCCAGCGTCAGCACGAAGCTCTCGATCTTGCCGAGCCTGACGCCGAGCTGCGGCAAGGCGAAGTAACTGAACAGCACCAGCACCAGGATCGGCGTGTTGCGGATGACGGTCACATAGAGACCGGCCGGCTTGCGCAGGAACAGGTTTTTCGACACCAGCCCGAAAGCGGTGACGAGACCGATCAGGCAACCCGCAAGGATTGCCGCGAATGCGAGGCCGAGACTGAGCGCCAGCCCTTCGAGCAGAAGATCGAAAGAGCGCCAGACGGCGGCAAAATTCAGAGTATAGCCCATGTTTCAGCCACCCATGCCGAAGGACGCAGGACGACCCCGCAGGCGGCGGGATCGCCCCGGAGAGGCTTACTTGTACTCGACCGGGAATCCGATCTGCGGCGGAGCAAGGTCCTTGCCGAACCAGGTCTTGAACGACTTCGCATAGAAATCGAACTCGACGCCGGTCATCGCCTCGTGCAGTGCGGTGTTGACGAAGTTCAACCAGTCCTGGTCGCCGCGCTTGACGCCGCAGGCATAGGTCTGCGGGTTCCAGCCGTAGCCGGCATCCTTGTAGCGGTTGGGGTTCTGCGTCATGTACCAGGCGAGCGACGACTGGTCGGTGGCGACCGTGTCGGCACGACCGGATTCCAGCGCCTGATAGATAAGGTCGACGGACTCGTACTGGTCGACCGTCGCTTCCGGCAAGGCGGCATGCACCATGGCCTCGGCATAGACGTTCTGCAGGACGGATACGGTGACGGACGAGCCGCCGGCCTTGAGCGCAGCGTAATCGGCATATTTGCCGTCGGCCTTCAGCATCAGGCCCACGCCCTCGCGATAGTAGGGAATGGTGAAGGCGATCTGCTGCGCGCGCTCACCGGTCACCGTCATGAACTGGCAGGTGATGTCCACCTTGTTGGTGGTGATGTTCGGAATGCGGGCGTCGGACGACTGGTTGACGAACTCGATCTTCTCCGGATCGCCGAAGAGGGCCTTGGCGATGATGCGCCCCATGTCGACATCGAAGCCCTGCAGCTTGTCGTCGGCGCTTTTGAAATGCCACGGCGCATTGGTGCTGCCGGTGCCCATGACCAGATGGCCGCGGGCGATAACTTCGTCCAGCTTGCTCGCCGGCTCCTGGGCCAAGGCCGAGCCGGCCATAGCCATGACTGCGACGGCAGCCGCTGCAAAAACGGTCTTGCTCATTTCATTCCTCCCTTTTTTAGCCTCCCCACCATTATTCTATTACTATGCATCATAATCTTGAATAATGGATTGACGTATCAAAGGCCCGCGGTCATATCTTGTCAAGGGCAGTTGAGGTAGTTTCGCCCCGATCCTGCGCCGCCCAAGAGGAGTTGAGTCGCGATGCCCCTGCCGATCGAAACCCCGGCCGTTCTCGTCGATCTTGAAATTGCCAAGCGCAACATCGAGCGCTTTCAGGCCTATGCGGATGAGCACGGCATTCGCGTGCGCCCCCACATCAAGACGCACAAGCTGCCGCAGATGGCCGAGCTTCAACTTCAAGCCGGCGCCATCGGCATCACCTGCCAGAAGGTCACCGAGGCGGAGGCAATGGTTGCGGGCAGCGACCGGATCAAGGACGTGCTGATCACCTACAACATTCTCGGCGACGCCAAGATGGCGCGGCTGGAGCGGCTCAATGACCGCGTTTCGCTCTCGGTCGTCGCCGACAGCGAAACGGTCATCGACGGGCTCGCCGGCTATTTCGCCGACAAGGACAAGCCGCTGCACGTGCTTGTCGAATGCAACACCGGCGCCGATCGCTGCGGTGTCGGCTCCCCGGCAGAGGCCGCCAAGCTCGCCCGCCGGATCGAAGAGGCAAAGGGGCTCGTGTTCGGCGGCCTGATGACCTATCCGCCCGTCAACGGCCAGGCGAAGGTCCAGGCCTTCATGAGCGAGGCGAAGCAGTTGATCGAGGCCGACGGCATCACTGTCCCCGCCATCACCTCAGGCGGCACGCCGAGCATGATGCATGCCGACGGCGCGCCTGTTGCCAGCGAATACCGCCCCGGAACCTATATCTACAACGACCGCTCGCTGGTTTCGCGCGGCGTCGCCGGCTGGGACGAGTGCGCGCTGACGGTGCTTGCGACCGTCGTCTCGGTCCCCTCCGAGAACCGCGCCATCATCGATGCCGGCAGCAAGGTGCTGACCTCGGATCTACTCGGCCTCACCGGCTACGGCCACGTGCTCGGCCGCGACGACATCCGCATCGACCAGCTCTCTGAGGAACACGGCCGCCTCGTCACCGACGGGCCAATCGGGCTCAAGGTCGGCGAGCAGCTGAGGATCGTGCCGAACCACGCCTGCGTCGTGACCAACATGTTCGACGCCGTCCATATCGTCGAAGGCGACAGGCTGAAGGATATCTGGCCGGTAGTGGCGCGCGGCCACGTGCTTTAGCCGGTCGCCATAGTTGAGCGGCGCGTTTGCCGCGCCGCCACTCTTGACGCTCCGCGCTCAGCGGACCCGGTCATAAACGAGCGCGATCTTGCCCCGCTCACCCGTCTCCTGGTGCGCAACGCGCCACGTCGTGCCCGGCAGGCCGTCCTCGAAGAGCCGCGCGCCACCTCCTGCAATCTCCAGGCAGATCAGCAGATAGGGCCTGTCGATCATGTCGGCCGAAAGGAGCGACTTGATGAGGCTGGCGCTGCTGTTGACGAGAATGTCACCTTCGCCGGACGCCTTGAGGTCTGAAACGACGTCCATCACCGATCCATTCGCGATCCGCGTGCGCTCCCAGGGAGCTTCGGTCAGCATCCTCGAAAACACCACCTTTTCCGCCCCGACCAGCCTGTCCGCATAGCCGCGGTCGCGAGAGTCGGCCGCTTCGTCCCCGGCAGCCGCCGACCAGTAACCGAGGAAGCCTTCGGCGTTCAGCCGGCCGAGCACGGCCGTCGTCGCCTCCTCCCAGATGCGCGCCAAATATTTCCGCCGCCGCGCATTTTTTCTGGACAGCGGCTTCGCGCTCTCCATGTATTCTGTCGTTGGTTTGGCGCGGTCGCGGAGGCGGTTGCAGGCAAACCGTTCCCGAAAAGCCCGACAAAACGATAGGACATTTCCCCATAGCTGCTTCTGGCGTCATCGGTTTACGTTGTAGCAGTCGACAAAATTGATAGTTTTATCTGGTAACCAATGGAGGTCGAAATGGTCTTTGGACGAATTACCGGAATGGTGGGACTGGCAATCGTGCTCGGAGGCCTGCAGCTGGGAGCTGCAAGTGTTGCGTTTGCCGACACGACGATCCTGAACGTGTCTTATGATCCGACACGAGAACTCTACAAGGACTTCAATGCTGCCTTTGCCGACAAGTGGAAGGCGGACACCGGTGAGACCGTGACGATCCAGACGTCGCACGGCGGTTCGGGCAAGCAGGCCCGCTCGGTCATCGACGGCCTGCAGGCCGACGTCGTGACGCTGGCGCTCGAAGCGGACATCGACGCGATCGCCAAGGAAACCGGCAAGATCCCGGCAGACTGGAAGTCGAAGTTCGAAAACAACAGCGCGCCCTACACGTCGACGATCGTGTTCCTGGTGCGCAAGGGCAACCCCAAGGGCATCAAGGACTGGGGCGATCTGGTCAAGCCCGATATCCAGGTGATCACGCCAAACCCGAAGACCTCGGGCGGCGCGCGCTGGAACTTCCTCGCTGCCTGGGCCTATGGCCGCTCCGCCAATGGCGGTGACGACGCCAAGGCGCAGGAATATGTGACCGAGCTCTTCAAGCACGTGCCGGTGCTCGATACCGGCGCGCGTGGCGCTACGACGACCTTCGTGCAGCGCGGCCTCGGCGACGTGCTGCTCGCCTGGGAAAACGAAGCCTACCTGTCGCTCGAGGAACTCGGCCCCGACAAGTTCGAGATCGTCACGCCGTCGATCTCGATCAAGGCGGAGCCGCCCGTAGCGCTCGTCGACGGCAACGTCGACACGAAGGGTACACGCAAGGTGGCGGAAGCCTATCTCGGCTACCTCTACAGCGATGCCGGCCAGAAGATCGCGGCCAAGCACTACTACCGGCCGTTCAAGCCGGCAGCGGCAGACCCGGCCGATATCAAGCGGTTCGGCGAACTGAAGCTCGTCACCATCGAAGACTTCGGCGGCTGGAAAGAAGCCCAGCCGAAATTCTTCGGCGACGGCGGTGTCTTCGACACGCTCTACAAGCCGGGCCAATAAAACCTGAACAGCGCGCGCAGCCGGCGAGCCCGGCTGCGCGCGCTGCTTCGCGTCGCGCCGGGCCGAGCCCTCGAGCGAAGCGCGTTTCATCGTGCCGCGTAAAGACTGCAAAGGTAGTGCCATTGACGGATGCGACGAAGACTGCACCCTGGCGATTTCGCCAGCCGAGTGTTTTGCCTGGATTTGGATTGTCGCTCGGGATCACGCTGAGCTGGCTGGTTCTGATCGTGTTGATCCCGTTGTCGGGTCTGGTGTTTCGGGCCAGCGGGCTCGGCTGGGCGCAGTTCGTGGCGCTGGCGCTTGATCCGCGCACGCTCAATGCCTTGAAGATCTCCTTCGGCACGGCCTTTATCGCTGCC